>JBBISN010000033.1:0-15246 GCA_037441265.1 Nitrososphaera sp. | reverse complement strand
AGCGCGATGTGCTCTGCCTTGTGCTTTGAGGTCTCGATGTGGCCGTACATTATGGTCGAGGTTGTGGGTATCCCAAGGGAGTGCGCGTGCTTTATTATGGAGACCCATTCGTCGACTTTGATCCTGCCCGGAGAGATGGCGTTTCGAAGCGGCTGGTCCAGTATCTCGGCCGCGGTCCCCGGCAGGCTTCCGATGCCGGCCTCCTTGAGCATCTTGAGGTACTCGTGGGTTGACACTTCTGACCTTGTGGCGCCGTATAGCACTTCCTCCGGCGAAAAGGCATGGACGTGCATGTCCGGGTTCTCCTTCTTGACGGCCTGCAGCAGGTCAATGTAGAGGTGGCCGTCCATGTCCGGCGGCAATCCTGCCTGGATGCATACCTCTGTCGCACCAAGGCTTGCCGCTTCCCTGGCCCGCCTCACAATCTCCTCGGTGGGAAGGAAGTAGCCTTCCTCCTCCCTAAAGTCCCTGCTGAAAGCGCAAAATCCGCACTGCTTTATGCAGACGTTGGTGAAATTGATGTTCCTGTTCACCACGTATGTAACGATATCGCCAACCGACCGGCGCCGCAGCTCGTCAGCCACCAGCACAAGGAGGTTCATCTCAAGGCCGTTGCAGTCAAACAGCTCGACGGCTTCCTGCACCGATACGTCCTTGCCGTCCAGTGCCCTGTCAAGGGCAGACGCTATTACAGGGTCTGCCTTCTTGAGAATAGAATCAAAAGCCATGGACATAGTCCTCCCTCACCAAGCCGGATTGGTCTGTAAACAAACTCGTATACTTTTCAAGTCCTTCCGATATAAATCCACCTTTGATAAATTCAGGATAAACGGGAAGCCTGGCGCGCAGCCTCTTTCCCCGGCTGGCAGTCACGCTTTTTACCGAGTCGATGGACGGCCAGGGGAATTCTGGGTTGACATGGTCTATGGTTACCGGCGAAATGCCGCCCCAGTCGTTGATTCCTGCATCTATGTACCTGCTGTAAATGCCGGGGTTCAGGTTTGGCGGCACCTGGATGTTCATGTCAGGCATAACAAGCCTTGCCAATGCAACAGACCGCAAAAAGTACTCTTTTGGGGTCGACGGGAAACTTGCCATCCCGGTCTCCGGCTTTGGCTCAAAGTTCTGCAGGATGACTTCCTGTATGTGGCCGTGCTCTTTGTGCAGGTTCTTGATGACGAAAAGTGACTCAACCAATTCTTCTGGCGTCTCGCCTATGCCCACCAGCAATCCCGTGGTCATGGGGATGCGAAGCTCGCCGGCACCCTGCAGGGTCTTTATCCTCACCCTGGGGTTCTTGCTTGGCGCGCCTTCGTGGGCCATGCCCTTTCCCATCAGCCGCTGGCTTGATGATTCAAGCATCACGCCCATGCTCACGTTGGTGTCCCGCAGCTGGGCCATCTCCTTCTTGGTCAGGCTCCCGGCGTTGGTGTGCGGCAAAAGACCTGTCTTTTGAAGGATGCTCTGGCTCAGGTCGCGTATGTACTCTACCGTGGAAGCATAGCCCAGCGCGGAAAGCCATGCCTTTGCCTCGGCGTATTTTTGTTCCGGCCGCTCTCCGGTAACGATGAGGGCCTCGGTGCACCTTGCGTTTTTTCCTGCCTCTGCTACCGCCATGGCCTGGTCCGGGCCCAGCATCGAAAGCAGGGGGTCAGCTGGTTCTTTTTTGTACGTGCAGTACGAGCAGGTATCTCGACATAGGTTGACAAGGTTGATGAACACCTTCCGCGAATATGTTATGATCTCCTGCCTTGTTACGTCCCGTACCAACCCGGCGGCAGCTACAAGCTGGTCCGTCGGGCATTCTGCCATCAGCTGACTGGCTTCTGAAACCGTCAGCATGCCGGGCCGCTCCATGGCCCTGTTGAGCAGTTCTGGACGATTGGCTTGCAAGGCAGATACGGTGATTCTGCTGCCAGTCGGGCCTTTAAACACTACCTCTACGGTGTGCCCTGCTGGTTTGGACGGGCCTCAAGTTTGATGGTGAGGTGCTGTACGCTTCCGTCCCGGAGTATGGTCACGTCCATGGTCTGGCCCACCGACTTTTCACGCTGCAGGTAGACCAGTATGTCGTCCAGCTTCCTTACCTGGTTGCCGTCAAGTTCAAGCACAATGTCCCCGCCCAGGTTCACGGTCCTTCCATCGACCTTGGTGGGCGTGTCGCCTCCCTTCAGGCCGCCCTTCTCGGCGGGGCTGCCGGGCATCACTTCGACTATCAGGACGCCCCTTGGTTCTGCAAGCCCTAGAGCCTTGGCGAGGCCGGGGGTCATGTCTGTGCCAGAGATGCCAACCCATGGGTGCTTGAACGTGCCGGTGGTAATCAGCGAGGGGACAATCTTGGATATGGTGTTTGACGGCACTGCAAAGCCGATGCCGGCAAACTCGCCGGTGCTTGAGCGTATGGCAGTATTGATGCCTATCACCTGCCCTCTGGTGTTGAGTAGCGGGCCACCCGAGTTGCCCGGGTTTATCGGCGCATCTGTCTGGATGATGTCAGGAATAAAGAACTGCAGCGGGCCGGAATCCTGCGACGGGATGAGCCTGCCCACGCCGCTGACTATACCGGCAGTCATGGAACTTGAAAGCCCAAAGGGGTTTCCGATGGCGGCAACCTGCTCGCCGACTCTTATCTTGGTCGAGTCTGCCAGCGGCAGGGGCGCCAATTTTTCCTTTGGAACGTCCTTGACGTACAGGACGGAAAGGTCGGTGGAGGGGTCGCTTCCCAGCACCGTGGCGCGGTAGATGGTCCCGTCAGAGAAAGTGACGTCCAGTTCAGACTGTCCTGCTGCGACGTGGCTGTTTGTTACAATGTGCCCGTTATCGTCATAAACAAAGCCAGTGCCAAGCCTGGCCTGATCGTTGATCTCAATTGAAGTTATCTGCACCACAGACTTTTCAGTCCTGGTGTACAGGTCCGGCAGTGTAAGCTCGGATTCTGCCGCTTCGACGGTGTTGACATGCCCGACTTGCAAGGCCTCACTGTCGATGCCTTTTCTAGAGTCAGTAGCGCTGCTGACACCGGTCAGGTCGGTGATAGAGGGAACTTTTTCCCGCGTGAAATCCAGACTGTTAAACTGCGAGTAGACAAAAAAGACAGCAATCGCGGCTATTGCAACAGACGCTGCCAGGACGACCTTTTTCAATTCAATAAAAGTTGTCCTTTTCTTCTAATAATCCTTTTCCCGATCCCTGTCTTGTTTTTTTCAGTGCAAGAAATGCTGCTTTTCGTTAACGGTGTACTGCCTGTCGCGCCAGTTGACGGCGTCCTTCTTTCTTGCGTTTATTATGGCCGAGATGAACCCAAAGGAGATGAGCGCGCCGCTCAACGGCGAGCCAAGGGCGTAGGCCGGACTCTCAAACACGCCCAGCTTGCACTGCACCCCTGTAGTTATGACCAGCAGTGCAATAGTAACAATGTTGGTGGCGAGCAAAATCTGGGCTGCAAGCCCGGCAAGGCTGCTGGAAGCCAGCAGAAACGCCGGTACGGAAAATGCAGAAAAGACAAACGGCGCAAACAGGATGAAAAAGACTGCCGCGGCCATCAGGTGCGCGCCGGCCCGGTTCTGGTGGTAAAGCGGAACGACCAGCCTGCGCAAGCCGTGCCATAAGGTTGGAAAGTCTCTGGCCCAGACCGCGTCCACCTTTTCCTCCCCGCGGAACATCTTCATCTTGAACTTGCCTTCTTTTACCCTGCTTCCAAGGGCGCCGTCTTCGACCAGCTCGTGGCGCACGCCCTCATGCGTTCCAACTGCCTTGTATGTCTCTTTGGTGATGAAAAAGAAACTTCCAAAAAAGTACCCTGTCTTTGTTTTCGGGTCGTTGACCCGCAGCGGGGAAAAGCGCGTGTGCAAAAACGTGGACAGCGAAGGCAGCGTTATCCTCGTCCAAAAGTCGTTGCAGATGAGCCTGGGTATTGCAGTCAGCGCATCCAGATTTTCAGATATCATGTGGCTGACGGCAGAAGACATGGTGTCCGGCGCGTGCACCGTGTCTGCATCCGTGAAGAACAGCAGTTCGCCGGCGCACCTTTGGTAGCCCTGAAAGCAGGCCCAGTTCTTGCCGGCCCAGCCGTCGGGTTTTGGCGGGGCGCTTATGTAAACCACCCTCTTGTCCCTTGCGGCATACTCTTGCATTATGTGGCCGGTCCTGTCATTTGACGAGTCGTTGATGGCGACGATCTCAAAGTCCGGATAGTCCTGGGCAAGCAGGCTGTCAAGGCACCTTGAAATGTAGTTTTCCTCATTTCTTGCCGGCAGGATGACGCTGACCTTTGGATGTCTGCCGGCGGACTTGCTGGTTCCCAGCCGCGGCGCAAGTTTAAACGACTTGACCATGTACGAAAGAAAGTATATCCAGATACCGAAAACCCCTGCCAGTACTGCGGCCAGTACCAGGCTGGCAATCACGATGGCAGTATCGATGATGGGGTCCATTGTAACTATTCTACTTCTTCAGCTATTCTGTCCAACGCCTGCTCAGTTCCTTCGGCTATGTGTTTTTTGACCATGCCGGTAAACATTCCAAACAGGCCGGATAGCTTGATATCCCATACCACGTCGACGCGGGTCTTGTCGCCGGCCGGGTTGACGCTGACTACCTTTGTGCCGGTCAGCGGCCCCTGCGTTATTTTAACCTCGACTGCCTGCTTTGGTTTTAAGGTCACTGTCTGGAGGGTTTTGGAATCCTTGAACGCTATGACGACTTCGCGCTCAATGACGTTGCCGTTCTTGCTGATGTTTTTGACGGATTTCGTCCCGTGCCAGTACTTGGACTCGTTGTCAACATCAGAAATGATGTCCCAAACCCTGTCAAGAGGGGCGGCAATCTCCCTTTTGGTGCTGATTGTGACCATGCCTCGATCTGCTGCGGATGGTGATATATTTGATGATGTTTAGATTGTCTTTATCCTGGTTTTTTCATGGGGCTTGAGTTTGTCCCAGAAAACGCCCAGTATGAGACCCATGATTATCCAGAATACTGTCATGGTGGCCGCGCTTGCAACTCTAAAGCTTATCACCAGATCCATTGGTGCAGATATGGTGTCGGGGTTTGGCGGAAGCGCCAGAAAGCCGGCAATGACTGCAGCGGCATAGATGCCGGAGGCGATGAACTTTTTTGATCCTGCCTTCATCTTGCGGTAGATGATTCCTGCGCCAAGGGCTGCAAAGCCGGAGATGGCCAGCATTGCTATGTACAGGCCCTGCCTGTAGTAGATGGTTTCTGGGTCTCCAACAGCCGGCGGGTTGGCCGGATACTTGAATGCGATCACCAGGTAAAGCACAAACCACATGATGCCGGCTAGCACCAGCGCTTTTTTGGTGTTGTTTGATCCGGGCATCACGTTTCTTGCGTATGCGAAAACCAGGCCAAACAGGGCGCCGTATGACAGGCCAAGGACTGCGCCGCCGGCTATGCTTCCGCCCTTCTGCCAGAGCCGGTAAGCTGCAATTTCAGTGGGGTTGATTATCTCGCCTTTGGCGGCTGCCTGCTGGTTTTCCAGATCTATGGCCTTTTCAAGAAAAGGTTCTACAACAGCTTGATTGATGAGTGCAAGAATTGTGCCGGCAATGGCACCGGAGCAAAGAACAATGGCAATAAAAGTAAGAGTTTTCATGCCCGTTCAGTGTCAGTGGCATGCGAATCCAGCGGCGTGCCTCATGTCATGGTAGAATTCGTGCATCCACATATCGCCGTAGGCCTGATCTCCCTGAGCCACGCTGAAGAGGTGACCCTGGTCAAAACCCATCATAAAGATGCCGAATACAAGCACGCCAAGCAAGACGCCAACAGCTATCTTTGGTACTCCCTCGACGGCTCTTGTGATCTGTTCAGCAAACGACATGCTTTTCGAGTGCGAAGCGGTGTTATATAAATAATAGGCTGGTTTGTCCAACCTGGATGGTTTATCCAACTCCCGTACAACGAATAAATCGTTGTTCAACTATCAGCCAGCCGTGCACACGTACGTCAAGACGCTGACAAAGGTTGCCGCCAGATACGCGCCCAGCAGGCTGCTTTCGTTTAGCGCGGTGCATGTGTTCGTTGCACTGCAGCTGATGCAAAGCCGCGGGCACGCCAGTAGAAACATCCTTTGCAGGGAACTGGGGCTGGGCGAAGGCGCAGTCAAGACGCTGGTCAAGCACATGAAGATGCACGGGCTGGTGGAGACATCCAACGGCGGCACCAGGATGACTCCCAAGGGAAGTGGCATATGCGACGACCTTGCTTCCTCAGTCCCGTCGGAGATGAGCCTGCCAAGATCGTCTGTCGCCCTTGGCAGGTACAATTATGCGGTGCTTTTGCACGAGTTTGGATTTGCGATCAAATCCGGCATAGAACAACGGGACGCCGCAATAAGGATGGGCGCGATAGGCGCGACAACCCTTCTTTTCAAAGACGGAAGGTTTGTGATGCCCAACAGCAACCAGGATTCGCTGAAAAAAGAACATGACCTGCGAAGGGAGTTGATTGAAAAACTCGCTCCAAAGGAAGGAGATGCAGTGATAATAGGAAGCGCGGAAAATGATGTCAAGACCGCCGAACTGGCCGCAAAAAACGCCGCGCTGGCCACGATAATCGATCATGAAAAGCACGATTAGTTGTGGTCTTTGCCGGTAATTCCTTGAATCTGGCAGTCAGGTGGGAAATTTTTCCCGCCCACAATCTTTATACTAGTCAAAGAAGGGAATAATGTCGGCACCGTGTACTGTTCAGAAAGTTATCCAACCTTTGCGCTCGCGGATCCATTGCACAAATCGCCATCTGTACGACAGGGGAAAACAGCATGATCTCTCCTACCATGGATCTTAAGCAGATCCAGACAAGGGCTGATCAAACCCTGGAAAAAGGGGTGCAAATAGACCTGTCGACTTCCATGTGCAAAAGATACCTGCGAAGGCATGCGAACCAGAAAACAAACGTTGTGGTGCTTTACGTCGACATTGACGGGTCGACGCAGATGACTCTGTCTGTTGCATCGGCAAACCTTGCCAGAATACTCCAGCTCTTCTCGCAGGAGATGAGCCTGGTGGTTGCCAACTATGGTGGCTACGTCCTGAAATATGTGGGTGATGCCGTGATATCCCTGTTTCCGGCTGAGCATGATAAAAAAAAGGCATGCATGCAGGCACTTGAATGCGGCAAGATGATGCTTGACGTCATCAGCCAGTGCATCAACCCCGCTCTGTCGGCGCGCGGCCTGCCAGAACTCAGGGTCAAGATCTCCCTTGATTACGGAGATGTCCTGGTGATACTTTATGGCAAGAGCCTTGAAAACGCCCACATAGATGTGGTGGGCTCTAGCATAAGCATGGCAGCCAAGATGCTTGCCATCGTTCCCACCGGCAGGGTAATCATGGGCCAGTCAGTCAGGGACAACCTTCCTGAACATGTGTCAAGGACCTTTGTAAAGTTCGACGTCGACGAGTCCATGTGGTCGTACGTAGACCAGAACAAAAAAAGATACAGCCTTTACCTGACTCTTCCCTGATCGTGCAACTTAATAACTGCAGATTGGCATTGACTATTGGGCCATGACTCCCAAAAAAGGGAAGAGTGTTGATCATAGTTCCATAATTGATCATGCGGCAGAAGATGATCATGCGCTGATATCGCCACTCAGCTCTTCAAAAATAACCCTGAAAAACCCTTTCGTGGTGGCAGGCTTTCCAGACAACAGCATGGTTGGTTCCATTTGCATGAACCACATAATCGAGCAGTTGCACATGCACCAGATTGCCTTTGTTGACTCGCAGTACATCATGGCCAGCGCCTTGTTCATTGGCAAGAAACTTCGCCATCCTTTCAGGATATACTCAAACGACCAGGGAAGTGTCTGCGCCCTGATATGCGAAGTTCCCATCCTGGCAAGGGGCATCCGCTCCATAGTAAACACCATCGTTGACTGGCTTGTCCAGCTCAACGCCACTGATCTGACCGTGATGGGCGGAATAATGCCGACCAACGTTAGCCCGTCTTACATCAAGTCCAGAAGTGCGCTGGTTCTCCAGAACGAAGACGGTGCAGAATCTATGGAGGAGCAAAAACCGGCTGACGAAAAGCAAGGCAGTGTTGTGGTGCCAACCACCGCGTTCGTGGTGGGCATCGGCGGGGCGCTGCTGGCCTCATGCACTGCAAACAAAATAAAATGCAGGGGCATGTTCATCCCCTCTGTGGGGACCGCCCCGGACCCCGGCGGTGCGGCCATACTGCTTGAAGCGCTTTCAGGCATCGTTCCAAGTCTCAAGACGGATACAAAGCCCCTCAAAGCAGAAGCAGAAATAATCAGGCAGCAGCTGGAAGAGCTCTTAAAGATGCAACAGAAAGCCATGGAAGAGTACGAACAACCAGCAGCGCGTCCGGAAACAGAAAGAATATACAAATAATCTAGAGGGCCTTGTCTCCCTTCTCTTTCGTGCCGATGTCGTAGGCTTCTGCAACGTCGTAGACAAATATCTTGCCGATGGCTGACGAGCCGTTGCCAAACATCTTGAGCACGTCGTCGATTATTTCCTTGGCAACGGGGTCTGGAACAAGCACCTCGATCTTTGTGCGGTAGCCGAACTCTGGCACATAGGTCATCACTCCCCTGCCGACAGCCACCGGTTTCTGCTTGGCTTTGCCCCTTCCCTTGACATCGTAAAAGGACATGCCTCCTACCTTGTGTTTGTGCAGAAGGTTGTTTACCTCAGCCACGTGCTCGTGCGGGATGATTATGTCAAGCCTCTTCATATCTGAATGTGGATTGTTGGCGATAATAAACGGCATGCATTACACTGCAATCGTTTCACAGACTGCTTTCTTTAAGCAGCTGCAAGGACTGGTTGATGGATTTTCTCACTTCTTCGAGCACTTCTAGAACCACCTTTTCTTCATCATCCTTTTCCCGCTGCTCTATCTCGTTGTTGTAGTATTTCATCCAAGAGTATGTGTGTTGCAGACTCTCAAACAATGCAAAGGGTAGCAGGGTCTGTTTTCCTCCCAGTATTATAGAATCCCACATGTCCGTAAAGAACGGCTTGAAATCGTGGTACTGTATGGACTCGTCGATAAACCGCAGTCTTTTATTTAGATCGTTGGTAACAAACTGGATGATCTGCTTTCTGTTCTTCCTTTCTTCTTTGCGGGTTCTTTCCTTTTCAATTCTAAGCTCTATGTATATGGCGCCGTAGATTATGGCGGCCAGAATGATATTCTCTATGATAATGACGTCCCACTCTAAGGGCAACAGTGTTCACGTTGACTATGCTTTTAGCTGTTTAAAATATTAATGTACAGCGTTTGCTTCTGCAAGCAGAGTTATTAAGAAGAGCAGCCTTTATGGCAGACCGATGAGCGCAGTCAGCGAGATCATGTCCCGGGGCGTGATAACGGCAAACGTAGAATCAAACCCCTCTGTGTTGGATGTTGCCAACATGATGATAAAAAGCAAGGTCGGCTCGGTGGTGCTACTGGAGGCCGGAAAGCCGGCCGGCATCATCACGGAAAGAGATGTTATTAAAAAAGTCTCTTTGCTGAACAAAAAGCCCGGGGACATTCAGGCTGCGGACATCATGTCCGCGCCGCTGATAACCATCAAGGCGTACGATTCTGTCGATATGGCTGCTGCTCTTATGTCCAAGAACAAGATCAAGAGGCTGCCAGTGCTTGAAACAGACGGCTCTATAGCTGGCATGCTGTCTGTCACAGACATCGCCAAAAGGCTTGCCAAGATCCTGGCTGACGATTACAACAGGTACCGAACGCTAAAAGCTGCCCTGGATTTGTAAGTCAGTATTGTTCCTTTACCTGTCCTGTATGGCAGGCCTGACATGCGCCGCACCATTCACATACGTGCACGGTCTCAGTGCCGCACTTGGCGCAGATGGTTTCGGGCCTGTGCTCCTTGACCTCGTGATAGTTGTGGGGTTGTCGCATCCGCGTCATTTGACTTCCACCCTCGTAGCCTGTCTCTTGGCCTTGGGAGTTTTCTTTGGCAGCTCCAGTGTCAGTATGCCTTTGTCCATCCTGGCGTTAACCTTTGACGGGTCTATCTCCTCTGGCATCGGTATCTTGCGATAAAAGGAACGGTAGGACCTCTCGTTGTAGATGTAATTCTTCCTCTCTTTTTCAGTTTTTTCAGAGTGCTGGCCAGCTAGTTCTACGTAATCCCTGGTTGCCTTGACATCTATCTTGTCCTTCTCCACGCCGGGGACCTCAACTTTTAGGTCGTATCTGTCGCCCTTGTCTGACATGTCGCAAAGCGGAACGCGGATATCCTCCAGTCGTGGGAAACGCCAGAGTTCAGGCCATGGCTTCATCATACTCTCTATTTCTTGCCTGAAGTCCTTAAAGATGTCGTCCTGTCTTGCCGGGCGCTTGGCCAGCTTGCCCTGTCTCGCCATGCCCGCATTACAATGAATTTTGTATTTGAAAGGTGGGTATGCAGTGCAGTACATTGCGTTCCTCATGCGTAAATACGCCGAATGCAAAAAAAGACCTGAATGAACAGCCTGATTCCTAGGTTAAAGGTAAGCGACGGCATGCTGGTTATCATCGCGGTAGTAGGATGCGCAGCGGCCTTTGCAGCCCTGTTCGTGTACATCAGCGGCGGTGCCGTTAGGCATGTTTCTATATTCTTGCCGGAAAAGACGGAAAACACGCTGGCCTTCAGGGAAATAGACGGCCAGGTCAAGCTGGTTGGTATCAAGGGAATAGCGCAGGTCAACCCCACCCTGATAATGAGGACCGGCGATTATTCCATGGAACTTACGATAATCAATGAAGACGACCAGCCGCACATGCTGTACATAGACGGCGTCAATGTATCAACCAAGTTCCTGCAGCCCGGCGACCAGGACATCATATCCTTCCGTTCGCCAGGTGAGGCAACATACAACTACTACGACTGGGGCACCGGAAGAGAGCCGCTTGGCCAGATAGTTGCGATGAAAGTCACTCCTTTCGAATAACTACCTCATCGGCAGTTTTCTGTCAAAATGCAGGGTAACGCCGCGCCTTTCATCCACTTCCACAGAACACATCTCATCGATGGTCATGGTGACCCTTGATGTCTTGTTTTTGCAAAGCGGGCAGAATTTGATCAATCCGCGCTCGTTTATGCAGGTGCTGCACCAGAAGCATCCATCGCACATCTCCAGGACAACGTTTGGAAAGGTCTCGCCGGTGATCTTTTTTTGCTTCGTGTTAAGGTCTTCATAAGGCGAAATCCTGCTTTCGGGAGACTCTTCCCCTTGATCTGCCATGTCAAGTTATCGGCATCTGTTTAATTAAACAATTTGATTACAGTGCATTGCAATACATTCAGAAAAAATAAATGCACAATTTCATCCATTTTTTCCTAGCATGGTTTCAAGAATTCTGTTACCACACGACGGAACCGAGATGTCCGACCGGGCTCTGGACAAGGCCGTAGAACTTGCAAAGGCTCTCAAGTCTGAGATGGTCATCGTCCACATAGTGGACAGCCGATTCGTGCCGCCCAGCGCCACGCTGGGGTTCATCAGCGACAAGGCCTCGCTGGAAGACGCCAAGATTCAGCTTGTAAAGATACTGAAATCCGGGGCTGAGCAGATGCTTAACAACAGGATGGCCAAGGTCAAGGCAAACGGCGTCAGCGTGGATTTCATCTTGGGGGTGGGTTCTCCAGCAGAAGAGATAGTCAAAATTGCCAGAAATGTAAAGGCAGACCTCATAGTGATGGGAAGCAGACAGCTTAGGGGCGGAAGCAAACTGAAGACCCTTGGAAGTGTGGCCCGACGCGTATCGGAAATAGCCGAGTGCCCGGTAATGATAATCCACTAGCCACTCAGAGAAACTCTATGTGCAGGGCCTTTATTTTATGGTGAGCGGGGTCCCTCGGCTCAAACTCAAACGTAAAGCGCCCCCTTGCCCTGTCTCCCCTCTCAAAAGTAACCAGAGCCGTCACCCTGCCGGCCTCTGATGACGCCCGTTCCAGTTCTATCTTTCTGCGCATGTTGCTGTTGGCCATCATCGCTACCCTGAGGAATGGCTCTATGGCAGAGATTCCGTGTAAACCCTCGACCCTACTGAAAGGCTCGTAGACTATGGCATCGTTATCAAAGAGGTTGAGGAGGCCTTCCATCTCTTTTTTCTCTATACACTTGAAGAATTGAAATACCATTCCTTCGCTGCTACTGAGGGTTTTCTTTGACATTCTAGTGGTCATCTGCCTTTGACCAAGATCTGGATCAATTGATAATTAACCTGTAGGATTGCACTGTAGTGCACTTGCACATGGTGCCTATCGGAGCATTACCTGTGCCACGGTGGTGTTCGGCGTGACGCTGATGTCGGCCCTGACGCTGGCCAGGTTCTCAAATATGGTGGCCAAAAGCTCTTTTGTGAAAAGCGACCAGTTCTCGCCCAAGTCATGCTGTATCACAAAGACGTGCTTGCTGGAGCCTTCTATGCGGTGGTCTGATTTGATGCCGGACACCTTCATGTATTCTTCAAGCACTGAAAGCACCACCCAGAGGTTGTACTGTTTCTTCATGAAAAGTACCGAGTCCTTCATGAGTGTAAAGGCTATCTGCGCCGACTGCTTTATTATCTCCATCCTGTAGCGCTCGATATCCTTGACTCCGCCTATCCTGGCCACTTCTATGGCCTTGTCGATGAGCGTAGACAGTATCAATTTCGGGACGGGCATCATTCCGATCTTGTTCTCGTATCTGTCCCACTCGGCGTATCTTTTGAGGACCTGATTGACAAGGACGTTTAAGGAAATCTCTCTATTGTCGGATTCGGCCTGCAGCTCATCGATAACCGATGAGTCTATCCTGAATGTAACGCTGCGCGTCTTTTTTACCTGCTTGGTGCTCTCTGTCGTCTTGTCTCCGAAATTGCCGGACAACATCTTGGGTTATTAGCAATGTCCATTAAAAGTATTTCATTTCTCTCTAGGCTACGAGGTCTGTTGACGCCCGTTCAAAGCCTGCTGTCTCTGGTGGTCTAGGCGGATGTTGTTGCCATCCGTTTTACATCTGTCGGAGGTCTCCCTCCAGCAGGCCGCTTCCGATGTGCAGGCGGTCGATGTGCTTTGAAAGGTCCTCTTTGCTCTCAAAGATGGATCCGCAGTAGGGGCAAGCGATCTTGCCAGCGGCAGAGCCTGACGGCAGGTCTACCTCGACCAGTTCTACGCTCTGACTGGGAGTGTTTCCCACGATCGACCTGAGCGTTACAATGCCTACTATGCCGTCCTTGCCGGCCACCGGCAACCTTCTGATTCTTTTCTGTCTCATTGTGGCCACCGCTTCTCCGACTTGCGCCGACTCGTCGATGGTTATGATGGGTGAGCTCATCACGTCCTTTAGCGGCGTCTTGAAAGGTCCCCTGTTCTCGGCAACGACCCGGTAAAGGATGTCCCGTTCAGTAACTATGCCGACCAGATTCTTGGGGTCTTTTTGGCTCACAAGAACACTAGAGATATCCTTTTCATGCATTATCTTGGCTGCTTCAGCAACTGTCGTAGATTCGTCAAGAACTATTATTCTCTTATCCGCAACATCTGATACCTTCCTTGCAAGGAAATCTGTCTGCATGAAGGAGGTTTGCCCAAAGCCTGATTTATTGTATGTGTATGCAGTGCAATGCAGAACAATCTCAGACATAAAATATTGCCAGTCCGGAGGACATGCATGAGCATCGAATCAATGCCGGTTTCAGCCATAATGACAAAGAATGTCAAGACCGCCAAGGCGGGCCAGACAGTTAAAACGGCTGCCAAGATAATGAGTGAAAACGGCATTGGAAGCGTTGTCATCGTCAAGGACGACGCAGAGGACATCCCGGTTGGAATCATCACTGAAAAAGATATCGTAAGGCTGGCCTGGTCCTCCCAGAACCTCAATATCGCCCTGCAGGAGGTCATGAGAAAACCAGTTATAACTGCAGACGTCATGACGTCGATAAAAGATGCCATGCAGGCCATGCAGGCAAAGGACATCCGGCGGCTTCCGGTGGTTGAAAAAGGCAGGATGGTCGGCATAGTGACAGAAAAGGACATCTTTAGGACAATCCTCAAGAACCAGATGCTTTTGACCGGCATAAGCAACGACGTACTTGTGGAATACCGTCCCGCATACGAAAGGCTGACCGAATTCATGCTAAGCGAAATATACTTCCCCGGCGGTAACCGTTAGGCATGGTTTCTAAAATTCTGGTGGCCGTAGACGGCTCGGAATGCGCAAGAAAGGCCTTCGACTCTACTTTGAAGCTTGGAAAGGAACTTGGAGCCAAGGTGACCGTGCTGACCGTCGTTCAACCGCCCTCGATGATCACGATGCAAAAAGACCTGCTGGGAACCATCGAGACGCTTCTTGAAAAAGAAGCAAAAATCATGCTGGCCAATTATGCGACGATAGCAGAAAAACGTGGAGTTGACGTCGAGACCGTGCTTGCAATCGGCTACCCTTCACGGATCATACTCGGCACCGCCGAAAGCAAGGGGGTGGACCTTATAGTGGTCGGGAGCCGGGGCCTGGGTGGTCTCAAGGAGCTCTTCTTGGGCAGCGTTTCGCACGCGGTAGTGCAAAATGCCAGTATCCCGGTCCTCGTTGTCAAGTGATACCGTGAAAAGTTACCAGCTAAAACAAAGCATCGGCATTGCAGGAAACGCGATGTGGATCTCTTTTATCATGGCTGCCGTCCTGTCTGCAGTAGCATACTATATAATCTGGAGGCGTGGGTAGTGTTTATCTTGCTGTATGTCTACATATGGTGAGGCTCTGGAAAAATGAGGTGGACGCTAGAGGATTTTGTCTACGGCGCAACCGACGGCGCGGTCACCACCTTTGCCGTTGTCGCCGGCGTGGTCGGAGCCTCGCTTTCGCCGGCCATCGTCTTGATCCTTGGGTTTGCCAATCTCTTTGCCGACGGCTTTTCCATGGCAATTGGAAACTATCTTGCCACCAAATCCCAGAGAGAGTACATCGAGCGTGCGAGGCAGCGCGAGGAGTGGGAGATAGACAACCTGGCAGAACAGGAACGCCAGGAGATAAGGGAGATCTACGCCGACAAGGGCTTCAAAGACGAGATCCTTGAAGAAATAGTCCGGATAATAACTTCCCGCCGCAAGGTCTGGATCGACACCATGATGAAAGAGGAGCTGGGGTTGATAGAAGACAAAAGGCGGCCGTTTGACACTGCGTTGACAACGTTTACTGCATTCAACGTGATCGGAATAATACCGCTTCTGCCGTTCATCGTCTTGTTTGTAGCCGGGTC
>JBBISN010000032.1:0-19585 GCA_037441265.1 Nitrososphaera sp. | reverse complement strand
AAGTGTGTACGTGTGGTCGCAAAGAAGAACAGTTAAAAAACGGTCCTTTGATTCTGCAAGTGTTATGGGAAGCCGAAGAAGAAAGATGGCCGCAAGGCCGGTAAAGAAGGCCACGGTGGACGGCCGCTGTCCGAAATGCACCACCATTGTCAAGTTCAACGTGTCAGGGCCCGTCGGCGACGAGATCTACGAGTGCACCGGCTGCATGTCAAAATTCCATATAGACGAACTTTAACTGCCTTCCGCCCCAATCTGGGCCAGCGGGACCTGGGACGGGTTTCTGTATTTAACTACCTGTGAAACCCCCTGCCTCGGGTAAACGCCGTATATCAGGCTGGCCTTGGCCACTGTCGAGTCTTTTAGCGTGACCATGATTATCTGGCTTGTCTTTGAACGCTCCACAAGGATCTTGGAGAGCCTTTCAGTGTTCTGCGCATCCAGGTGCGCGTCCACTTCATCCATCAGGTAGAAAGGCGACGGTTTTAGCGACTGCAGTGCCAGCAGGAACACCGTGGCTGCGATGGTCTTTTCCCCGCCGGAAAGAGCTGTTGACTCGCGGCCCACCTTGCCGGGGAACTGCACCAAGAGCATGACGCCGCCGGCAAAAACATCTTCCGGGTTTTCTATTTCAAGCCAGGCAGCGCCGCCGGTGAGCTTGGAGAATGTGCCGCGGATATCGCCGTCCACCTTCTGGAAGGCATCCATGAACATCTCCTTCTTTTCCTTGACGATGTTCTCGATGAAAGATACAATAGAATTGCGCTCGTTTTCCAGCTGGTTTCTCCTGTCAGACATGCTTCTGTAGCCGTCGATGACCTGGACGTAGGACTCGTCGGCGCGCAGGTTTATTCTGGACTTGACCTGCTCGTGCTCGTCGGACAGTTCCTTGATGGCGGACTCGACGTCCATGGCCTCAAGCGGGTTCTTGTATCCAAGCCACACCAGGTCGTTGGTAAGGCGCAGCTCCTGTGCAGACAGGTCTGCCTGGTCCTTTTTCAGCAACGCGGACTCTCGCTCAAGGATGTTGTTTTCCTTTGAGAGTCGCCGCTCGTTTTCTGACAGCGACTTTATCTTGCGCTCATAGTCCTGCAGGACGGAATACGCGTTGCCCGACGAGTCGATTATCTGCTGCTCCCGGTCTCGAAGGGACTTTAACTCCACCTCCAAAGACTCTGACCTTGACTGCATCTCTGAAAACTGCCTCTTTCTCTGTTCCAGCTCAAGGGCCAGCCGGCTGCTTTCATCGTCCATGTCCTGGGTCTGCCGCAGGTCAAATTCAAGGCGGGATTCCCTGTTATTCAGGTTCGCAGTCAGCTGGTTCAGTTCCATGCTTGCCGCATCAACCTGTTTTAGGATCTGGTTTCGCGCCACGTTCTTTTCTGCGTGCTCTGAGCGAGCCTTGGACTCGTCGATGCTCTGAAGCCTCGTTGCGATCCTAGACACGGCTGGGCCCAGCAGTTCAAGCCTTCTTTTCAGCCTCTCCAGGTCTGAGTGCAAAAGCCCGCCTTCCTTTTCCAGCGCCTGCACGCCGGCCGTCATCTCGGCGACGGACTTTTCCTTTGAGCTGATAAAGGCAGCCTCGCCGGCCATCTTGGACTCGTGGCTTGAAATCTCTAGTTCAAGGCGGATCTTTTCTGATTCAGATCCTGCTATCTTGTCTGAAACAGCCTTGAGCTCAGAATTCTTTTTTTCCACCATCTTGGAAAGCCGGCCCAGAGTATCGCGCAGGCCCTCGACAGAGTTTCCAAGCAGAATCGCCTTTGTGAGGTCGGATATCCTGGATCCAAAGTCCAATGACATCGAGCCGCCAGCTGGCTCAAAGAGCTCGCCTTCTATCGATACGGCGCGGTAGCCCTGCCGGGCAAGCATGTAGGCCGATGACGAGTTTCTGACCAGCACCGTGTCTGAGAACAGAAAGGCTGGCAGCCTGTCATAGTCTGAATAAACAAAACCATCCAGGGTCCCAACCACGTTGACGTCGTGCTCGATCTCCTTGACGGGCCGCGGCCTGAACCGGCTCACCACGTCCAGCGGGATTATCCTAAGCCTTGGCAGTTTTCGCTCCTTGGCATACGTCGCGACGGCGATCATGGACTTGACGTCCTCGACTACAAAGGCTTTCATCCACTCCGAGCCGGCGGCAAGCACTGGACGCTCGTACTCCTTGTCCCAGCGTACCAGGTCGTGGACAAGGCCCTTTATCCCAAACCGGTCCCTGTCCTTC
This sequence comes from Nitrososphaera sp., assembly GCA_037441265.1. GTDB lineage: Archaea > Thermoproteota > Nitrososphaeria > Nitrososphaerales > Nitrososphaeraceae > Nitrososphaera. Next base: position 17,361 of record JBBISN010000032.1, on the reverse strand, counting down.
ATCAGCTCTGCAATGGCCAGGTCGTCGGCCATGGCGTTTTTGGCCACGCTGGCCCGCTCCTCAAACTTGGTGGCCATGCTCTCGGCTTTGGCCATCAGGCCGGCCGCGCCTTCCAGCTCCCGCTCAAGGCTGGTCTTGGTGTCGCGCAGCGATTCAAGGGCGGCTGTCAGCCCGGCAAGCCTTTGCCTTTCTGACTCAACGGCCTGCTGGATGGACGCCAGCCGGTCTCTGGCCGCATCCATCTCTGAACTAAGCGCCGCCAGGGCCTGCTGGCTTGCATCTTTCTTGTAAGCGCTGGTCTTGATCTTCTCCTCTATCCTTGCGGCTTCCAGATCTATCCTGTTTTTCAGGCCGTTCATGCGCCGGCTTTTCTCTTCCAGTTTCCTTCTAAAGCCGGCATACTTTGACAGGGTCGTCGTTATCTGCTCCATCTGGGCGTTTATCTCGTTTAGCCGTGACCTGTGCTCTGATAGTTCGGACTTTTTCTGGTCGGCCGATATCTTCAGTTTCTCTATTTCCAAGCGGGCCTGCTCCATTCTGGCAGATATGACCTGCCGGTTGCTGGCTATGGCCGGAAGCCTCCTTTCAATCTCGGCCATCCGGCGCCCAGACTCGTTTATCATGGCCTTGGTCCTCTCAGAGTCGTGCACCACCACTGCCGTCCTGCTGGCCAGCTGCGCCTTGGCCTTGTTGGCGGCGTCCACTTCCTGCATGAACTTGGACTTGTCCGTCTCCAGCACCTCGATCTCGGCCCGCAGCCCGTCTATCTGCAGGGTCAGCTGCACAGACCGGCCCGTGTTGGTTTCAAGTATCTGGGTGGTGGTGGCCAGCTTGCTTTTGACGGACCGGATGTTGTTTGATAGCTGGACTGCCCTGAACCTTTTTAGTTCTGATGAAATCTGCTCGTAGCGCAGCTGGTCGTTTCGCTCCACTTCCAGCTCTTCTATCCTCTTGCGGATCTCGCCCATCCTGGCAAAGGCCACCTCAAGTCGCCGGTCGGCCTCGTCCAGCTGCTTCAGGGACTCGGCCTTTTTTTCATCAAAATACGACAATCCGACAATGTCCTCGATTATCCTGCGCCGCTCCTCGGAGTTTAGCTCCGAGATCCTCGTGATCATGCCCTGTTGGACGATGTTCAGCTTGTTTGGCGCGGAAAGCACCACTTCCAAGAGCTCCATGATGGCAGATTTCGAGACTTTTTTGCCGTTCAGGAGGTACTGGCTTTCCCCACTCTGGCCCTCCATCTCCCTAGTCAAAGTCACGGAATCCTCGTCCATGGGGATTCCCCGGTCCGCGTTGTCAAAGGTCACGCTTACCCTAATCAGGCGGTGGCCGGATGCCCCGCTATCGTGGAAAAGCGACGAGAACTTGTCAACCCGCATGGCCTTGGGGCTGTTCTCGCCGATGGCAAACATGATGGCGTCAAGAATGTTGCTCTTGCCAGAGCCGTTTGGGCCAGTAACCGCCACAAGACCGGGGTCAAAGTGCACCACGGTGTTTTTAAACCCAAAGGACTTGAAGCCGTAAACTTCAAGTTTCTTGATGTGGACCAAAGCCCTTGCAGATGAGATTTTCCGGGCGGTTAATTATACACAGTGGCGTGCATTGCTGTCCCCTTTTTGTTAAATATTTTTTAGCAGCTAGCGCTCGCGCTTGCCCTCGACGAACTCTAGGAAGTTGGCCTTGGCCACAGAGTACGGCATCTGGACCGGCGGGTGCTTGAAACAATAGGCAGAGATGCTCTCAAGGGGCCCGGATATCCCGCGTTCTATGCCAAGTTTGGTGGCCCGGACTGCGTCTATCATGACTCCGGCGCTGTTGTAGGCGTCCACCACCTTGAGTTTGACGTCCAGCTCGACGGGTATGCCGCCAAAGTACTGGCCCTTTATGGAGATGTAGCAGACCTTGTCGTTGTCAAGGAATGACACAAAGTCCGACGGGCCGATGCGCATCGGTATTTCGTACGGCACCATGGCCGCCACAGCCGAGGTCTTGCTTATGCGCTTGTCCTCAAGCCGGTCCTCGTCAAGCATGTTGTAAAAGTCCATGTCACCTCCGATGTTCAACTGGTAAGTTTCGTTTATCTTGACGCCGCGGTCGACGAACAGCTTTACCAGTGTCTTGTGGACCACGGTGGCCCCCAGCTGGCTCATGACGTCGTCGCCGGCGCAGATGAGGCCGCGATCATGGAAGGTCTGCTGCCATTTCGGCTCAGACGCGATAAATACCGGGATGGCGTTGACAAACGCGCAGCCGGCCTCAAGGCAGGCCTCCGCGTAGTACCGCGTAGCACGCCGGCTCCCGACGGGAAGGTAGCATAAAAGCATCTCTGCTCCGGTATCCTTGAGGGTCTTGGCAACGTTGGCTGCCTGGCCGTCGGCTTGCTTGACCTTTTGTGAGAGGTGTCGCCCGACGCCATCGAGGGACTCGCCCTTCTGGACCTTGACGTCCATCTTGTCCATTTCCTTGACAATCCTGACGGTATTGTTTGGCTTGGCAAATATCGCCTCGGAAAGATCCTTGCCGACCTTGGTGTTGGCAACATCAAAGGCCGCCACAAACTCGATGTCCGATGGCTCCATGCCGGCCAGGTTGTATGCAGTCAGGCCGATCCAGTCGTTTTCCGGCTTGGCCGCCTCCGGGTTGTTTTTGTAATAACGGGTACCTTGAACAAGAGCAGATGCACAGTTGCCCACGCCAGCTATGGCAACCTTGATCTTTCTACGCATTACGTACCTGGCATCAGGCTCAGACTAATATATCTTGAAGGTTACTGGCTGGTGCTTACGGCTTTTGGCGCATTCATCCTGGCAAAATACAGCATGAACCCAAACCACGAGATAATTTGCAGGGACGTGATAAAGACGTCCAGGGAGCCGGACAGGTAGATGCTGGTAAAGAAACCCTCAAGGACTATCTTGGCAAGCTGGTCCACCATGTAGGCAAGGCCCACGGCAAGTATGGCAATATGTTTTTTTGCGGCAAGCCAGACGGCAATGATGGCCCCGCTTCCGGCAAGGCCAAATATCCCGCCAAGGGCGTTGTAGATGGGTATGTGCTCAAGCCTTCCAAAGCACTGCATGTGGCCGCCGGTTGCGTCTATCCAGACGCGGTACCTGTAGCCGTTCTCGGCGCAAATGTAGACATGGCCGGACTCGTGCAAAAGCGTGATGGGGACTATGAGGGCCAGGTACAGGATGACGGACCACTGTATGACCCGCCGGTTAAGCTGCAACGCCATGGGTACGACAACGCTTCCTTTTAGTGTTATTCCAACTGCTTTTCGCTAGACGGACATAAAAAATGACGTGCCCCGTCAATTGTTGTTTTCAGTGGATGCTGCTGACCGTATAACTTCATACAGGTAACAAGTCCTGCAGAGGACCTTGCCTTCGTTTCTAAAGTACATCTTTTCTGGGTAAGAAAACGGCTGGTTTTCAAGTGGGGCGTTGCAGCATTCACAGGTTTTGCAAAAAGCTTGATTTGCGGATGTAACGGAAATTTGTGCAGACAAACTCCGGGAGATTCTTGAGAGTATCGCAATATTTATTTTTTATGCTAATTTTATGCCGTGTTTAGGGTATTGATGATCTGTGATGTTGAATTTACAGAGCTCCTTAACATGTTTGGTTGAAATTTCATCGTGTTCTTTGTATGGAATTCAAAATTTTACAATGAACGATACGGCCGTCAGACAGGGCGGGGCAACACGCAAATCGCCTTCTGGTAGACAACCTCAAAGCCGGCCTTCTGGTAGAAGGCAAGCGAGCCTTCTGATTCTAGCGACTGCACAAACAGGAAATCAGAGCCATGCTTACTGGCAATATCTGCTGCTTTTCTTATCAGGCTTTTTGCAACGCCCTTTCCGCGGAATTCCGGGGCTGTGCCAAGGCAGTACAACCCGGTGACGTTGTTTTTCCTAAACAGCGCCGCGCTGCCGGCAGGCATGCCGTTGATGTAGCAGACAAGCAGGTCCAGCTGTCCGAAACTTGCATCCATTATCCTGCGAACTTCGTCTTCCCATGATACGTCAAAGGCGTTGCAGAATGTCTTGACCCATACAGGGATCTGGGCCCTTTCGATCACGCGCACATCCAGACTGTCTTGTTTTGCCTTGCAGTTTTTCAACCAGAGGGTGTACATTTTATCAACGACTCTGTGATTGCCCTCAGAACTAAAGTATAGGTGGCAGTCCATTCCCCTGTTCCAGAACTCGGCTGCAACCCTGCCTCCTGTCTTGTCAGGACAGCCTTCGGTCCTGGCCCTGTTGAAAAAGTAGTCGCCGGCCAGCCTGACGTTGACAAGGGCGTCTGCACAATCATCAACCCTTAACCGGTCGGCCCAGAGCGAGCAGAAGGACCATTCATTATCTTCTAAAGCGCAAGGAAGTAATAGTTCCGGCGGTATTGAAGGGTCGCGCAAGTCGTAGAATCCAGCTCTTGGCAGAATTTTGTCTGGGTCACCCATGCCGCAACCTACGCGATTCATCTCTGACTAAAGAATTTACTTGAATTCTGAAACCTGAAAGATCCGGATCGCCTGCTGGGTTTGACAGCCTTTTTTGTCGGTTATTGAAAGATGATCACGCATGAGAATAACTTAAAATTTTTCTGATGAATGACAACTACTTTAGTTAAATACAAGGCAAGAAGTGAATTTATAAGAAACGATTTCTAAAGGAAATTACTGATGAAGCCTAGGATCAACACCTTCCCAAAAATCAGCCAGGAAGAGCTAACCAAGGAGAAACTCATTGACATCGCTGACAAGGCTATAGAACAGAATAAAGCAGTATTTGATGCACTGGCAAGAATCTGATTGATCAATATTACAGTCGAACAGATTATTGAACTCCATAACTACATTCAGAGCAAATATGGACTACCAAGAGGAAAACCACGTCTTGGTCAACTAGAAAGTTTAGTTTCCCGTTTGGATCAACAGATTTATGGTTATTCTCCATACTCCAACCTTTTCTTAAAGTGTGCTGCTTTAATGGATGTCATAATTCGGGAGCATATTTTTACTGATGGTAACAAAAGGACGGGCTTGCTCACTGCAATTTCATACATGGAAATAAACGGCTATTGGTTGATTGTTCCATTAGATGCTATCTCCTTTGCAGTTCAGATTGCCAAAGGAGAAAAAAGTCTAGATGAGATTGCAGACTGGTTAGAGGAAATATCTGCAAATAACGAAATAGATTACATGAAGAAAATCCTAGATCGTGGCTTCCGCCCATTATTCGAAGTCTTGGAAATTCTTGAGAAAGGCGATGAAAAAGAAGCAGAGCGCATAATAAAAGATTGGATTGCTTATGATGCACACAAAGATGAATATGGATGGGAAGATAAAGGAGAAGATACTTTCAAGTTTATTTTTGCTACGCACATAGATGGACTATTAAAAATCCTTGAAAAGCATGGGCTGGATGAAGATTATCGGCGGCTTAAGGAACTTCGAAAGAAGTTAGATAAAAAGTGGGGCAATGTCTTCCACAAGTCCTGACATGTAGAATAAGGGTTGACAATAGATTCCTGATCTTTAACGGGTATGGGACCGATTAACAGATTGTCTATGATGTGAGTTTTGTCTGCTTCGTGTGCACTAGTTATCAAAGGATTGTCTTCCATCCTCAATATCGAAGTCCAAGGATTCCTGCCATCACCTGAAGGTCTTTTCCGTTGCCAGACCGCGCGGAATCCATCATCACGTTCAATGCTGCCGGGCTGTCAAAATCAGCCTCAAGGCATTGCAGGAACGCTTTGAGGTTTGATCTTGCGCGGTTTGTCTTCCGCATCGCTGCAGATATGGTCTGGCCCATGTCTACAAACTTGGCAAGATCCCGCTCTGAAAAATCCAGCTGCTGGCGGTACGGCTTTGAGTAAAAGTACAGCCTGATGGCGTTGGCGCCGTACTTTAGCAGCTGCCGCACCGTTATGACATTGCCGGAAGACTTGGACATCTTTTGTCTTTCAGAATAGACCAGGCCGACATGGCTCCATATCCTGACTGGACGCGCAGATGACGTGAGGACTTTGAGCTGGGCCAGGTGGAACTCGTGGTGCGGGTATACAAGTTCTGTTGCGCCACCGTGGATGTCGTACATGCCGCCAAAGTTGGCCATGGCCACCGAGGAGTCCTGCATGTGCCACCAGGGGATGCCGGTGCCAAGATTCTTATCGGCAAAACCGACAATGTCGCTTGCGTTCCAGACAAGTATGTCTGATGGCGATTTTTTGCCCGGCGATATGTCCAGCCGGCAGTCGTCCAGCTCTTGCCTTGTGGACTTGGAAAGCTCGCCAAACTTGGGGATTGCAGCGGTGTCAAGGTAGATGTTTCCGTCTGCAGAATACGCCTTGCCCTCTTTTACTAGGTTATTGACCAGTTGTTTTGCCACGTCGACGTAATCCGAAACCCTGGCGTACACAAAGCCGTCCATCCCAAGGGCCGACGTGTCGGCAAGGAACCGGCCTGCATACTTTTCTGCAAGGTATTGTGGGCTGACGCCTTCAGACCTTGCCTTTGCCGATATCTTGGGGTCAATGTCTGTTATGTTGACCAAAGTCGTGACTTGTTTGCCCATGTAGCGCAGATACCTTGAAACAAGGTCGTAGAAAAGCAGCATCCGTGCATGGCCAGCATGCAGGTCGTCGTAGACGGTGGGCCCGCAGACAAATATCCTGATCCTGTTGCCGGATAATCGCTGCTGGCGGCCGGTCAAGGTATCGTACAAAGCGGCTGCTTGCGCGGCCAATGGCGTTATAAGGTAAACTATTATAGCTTCTACTTCTACTAACTACCAATGGCTGCGGATCTTTCCCAGCTACGACCAATCACCATTCGTTTCCAGAGCAAGGAAGACGCAGTGAGTGGGTTTTATGTCTTGATGACATCAGGCATGCCAGTCCATACCACGAAAGATGAGAAATATATCATCAACGAAGTTTTGTGCAACCTGCTTACCAAGAAAGGCATCAACTACATCAAAGAATAAGGCCTGTCGCAACAGGAAATCAGGATCGACATACTCTTACCCTTGTACTACAACGACGGCAAGCCGGTGGAGGAAGAGAAATTCTACCAGACCAACCTCGAACGATCAAGGCAATTTGGAGGATGTACGGCGTTAATGCCTGCCAAGGGTACATGGATGGATCCTGCAGACAAGCAAATTTACAGCGATGTTAATTCTGGGTTTTTTGTTATTGCCCCAAAGACACAGGAGACATTCGATTTTCTAAAATCATACAAGGAGATTCTGAAGGAGCGATTCAGGCAGATAGAAATTCTGATCACCTAGCAAGACATTCGAAGGATATAGTGATTACATTCTGGATTTGGTCGCTTTGTTGTTCCGTCTTTCGCTCATATGTGTCTAGTTACTAGATACATATCTAAGAAAAGTATGCAACGATTCAAAAACAAAAGGTCATATCCTAGCAGAACCAAGAAGATGATGCACATGCAGACAGGCCAAAAACCATCCAAGAAGGAACTAGAGTCAGTAAAGCGCTCTGAGCAAGACCTCAAGGATGGCAAGTACCACACATTTCGGTCTGCAAAGGATTTCGACAAGCATCTTGATAGTCTGGCAGAAGAGTAGTTATCCTGTAAACTAAGCCAAGGACATGTATTCAGTAGGTCCGCGTGACATTGTCTACAGGAAACACAGGCAGCGAATTTTCTGTTGCGCAGAGGATTGTTAAACCGCCTCGGCCAGCTCTGGCCTCTGCTGGCTTATCATCTTTGACAGGCCGCGCATGTAGTTTCTGGCAAAGGTTGTTACGGGCTGCGACGAGTACCAGATGCAGCCAAGCACCTCGCAGTCATGGCAGGTCCTGGCGATCTCCCACTGCGGAGCGTCCCAGATCTCGCCGACGTCTTTTTCAAGCAGGCTGTACGTGTTTTCCGGGCTGTTGAACTTCCAGCAGGGCACCATCACTGTCCCGTTGCCGTTGACAAATATGCTCTTCCAGACGCCGCACTCGTCAAACAGGCCGCGGCCATGATCGATTATCTGCTGAAAGTATTCCGGCGGTATCATGACCTGCGGATCCTTCTTCTTTGCCATGTGGTCAAGGATGCTTTCGCAGACCTTGACCATGGTCTGGCGGTCTGGCAGAAGCGAGTAGTTGACGTCTGACCGGTTTTCAACAAAGGTAAACGAGACCGCGCTGGCGCCCAGCTCCTTTGCACGCTCAAAGTAAGTCTGGTCTATGAACTCCTGCGTGTTGTACTTTGTGATGACGCTGTTAAAGTAGTGGGGAACTTTGTGTGCGGTCAAAAGGTTCAGGTTGTCCATCACCCGCCTGTATGTCTGCGGCGAGACACCGCGGACCTTGCAGTAGGATTCTTCAAACACGGAATCGATGCTGCACGTGACAAACTGGATGTATTTCTTTAACTCGTCAAGGTCGATGGTGTGGAGAAGCGAGCAGTTGGATATCAGTGTGACCGGCATCTTGATGCTGTGCAGGTACCTGACCAGCTCCATAAAGTCCGGCCGGCTTGTGGGCTCGCCTCCTTCGACTATGGACCAGACGCAGTACTTGGAGACCTTGTCAAAGACCTGCTTCCACTGGTCGGTGGTCAGGTCCTTTCGCTTGGCCAAAAGTATCTGGCCTTCCTTGTCCGGATCGCCAAAGGGGCACATGGGGCAGTAAAAGTTGCAGTAGTGGGTCAGGCTGAACACCGCGATGACCGGCCTGCGTTTGCCAATAGCGCGGTTGGCTGACCACTTGCCCAGAAGCTTGATTGTCCGGATGGTGTCGACCACCATTTGCCAATTCTGGCGGTGCCGGAGTATTTCTGCATTGCTGGCAGTTCTAGACAAGCAGTAAAACCTTGGTTTGTCTGCGAAAGGAAATTTGCTTTTGACAGCACAGATTTTGCATCGTAAATGACGTTTTTTGAATTGGCTGGAAATCCGTCATTTACTGTGAACTATGCGTGATTGATTATGTATCCAATGCCTAGATACATTTACAAGAAAAGCAGGTTCTGAGGAAGCCGGAAAATAGTGATGCCAAAAGCAACCATCATGTTGAGGGCAGAATTCCAACAGGCCCCGCTCCAGTGGCCGGAGGCGAGGCGCTTAAGTGCCGTAGCACACTGGAGCTGGGGTCGGTTGTAAAGTATGGATTGACTGCCAACCATACAATGGGCTGGTTGATATAAAAAACTGGCTTAACATTGTTAAGGCAGCCACATTCTGACACCGTACAATTATTCTCGGTTTTGGGCGAATTTCCTACAAAACATGGCATTTGCATTGTGTAAAGATTAACAGTGGCCTCTGATGCAACAAGAGCAGTGGAGGTTCTGGACTTTGGAGTTGAGGTTGTTGCCATTTCGGCTTCCGGAGTCCTGGCTCCCGGCCCGCTGTTTGTCACCAACATGCTGTACGGCACAAGGGGCAGCGCGGCGTCCGGCGTAAAGATGGCCCACGGCCACGCTGTAATCGAAGTTTGCGTGGTGGCAGCTCTGGCGGCCAGCCTGTTCTCAGCTGCTTCTTTGATATCCGGTTATTCAAACGTCATCGCGCTGGTGGGCGGGGCCGCCATACTTGGTTTTGCTGCGCTGCAGGTGGCAGGAGCCATAAAAAACAAAGAACCAGAGCCTTCCAGAAAGCAGAGGCATGGGCCTTTTGTTGCCGGCATGCTCATGACAGGACTGAACCCGTTCTTTTTGATATGGTGGTCAACCGTCGGCCTGAAGCTGGTCTCTGACTCGGCATACTTTGGACTGGCGGCTGGCGTCATGATGCTGTTTTTCATGCACGTCTGGATGGACTATGCATGGCTTGGCACAACTGCTTACCTTGCATCGCGGGGCAGACAGATACTAAAGTCAAGATACTACCGGATGCTGGTTCTGGGCCTCGTTTCGTTCCTTGTGTACTATGGAGTGCAGTTCATCTTATCGGCGACAAAATAAACAAGAAAAAAAGTTATTTCGTTCGTGAAATCGGGACTTCGATCGTCGAAACGCTTCTGATCTTGCCGTCTTCTGACTGCATTTGCTCTGAGCCTAGCGTTATGGGTCCTATCACATATCCGATGCTGTTCATTCTCTTGACTATGATCTGCGCCACGTCCACGGCCCGTGTGATGCTCTTGCCCCTTGCCTTTATGATGACCGTCGGTTCATTTGCCAGTTGGACCAGCGTCGCAGTCACGTAGGTCATAAGCGGTTTCTTGCCGATGAAGACTTTGTTGCTTTCCTTGCTTTTTGTAGTATTGGTGCTGGCAGACAACGTTGGCATCAGTTCCGCACGGTAGAATATAATGTTTATCGACAAATCATCTCTAGGTGCCGGCGTACTTTTTGAGTATGTTCTCAATATCTGACGGGTTTTTCGCTATCTCGTCAACGGCATTGCGGTCTTCTACCTCGTAGCAGTGCAAAAGCCCCATCTCGTCTTTGTAGAACAAAAAGACCTTGTTCTCCAGTATGCAGTGGTACAGCTGGTCTGTCACCATCTTGTCAGTCTTGAGCTTGATGCTGCCCTCGCTGACGGTAATGGGATATTCGTCGGCAGACATCAGGATCCTGTCTGGTGTTGTCTTATATTACGTTGACTCTGACGGCCTTGAGCACTGTTACGTCGCCGGTGTCCATCCCAAGCATCAGGGTGTACTGGCCAGAAGCAAGGTCTGCTGCTGGCGTAAATACAAACGAAACCTGCTTTGAACTACTGCCTGTCAATGAAACGTTGGACTCGCTGAATATGCCTGTCGAGCTTCCAAGCTGGCCGGTGTTGGTAAACGTGCCTGAGGCAGCCATCCTGCCCTTTACATCAGATGAAGAGCTTATCGTCACCTTGACCTCGGTGCTGTCGCCCTTTTTCACGGTTACTTCGTCATCTGCAGAAACCGAGAACGGGATCTGAGTCTTTGGATCGATGTGGCCTATCTTGTTCTCGCTCCATTCTGAGAACCAGACCTGCCCGTCTGGGCCCACGGATAACTGGAGCGCGTTGGCTATTCCGCAGCTTGCCGCGTTTTCAGGGCAGTTGGCCCAATTTTCGTTCTGCGTGGGGATCCAGTATTCCGTCAGCGTGCCGGTCTTGGCGTCAAACCGGTCTATCTTGTTTCCAACATGCTGGTTGAACCAGAGCGCGCCGTCCGGCGCCCTTTCAATCCAGTACGGCAGCGTGTATGCGTCTGGCGGTGCCGGGCTACCATACAGCCGGTCTGATGCCACCGACGTGGTGTACTTTGTCAGGCCGCCGCTGGCAGGATCCAGTTTAAAGAATATGCTGGTGCCATGGTCCGTGACCCACGGGTTTCCTTGGTCGTCCACCGTCAGGCCCACCGGCGAGTTCAGTTCCACCGGCAGGTCGTAAGGCTTGACTTCCTTGGTTACCGTGTCGTAGCGGAAGATCTGTCCCTTTTCCTGGAAGGCAAGAACGGACGTCCAGACGGCATTTCTCGCCTCATCAACGGCGACAGAGCCGGAACTTATCTTGAACTGTGTTGCGTTCTTGAACCCGTCAAGGGGCAGCTTTATTTCAGTAAAGCCATCAGAAGTGCCGCTTTTCATCTTTGAGACTTCGCCAAAGAAAAGCGAGCTGGTCCTGACGCCGACCAGGTACATGTTACCATCAGAATCAAAATCAAAGGATATGGGCTGTGAAGCTGGAACGTTGAAAGACTCAAACGTGCCGGATGCTTTGTCAAACTTCCAGAGCAGGTTTGCCCTGTCGTCGGTGAACCAGACATTGCCAGCCGGGTCGGTCTTGGCCGCCCATACCATGGAAAACTCGATGGGGTTTGATCTCGCCGGCCATGAGGGGGCCAGAAATTCCTGGAACTTGCCGTCTGCAAAGAGACCAACGGAGCCGTTCTTTGTTGATGCATAGTAGACGCTGTTGTCCCGTGCCGCTACGCCCAGGGGCATCTCGCACTCGTTTGGAAGGATGTATTCCGTCACGTAGGCGTTGGAGTTGGCCACAGCGTTTGGCCCGCAAAACCGGGCCTTGAACAGCTGCAGCTGTTGCTGTTTTGACTCCTCCAGATTTTTCTGGACGTCAGCAGCCTGGCTGCCGGGGTTGTTCCTGCCAAGCATGGCTACTGAAAAGGCGGATGCTACAACGATAATTCCCATGACGGCATAAATGATAATCTTCTTGTTAGAAGATCCGCTCTTGCCGGGCAATGGCAAGAGTCGCGTCCTGTCCAAATATATCTTTTACAAGGCAGACATAATATAGGGCGACGGGCAATCTCTTCTGCTTGACGCAGGTAACGCCGCCGGGCACAAAGCAGCGGGGGTATCTCGGTTACCTGTCAGTTTTGTTTGCGTCCGCGCTTTTCGGCTCCGTGTTTGCCATAGCCAAGGTTCCGCTGGCCACCGTTGACCCCCTCAGCCTGTCGGCGCTGGTCTACCTGATATCCGGCCTTTCGCTTATACCCTTTGCCCGGGCCTCGTTCCGGCTGAAATCCACGCGCGAGTCCAGGTACATCTTGGCCATAACCGCGTTTGGCGCCGTGGCTGCCCCGCTGTTGCTGATGTACGGGCTTCAGCAGACCGAAGCCTCCGATGCGTCCATACTCACCAACGGCGAGGTACTGTTCACCATAATCCTGTCGTCGGTGTTCTTTGGAGAAAAGCCAAAGGGCCGGATGGGGCTTTTTGCCGTCTTACTGGTCATAATCGGCCTGTTCATGGCCACCACCAACATGGAGTTCTCGGCAACCGTACTGCAGTTCAACGCCGGCAACATCATGATACTGGCAGCCATGGCCCTCTGGGCCGTTGACAACAACCTAAGCAGGAGGCTCACCATTTTCTCGGACATGAGCCCGGCCAAGATGGCGATGCTCAAGTCCCTGATAGGCGGGGGCGTAATGCTTGCCATCGCCGTGGCTGCCGGCAGGGGAGCCAACATTGCGACCATCAATCCGAACCTCTGGCCGCTGATAATCGGCATGGCTGTGTCAGGGTTTGGCGGCGCCCTGTTGCTGTTCCTTGAAGGCATCAAGCGGATCGGGACCATCAAGACCATGTCCGTGTTCTCCACCGTGCCCATATTCGGGATAACCGTGGCCGCCATCATGCTTGGCGAATCGATAAGCGTGTTTCAGGGGATCGCCACCGGCCTCATAGTGCTTGGAATAATCATCATCAGCCGACGCTAGAGCAACTTCAGGTCGCTGGTTACCCGGTCTATCAGATCCGAGGGCGCAGGGCCTATCCCTATACACGTTGTCGTTCCCGGCGGGATCTGGGTGAGGCCGCTATCCTGTACCTGGACCACCGGCAGACTGAGGGCCTCCGCGCGCTGCCTGACCTGCATCAGTTCTTCAAAGCTGCTGACCTTGACTACGACCTTGGCCTGGCCGCCGTCAAACCAGGAGTAAAACCATTCTGGCTTTCGCTGCTTGGTGCGCTCCGCGGCCATAACAGCAGCATGCGCAACCTGCGCCGCTATCTTGCCGGTCCCCATGCCAAGGTCTCTTCTTACCACCATTACCTGCTTGAATTCCAATCGCGTCATAGTTTAATTAATAGAGTGAAAAATAGATTGCTAGTCCCTTGTCTGATTTTCAGGTCATCGTGGCAGGCGGCAGCATATCCGGGCTTGTAGCTGCCCGCGAAGCCGCACTGGCCGGAGCCTCCGTGGCGGTCCTGGAAGAGGATTCTGAAATCGGAACGCCGGAGCACTGCGGCGGGCTTGTGAGCATGACCGGCCTTGCCAATATTGGCGTGATACCGGACTTGAGCGCCGTTGAGAACAGCGCGATAAAGAAGGCAAGGATCTTGTCGCAGAATAGCGGTTTTGAGCTGAACGCCGAAAAGCAAAAGGTGGTAGTCCTGGACCGCCGGGCGCTGGACAAGCAGGTGGCCTTTCAGGCGCAGAGGGCGGGCGCGGAGATCAGAGTAAAGTGCTCTGTCCGCTCAGCATCAAATGACGGTGGGCATTTCACTGTCAGGACTTCTGAGGGCGACCTGACCTGCGACTATTTTGTCGATGCAAGGGGCGTCAGCTCCATCATCAACAGAGACAGAAACGGAGTGTTGCAGTCGGCCCAGTACGAAGTCTATGCCGACTGGGTAGAGCGCGATACCATCGAGGTGGCCTTTGACAGCGAGAAATACCCCGGCTTTTTTGCCTGGGTAATCCCCACCGGTGCCGGCAAGGGCAAGGTCGGCGTTGCCGGCCGGGCAATAAACGCCGCAGGGGCATTAAAGTCCTACATGGACGGCAAGGGAAGGTACTCCATCATGCGCAAGGTCTACGCCCCCATCTGGGTAAGCGGCCCCCTCAAGAGCTTTGTGGAAAACAGAACAGTCCTGGTAGGCGATGCGGCCGGCCAGACCAAGCCGACTACTGCCGGCGGCATATACAGCTGCGGCATGGGCGGCCTTTTTGCAGGGCGGGCAGTGGCCATGGCTTGCAAAAATCAGGACGACCGGCTGCTTTTAGAGTATGAAAGGAACTGGGCGTCTGTCTTTGGATCCGAGTTTGACAAGATGCTTCTGGCCAGAAAGCTTCTGGAGCGGATGGACAACAAGACCATAGACGAGGTTTTCTCCGCGGTGCCAAAAGACGAGCTGGACAATACAGAGGGCGATGACTTTGACTTTCATTCCGCGGCTCTATCCAAGATACTGAAGAAGAGCGCCCCCCGTCTGGTCAAGGCGTTGCTTGGAAACGAAATCCGCCGGCTGTTTGACAGCCAAGACAAGATATAAATTCGGATATTTCACCCATGGATAGTGTATGTCTAAACAGATGCAGTTGCCGGTCTGCACTTCATGCAGCAGGCCCATCATGCCAAACGACGAGTGTGTAAAATTCTACTGTCCGTCTTGCGGCTATGTTTTACTTTGGCGCTGTGAAGGCTGCCGCGAATTTGCAAGGCCGTACAAGTGCGTTGGCTGCGGTTTTGAGGGTCCGTAGAAATGGCGCGCCTTGTTGCAAGAATAAAGATACTACCCGCCGATTCCGAGGTCAACGTTGACGCCGTCGCGCAAGGACTGAAGGGAAGCGTACCCACAGGCATGGAGCTGAGGGGCCACGCCAAGGAGCCGCTGGCCTTTGGCCTTCATGCGCTGGTTGCCGACTTTTTGCTTGACGACAGCGAGGGCCAGATGGACAAGCTGGAAGAGGCCATCCGCAGCGTTGCAGGCGTCGGCGAGATAGAAGTAATGAACATCAGCCGGCAGTCAGTAAAGATGAAGTAAAAGTAATGTCCGTATACTCCGGAGGCTTGCCGCATTGAAAAAGTCCAAGATAGACGGAGAGTTACCTTCGGTGCAGCTTCGCGTCGCAGAAGCCAAGCACCGGGATGTGGGCAAGCAACGGGCCAGGCTTGACGCGCGTCACATGGACCAGATAGGCGTCAAACCCGGCGAGGTTATTCAGATCATAGGTAAGAGATCGACGGCAGTCACCGCGTGGCCGGCCGACGAGGAGGAGAAGGAAATAGACATCATCCGCATCGACGGCCAGACAAGAAAGAACGCCGGCGTGGGCCTAAACGACCTTTTAACCATACAAAAGGGCGAGAGCAAGACTGCCAAGTCCGTGACCCTGATGCCTGTTGGCGATAGCAACATCACCGTTGACAAGGAATTCTGCGAGTTTGTCAAAAGCCGACTGAAGGGTTTTCCCATCAACGAAGGCGACGACATATCCGTGATAATACTTGGAAACCCCATGGACTTTAAGGTGGCCAAGATATCTCCCAAGGCCATCGTCAGGATAGAGCGATCAACGCGCCTTAGCATAATGGCGGCAAGCTCCATGGACAAAAAGCCGCGGGTAACGTACGAGGAAATTGGGGGGATGCGCGATCAGATACGTCGCTTACGCGAGATAGTCGAGCTTCCCATGCGCCACCCGGAAGTCTTTGCAAGGCTTGGGATAGAGCCGCACAGCGGTATCCTGATGTACGGGCCGCCGGGCACCGGCAAGACCCTGATAGCCAAGGCGCTGGCAGCCGAGTCTGAGGCCAACTTTTACGTGATAAACGGGCCGGAGATAATGAACAAGTACTACGGCGAGACGGAGGCCAGGCTTCGCGACATCTTCAAGGAGGCCAGAGAGTCGGCTCCAAGCATAATATTCATCGATGAGATAGATGCCATAGCCCCAAAGCGCGAGGAGGCCTTTGGCGATGTTGAAAAGCGCGTCGTTGCGCAGCTCTTGGCGCTGATGGACGGCATGTCTGAGCGCGGCCAGGTAATAGTGCTTGGCGCGACCAACCGGCCGGAAAGCCTTGATCCCGCGCTGAGGCGCCCCGGCCGATTTGACCGCGAGATAGAGATCGGCGTGCCAAACGCGGAAGGCCGGCTTGAGATCCTGCAGATCCATACCCGGGGGATGCCGCTGGCCGATGAGATAAACCTGCCAGATCTGGCCAACGACCTGCACGGCTACACCGGCGCCGATATCAAGGCCCTCTGCCGGGAGGCGGCCATGAAGGCGCTCCGGCGTTACCTGCCAGAGATCGACCTGGAGGGGGACAAGATCTCGCCGGAGATCCTGGAGCAGATGGTGATAACCAACAAGGACTTTCGCGATGGCATGAAGGAGATAATACCCACCGCCATGCGCGAGTTCTACGTCGAAGTCGCCAAGGTACGGTGGAGCGACGTGGGCGGCCTGTACGAGGCCAAGCGTATACTGCACGACAACCTGATAACCGCGATAAAAGAGCCGGAGAGTTTTACCAAGATGGGCATCAAGCCTCCCAGGGGAGCGCTGCTGTACGGTCCGTCTGGATGCGGCAAGACCCTGATAGCCAAGGCGCTGGCAACGGAAAGCAACACCAACATCGTCATAGTCCGTGGGCCTGAAGTCCTGTCAAAGTGGGTCGGCGAATCAGAAAAGGCCATCCGCGAGATATTCCGCAAGGCAAAGGCATCCTCGCCGTGCATCGTGGTGTTTGACGAGCTGGACTCCCTTGCCCGGCCACGCGGGGGCGGCGACGACATCTCGGGAAACGAGCGCGTGGTGAGCCAGCTTTTGACAGAGATAGACGATGCCGGCAACTCGGGTGTCATCGTCATCGGCATAACCAACAGGCCGGACCTTGTGGACGCCTCGCTTCTGCGGCCCGGCAGGTTTGACCTCATAGTCTACATCAGCCAGCCGGATGAAAAGTCCCGGCAGGAGATCCTAAAGATAATGACGCAGCAGATGCCACTAGAAAAGGACGTGGACCTGACGGGGCTGGCCCAGTCCACAAAGAACTTTACCGGGGCGGACCTTGCCGCATTGTGCAGGGAGGCCGCGGTGAGCGCGATGCAGAACAAGTCACAGACCGTCTCAAACGCGGATTTTGCCAAGGCCCTGCGGGCTGTCCGGCCGTCGGTCACCAAGGAAGTGGAGGACTGGTACGAGTC
>JBBISN010000031.1:15545-19749 GCA_037441265.1 Nitrososphaera sp. | reverse complement strand
TGGTTTTATGATAACATCATCCAAAAAAATTGATGGAAAATTCCCAAGTCCAACTCGTACAAAAATCGATACCGCCGCTGAATCGTTTTGTGACAGCGCTTGACATCAACAATTTAGTCGCACAGTATGGCACTCCACTCTATCTTGTTGACGAGGACACCCTGCACGCCAAAGCAAGAGAGCTCCACAGAGCCTACTCTAAATTCCGGGATCCAGTCAAGGTGGCGTACTCTATCAAGGCGAACTTTACGCCCGCGATAATCCGCTCCTTCATGAAGGACGGGCTGACGTTTGACCTGACCTCGCTTGGCGAGCTTTACTTTGTCAAGCAGTGCAAGGCCGATCCGGAGAACATCATCTACACCAGCGTCACCGAAGAACCGGATGAATATCTGGAAGTCCTTCGCAGTGGAGTCAGAAGAATAGTCGTCAGCTCGCACAAAGGCATGATGAACCTGGCCATGGCTGCAGGAAATCTGGGCATCAGGCCACTGACCATGATTCGCGTCAACCCAGAAGTCGGAGTCAAGGCCGAAGTCCGCGCGTCGTACAAAAACGGCAAATTCGGAGTTCCCTTCAATGGCGGAACCATCGATAGCGCGACCAAGATGGTCAAGCACATGATGGAAAGCGACCTATTGAAATTCGAGGGGTTCCACTTCCATCTGGGTTCGCAGATCACAGACTTTTCCTGCTATACGCATGCGCTGGACAAGATGGATGCCTTCATGACCAAGATGAAGAAGGAGTATCCGAACTTCCATGTCAATACGTTTGACATTGGCGGCGGAACACCGGTATTCTACAACGACCCGGTACCGACGCCGGCAGAGATGGCCAAGAACCACGTGGACAGGCTGGACCAGCTGGCAGAGAATCATGGCACTTTCACGCTGATGATCGAGTCAGGCCGCTTCCTTGTCGCTGAATCGTCCATCCTGGTATCAAGGATCGTCAATACCAAGGAGTACAACGAGCACAAGATAGTGATCGTCGACGCTGGTTACCACATTTTGCTTGACGCCGCATTGCTCAAGCAGGAATACCCGCAGGAGATAATCCCTGTCATCGACGGCAACGACAGGACCACAAGCCTGGCAGCGCCGGCCGCGGTCAAGAACACGCACCTTGCTGGAAGGCTTTGCGATACGTACGACGTATTTCCGGTCTCCAGGGCTTCAGACCTCAACGGGGCGGATGTCGGCAAGTACGTCTCCTTCTACAACGTCGGCGCCTACTCTGTGGTATTCAACATGCCCTTCCACTGCCAGACCAAGCCACCCATCGTCATGAAGGAAAGCGACGGCAAGTTCCGGCTGGTAAGAAAAGGCACGACCTATCAGCAGCTTTACACAGAAGAAGGCGGAGATCTGGCCTAGTTTTACAGATCTCTTACAACCTTTTTCTCAAGACCGTTCTAGTTATTGCCAGCCTTGAAAGAAAAGCAGCGCCGCTTGTCTGGAACTGTTGTCTATAAAGGATAAATCAAGATTAACAGCCAAGTACTGGCGTGCACAAGACACGAAAGGCCATCATCATTGGCGCTGCGGGAAGGGACTTTCACAACTTCAACATGTTCTTCAGAGACAACCCGGACTACCAGGTCGTTGCTTTCACGGCGACCCAGATACCGTACATCGAAAACAGAGTGTATCCAGCCGAGCTGGCCGGCAGCATGTACCCTGATGGGATACCAATTCACAGTGAGGAAAAGCTCGAAGAGCTCATCAAACAGCATGATGCCGATGAAGTCTTTTTCTCGTACAGCGATATTTCGTACGAAAACCTGATGCACCTTGCTTCCCGGGCAATAGCCGCCGGGGCATCGTTCTGCCTGCTTGGGACAAAAGACACGCAGCTGGCATCCCGCAAGCCAGTTGTTGCCGTGCTGGCTACTAGGACCGGAGCGGGCAAAAGCACCATAGCAAGGATGGTGACTAAGGCTGCGCAAGAGGCCGGACTAAAGCCGGCGGTGGTCAGACATCCAATGCCGTACGGCGATCTCCGGGTTGCGGTACAGCATTTCAAAAGCTACGAGGACTTTAAGAGATACAGCATCACGGTCGAGGAGGAAGAGGAATACTCTGACCACATAGAGAGGGGGATCGATGTCTTTGCCGGCGTTGACTACAAGCAGATACTTGAACAGGCAGAAAAGATCTGCGACGTGATAATATGGGACGGAGGCAACAATGACTTTTCATTTTACCGGGCAGACTGCACCATCGTCGTGGCCGACCCGCTTAGGGCCGGGCATGAAACAGGCTACCATCCAAGCGAGGTAAATGTACGGCTTGCCGACGCCGTGGTGATAAACAAGGCCAATGCCGCGACTGCAGAAATGTTACAAAAGACTGTGGAATCCTGCAGCAGCATCAACCACAAGACCAAGATCTTTAAGGTGAATTCAGAGGTGACCGTTGACCGCCCGGATCTTGTCAGGAACAAGGCAGTGCTTGTTGTAGAAGACGGACCGTCAATCACGCACGGCGAGCTTGTAGAGGGCGCGGGTGGTTTTGCCGCCAGGATGCTTGGCTGCCGGCAGGTTGACCCGCGGCCAAACGCGGTAGGATCCATCAAGCAGGCATACGAAAAATATCCGTGGATGGGCGCAGTCATGCCGGCCCTGGGCTACAGTGCCGAGCAGCTGACAGAACTTGAGGCCAGCATAAACACAACCGAGTGCGACGCCGTACTTCTGGGGACGCCGGCAGACCTGAGAAAGAGGATCAACATCCGCAAACCCGCGGCAAAGGTTACGTTTGAAGGACGGGATGCCGGAGAACCGTCTTTCTCCTTGTACTTGAATGATGTGTTTGGCAGGCTTAAAGGCGCCAGAGCCTAACAATTTTAGCCCGGAAAGGGGCCATAAGGCATGATGGAAAACGGTAAGAGCCGCGCGCACATACTGGTCAGCGGCAGAGTGCAAGGAGTCTACTTTCGGCAGAATACGCTGATTGTTGCTACCGAGCACGGCGTCATGGGCTGGGTGCGGAATCTGCCAGACGGGCGAGTCGAAGCGGTACTTGAAGGCGAGCAGGAAAACGTCGGCAAGGTGATTAAATGGTGCCACAGAGGGCCGCCAGAGGCACGCGTTGACGACCTGAACGTCAAGTATGAAAGGTACGTTGGCGAATTCAGGGACTTTACAATCAGCGACTAGCGGATCTTCTCGTAGGCTTCTGCTATCATCTTCTTTATGTCTTCAGCTTCTTGCTGCGTTCTTACCATGACTTTGGTTGGAGGACTCTCCCTGCTGGATCTTATTTCAATTTCCAGATGATCCACCGCCGGCTCGATGTCAAGAAAAGTGCGGAACGTCAGTGTCTTGGCGTAAACCACCCGGTGCGGCCGCACCTCCTCTATCACGCTGGCGCCAAGTGACATGGCAAATTTCCGGAGATCCAGCATCACAGACTTGATAGGCTCGTCCAGCTTCTCAAGGTGAGCCTCGAATTGGATCCTGCCGCCAGAGGGAAACAGGCCGAATTTTTCCATGCCCAAAATATCCGCCGGCCAGTTATTATACCCTGATCTTGATGCCGCTTCGCTTCAGGTATTTTTTGACCTTGTCGACGGTGCTCTTTTCATAATGGAATATGGACGCGGCCAGCGCCGCGTCGACATCGGCCTTGGCGAATACTTCAAGCATGTGGCGCGCCTTGCCGCAGCCGCCTGATGCGATAACCGGCACGCTGGCTGACTTGCAGATGGCCTTTGTAAGCTCTATGTCGTAGCCGTTCTCGGTCCCGTCGGCGTCGATGCTGGTCAGAAGGATCTCCCCGGCGCCCCGCGATTCTACTTCTTGCGCCCACTTGGTTGCGTCAAGGCCGGTGCCTTGCTTGCCGCCGTAGATCATCACTTCAAACCAGTATCTGCGGCCCTTTTTGTCTTTGAAGGTCTTTTTGTCTTTGCAGCCATCATCGCAGTATTGCCTTTTTACGTCGATGGCAACTACCACGCATTGCTTGCCGAAAATCTCCATGAGCTGGGTTATCAGCTCCGGGTTTTTGACAGCCGCCGTGTTGATGGAGACCTTGTCTGCGCCGGAAAGCAGGATGTCCCTGGCGTCTTCCAGCTTGCGTATGCCGCCTCCCACGGTAAACGGGATGTCTATAACGCTTGCCACCTTCCTGACCACGTTCTTCATGGTGTCGCGGCCTTCCTGGGAAGCCGTTATGTCAAGGAACACAAGCTCGTCGGC
>JBBISN010000031.1:1350-15445 GCA_037441265.1 Nitrososphaera sp. | reverse complement strand
TCTCTACAGGATCGCTGCTGTAGACCACCTTGTTGGCCGGGTCCCCCTTGACTAGCCGGACGACGCTGCCGCCCATTATGTCAACTGCAGGTATGACTTTCATTTCTTTGACTTTTCGGCCTCTTTGCACATCTGGATAAAGTTCTTGATCATGATCGAGCCCACTTCACCGGACTTTTCTGGATGGAACTGCACGCCCACCAGGTTGTCCTTTTCCACGACGGCGGGGATATTGACGCCGTAGTCAGATGTGGCTGACACCAGATCCTTGCTGGTGGGAGCGGCCCTGTACGAATGCACAAAGTAAACCCATGAACCGTCTTTGACGCCCTTGAGAAACTTGCTTTTGCCTTTTATCTTCAGGTTGTTCCATCCCATGTGCGGGATCTTGACCTTGCCTTTGGGAAGCATGACCACGTCTCCATCAAGTATTTTCAGACCGGGCAGCTTGCCTTCCTCGCTTCTGTTGAAAAGCATCTCCATGCCAAGGCAGATTCCCATGACGGGCATTCCATGACTTATGGCCTCTGAAAGCCGGCCTGCATCCTTTTCGATGGATCTGATGGCAGGATCAAAATTTCCAACACCGGGCAGCACCAGCCCATCGTACTTGTCAAGGTCTTCCATGTCGTGGATTATCTCGGACCTGGAGCCGTTTCTCTGCAATGCTGCCTTTAGACTGAACAGGTTGCCTGCCCCGTAGTCGAATATGGCTATCTTCAAGTTACATCGCACCTTTGGTGCTTGGAACCCCTTCTCTTCTGCTGTCTATGCCTGATGCTGTTCTCAGCGCCACGGCAAAGGCCTTGAGGGCTGCCTCTACCTTGTGGTGGTCGTTATCCCCGTACTCCACTATCACGTGAGTGCACGCATTTAGGTTCTGCATCAGCGACCTGACAAAGTGTTCAAGGTCCTCCCTTGGAAGTCCCTCTATGCTGTCGCGGACAAGCTTGAGCTCCGTCCTGTGAAACTGCCGCTTGACCAGGTCTATTGCTGAATACGCCAGCGACTCGTCCATTGGAACCATGGCTGAGCCAAACCTTGTAATCCTTGACCTGTCAGCTAGGGCCTTGTCGATGGTCTGCGAGAGCGCAATTGCCACATCCTCTACAAGGTGGTGCAGTATCCCGTCGCTGGATTTGCCAGTAAGGGTGATGTCCATCATGGAATGCTTGCCGATGGAAGTTACAAGATGATCTATAAACGGAATACCTGTGTTGACCGCGGTATTGCCGCTGCCGTCAATGTCGACCTCTACAGTGACCGCAGTCTCTTTCGTAACCCTCTCTAGCTTTGCGGCCCTTTTCACTGCTGCCAAGTGTACAGGTTTAGGCCGCTAATACTTTATTTATTACTGTCGGCAAGCTGTCGACACTTCTTGAAACAGCATCGGCGCCATGCTCCTTGAGAAGCCGGAGGGTCTTGCCTGGCTGGGAGCTAAAGCCGTATATGCCGACAAAGGCTATCTTGGCTCCGGTCTCTTTCTCTGCTCTGCGGGCCATGAGCATGTCCTCCTCTGAATCGCCGGCATAAACCGCGGTTGCGGCCTTCATGACGCTCATTGCCCTTTTAACAGAGTACGGGTTGGGCTTGGCATACTCTCTTTTCTCGTCCTCAAGAAATACGCAGGCATCCATGTTGAAATAATTCATTACAGGCTTGAGGGAGTATTCCGCGGCCAGCCTGCTTCTGCCGGAAACAATGGCAAGGTTGCCGTCAAACCTGTCGTGCAGAACCTTCATGGTCTTTTTGCTTACCACAAGCCGGTCTTTTTTGATGAAAGGCCTAGCGGTTGTGCAGTATTTTGGATCAAGGCCGTTCTGCTTCCTGAACAGCTCGGGGCCGTAGAATAGCTCGTCGAATACTCTGCCGATGTAGCTGTCCTTTACCGGTGCAGGATACACCAGCGTCTCTTTGTGCCTGGCGATATCGTAGCCGGACAGGAACTTTTCTACCGAGGAGATGCCGGTCTCATCTGCGTTCTCTGCTACCTGCAGCAGAAACTTTCTTGCCCCTGCCACAGTCTTTTGCGGGTTGGCCAGCATGGCAAGGGCTATGGCATAGCTGGTATCCGTATCGTTGTTAAAACCGCCGGACTGCCTGAATTTCAGGATGAGGCCATCAGTAACAAGGTTGCTGTACTTTCTGCCCGCTATCTGGCCAAGGACGAACTCCACGGTCTTTTTGATGGCGTCGTTGTAAGACTTTCTGATGTCCACAAGCACGCCGTCGATGTCAAAAAGCGCGCAGTCAAAATTGTCCATCAGTTCGTGGCCTCTTCGATGCAGCGGATGAACCTGTCGTTCATCTCCCTTGTGCCTATGGTGACCCTCATGCAGCCGGCATGGCCATTTACCCTGTCAAGAAGCTTGACAACGATACCGGCCTGCTTCAATGCCCGGCAGATGGCCCGGTACTTGCTGCCTGTTTCTATAAATATGAAATTGGCGTCCGACTTGAAGGCCCTTGTGCCTTTTATTCCGGCAAGCCGGTCAGACATCCTCTTGCGCTCGCTTCTGACTTCTGCAATGGTCTTTTTGACGCTATCGGCTTTCTGAAGGACGCTGGCAGCGATGGTAAGCGAAAGCGTGCTGACCGGGTAGGGCGACTGGATGGTGGACCTGAACAGACCAGCCAGCCTTTCGCTGGTCACCATGTATCCAACACGCGCGCCGGCAAGACCAAAGGCCTTTGACAGCGTCCGCAGCACGATCACGCTGTCCTGCTTTGTGGCGCTGGCTGCCAGCGAGTAATCCGCAAAATCCGAGTAGGCCTCGTCAACAAGGACAAGCTTGCCCTGCAGCGAGTCGATGACCTGCATCACAGTCTTTTTGTCGAATTGGTTGCCGGTCGGGTTGTTGGGCGAGCATATGTATGCGATGTCTGACTTGGCCGCGCTCTTCAGGAAGGCCTTGACGTCCAGATCAAAGTTTCCGTCCAACGGGACCGTGTCCACCTTGATGCCGTGAAGCTCGCACCTGTTTATGAAATAAGAGAAGGTCGGCGTGAATACCGTGGCACGGCAGCCCCTTCCAAGGGTTGTAAGTAAAAGCTCGATTATCTGGTCAGATCCACTTCCAATACCGATGAACTTCTCCTTGACACCGGTATAGCCTGCAAGCTCTGAATAGAGGCAGTCCAGCTGGTCAATAGGGTACTCCCTCAGGTCTGCCTTTCTTGCAGATTCGGTAGCTACAGAATTGATGAACTCCCTGTCAAGCGCGAAATTCTCGTTTGAATCAAGCTTCAGGGCATCCTCGATCTTGGCGGGCCTGACATAGTGCTCAAGCTCAGAGATCCTGTCGATCTCCTTTGATATTCTGTCCTTCATCTGCTCTTCCTCGCTCTTACAGCCTCATAGTGGTTGGGCAGCCCCTCTGCAGTGGCCATGTCCTTTATGGCCCTGTCGACCTTTGCCAGGCCTGACTTTGAAGCCTTGACCCTGTTGACTATTTTGACAAAGTCAAGAACCGAAAGCGAGGCACGGGACTTGCCAAACCCCATGGTTGGAAGGACATGGTTAGAACCCAGGCAGTAGTCGCTTGCAGACGACGGCGTCTCCTGACCTATCAGGACAAGCCCGGCCGATTCGACTTTTTTTGCCATCTGGTCCGGCTTTTTGCAGATGATCTCCAGGTGTTCTGGGGCAAATTCGTTGATAAACTCTATACACGCGTCATCGTCCCTGCAGACCGCGATGAACCCGTTGTCCTGCAGGCTTTTTCTTACGATGTCTGACCTGGCAATTTTTTCTGTCATGGAATTCAGCGTCGATTTGACCTGCATCGCCAGTTTCTCAGACGTCGTGACCAGCCCGCAGACCGTGTCGGGGCTGTGCTCTGCCTGAGATATGAGGTCCACCGCAACGATGGCCGGATCGACAGACAGGTCGGCGTACACCAGCAGCTCCGTTGGCCCGGCAACCATGTCCGTTGACAGGCGGCTGGATGCTGCCAGCTTGGCTGCGGTGACAAACATGCCACCGGGGCCCACTATCTTGCTGACCGGGCTGATGGACTGGGTCCCAAACGTCAACGCGGCGATGCCATGCGCTCCGCCAGCCTTGTAGAATTCATCAACGCCGCATATATCGGCGGCAACCAGCGTAAGGGGGTCCACGTTTCCCTCCTTAGTGGGCGGAGAAATTGCCACGATGCGCTTGACGCCGGCAACCTTTGCCGGAACGGCGCACATCACCACGGTGCTTGGGTACCGCGCCTTGCCGCCGGGTATGTAGCAGCCAACGCTTGCCACGGGCTGCACCATGCGGTTTATGACGACGCCTTCAGACTTGATAGATATGTTGCGAAGCCGCTTCAGGACTGCCAACTCGCTTTTTTCAAGCCTTGACTTCATCAGTTTGAGGGCCTTGATCTGGTCCTTTGTAACCCTGCTGTACGCGGCTTGAATCTCCTTGTCTGTAACCTTCAGCGCGTCCAGCCTTACTCCGTCGAACTTGGCGGTATAGTCAAGGACCGCCTCGTCGCCGTACTTTGCAACATCGCCCATGATCTCCTTGGTCTGCTGGATAAGGGCTTCAGAAATCTCGTTGGTCTTGCGAAGCCGCGCCGCCTCTGCCTGCGGGTCTACAACACCGATGATCTTCATTACGAGTATCCGTCCAAGTTTATCTCTTCTAGGGGCAGTATCTGCCTTGGTTCAAGAACCACCAGGCCCTGCGCCAGCTTCCTCATCTTGGGGACAATCCTGATGAACTCGTTCTTGTCTATGATGGTGTTGACGCTGAACCAGCCTTCTTCGCTGAGCGGGCTTATTGTTGGCCTCTTGAGGGCCGGCAACGTCTGCAAAAGCTTGTCAAGATTCTCCTTCTTGACGTTTACAAATATGTGCAACTTCTTGCGGGCTTCCACGACACCCTTGAGCAGCGCGACCATGTCTGCTATCTTCTCGCGCTTGGCGGCGTTTTTCAACGCCTTCTTGTTTGCCACCAGCACGGCGGTGGATTCGGCCACGACGTCGACGATCTTCAGGTTGTTCTGGACAAGCGTTGTCCCTGTCTCGGTAATGTCGAATATCGCGTCCACGTCCTCTGGCGGCTTGGCCTCTGTGGCGCCAAAGGAAAGGAATATCTGGACATTCTTGTTGCTGCCCACCCTCAGCCAGGGGGTTATTATCATCGGATCTGCATCTCCGAAATGCTTCTTGTAGGATTTGCTGGCCTTGATGTGGGCCGATGTTGTGGTAAGGTATTCAGAGGAAAACCGGAGAGTCTTGCCTTTCTGCGCAAAATCCGCGATAAGATCGTCCAGATTGTTGTACGGAAAACTGCTGGGAATAGCTATCACCTGCTTGACCCGGCCGATCTCCAGATCCAGCAATACCTCGACGTCGGCCTTGGCTTCCAGTATCCAGTCGCGACCTGTGATGCCCACGTCGTAGAACCCCTCTTGCACGTAGGTGGGGATCTCTTGCGGTCTGAGGATCTTGACATCGATCTCGGGGTCTGAAAGCCTGACCCTGTATGTGCGGCCTCGCCCGCTGACCGACTGCCAGGCCTGCTCAAGTAACTTGAATGTGACTTCCTCTATGCTACCCTTTGGAACCGCAAATTTCACCGTGGACATGGATAATTGTGCAAGCCTCCTTACTGGATATATACCTTATATCCTATTTGCGCAGGGAGTCAAGTATCTGCTTTGCACGGTCAATGGTGACCGGCCCGTCAGCAACCTTCTTGGCAACGATATCGATCTCCTCCCCCCTTGCACCGGCCATGACCGCGATGTTCCTTGCATGAAGCCGCATGTGGCCTTTCTGTATTCCTTCAGACGCCAGTGCCCTTATCGCGGCAAGGTTCTGCGCAAGGCCTGCTGCGGCCATGATCATGGCCAGCTCCCTGGCGCTCTTTATTCCAAGTATCTTCAGTGCAGTCTTGGCAGTGGGGTGCACCGCCGTCACGCCGCCTACTATGCCCACCGCCAGCGGGAGCTCGATCTCGCCGGCAAGATGGCCGCCCTTTGTGCGCCACCACCTGGTAAGGGAACGGTACACGCCGTCCCTTGCGGCGTACGCGTGTGCAGAGGCCTCAATGGCTCTGAAATCCTGGCCAGTTGCAAGGGCAACGGCATCGATGCCGTTCATGACGCCCTTGTTGTGCGTAACGGCGCGGTAGACGTCTGAATATGCCAGAGCATAGGCGTACAGTATGCGCTTGACAATCTCGCTTCCGCCCAGCTCATCCCTGTCAAAGACCGCGCGGCATCTCACCATCCTTTTTGTCGCATAATTCGATAGTATCTTGAGGACCACTTCCCCGCCCGTGATCTCGGCTACTTTTGGTGCTATGGCCTCGCACATGGTGTTTATGGCATTGGCGCCCATGGCGTCCTTGGTGTCGGCTGTCAGTTCCACCACAAGCATCCTGCCCATCCTGTTGGGGCTGCCATCGCGCAGCTCCCGCACCTGCAGACTGACGGCGGCAACAGACCGGCTCTTGGAGTTGGCCACCTCCAGCAACTCCTTTCTGTGGGCAAGCAGCTTTCTTTTGGCCGCTGCCACGTTGGGCAGGGACACAACCTGGACCTGCCCTATCATGTAGGACTCGTCTGCATCTGCGGTAAAGCCGCCTTGGAGCTTGGCTATCTTGGCGGCCTTGCTTGCGGCAGCAATGACCGACGGTTCCTCTATGGCCATGGGGACAAGCCACTCTTTGCCGTTGATGATGAAATTGGTTGCAATGCCCAGCGGGATGGACGTGATTCCAACGGCGTTTTCTACCATCCGGTTTGCGTCATCAAACGCAAGCGGGTTGCCCAGCGCGGCAACCTCTCCGTCAGACAGCCCGGTCTCTTTTTTCAGGTAATCAAGCCGCTCGTCCCGGTCCATTTCATGAAATTTCTTGGGCATTGCCAGCAGCCTAGGCTACGGATTTAACACCCTTAAAATCTTGTCATCGCCGGGCTCTGCTATTGCCCTGCCGTCGCGGTTGCTTGTAAGGACGTACAGCGTTCCGTCCGGCGCCTCTATCACATCACGCAGCCTGCCAAAGCTGGTAAGGACATTGCTTTCGGTTCCTGATTTCAGGTCCACAAGCCGGAGCTGCTTGGCTTTCAGGGCCGTCAGCAGTATGTCGTCTTTGTACCCAAGCCTGTCGGAGGACGCAAAAGTCATACCGGCGGGGGCTATGGCCGGGTTAAAGCACACCACTGGCTTTTCAAACTGGGTTGCATCGCATTCCTCGATGGGCCAGCCGTAATTCTTGCCGGGCCGGATAAGGTTGATCTCGTCGTTGCCGGATTCGCCATGCTCGCTGACGTAAAGCTCCCCCGTTACGGGGTGCCAGGCCATCCCCTGAATGTTGCGGTGTCCATACGAGTATACCGGGGACCCGGCGAACGGATTGTCATCGGGAACGCTGCCGTCCGGATTGACACGCAGTATCTTGCCTGCCAGTGATTTCGCATTCTGTGCCAGCTCGGGTTGCTTTGCATCGCCTGTGCTGATGTACAGCTTGCCGTCAGGCCCGAACTTGATGCGGCCCCCGTCATTTCTGTCTGCAGCCGGTATGCCGTCTATGATGACCTTGGAATCGACGATCTTGTTGTCCTTCTCAGTCAGCATCAGAACCTTGTTGTAAACGCCGGTTCCGTCGGAATAAGTGTGATAAACGTACAAAAGATGATTGTTGCTAAAATCCGGGTGCAGGGCAAGACCCAGCAGCCCTGACTCGCCACGCTGTTCTGTGTTGATGTAAGCGACAGGGTCGGCAAGCAGCGTACCGTTGGAATCAATGACTCTTATCTTGCCGACGCGCTCGGTGAAGAATATCCTTCCATCCTGTGCTATGTCGATGGCCCAGGGAACCTCCAAATTGTCGGCTACAATTTTGATTCCCGAACTGATAGCCGTGCTGTTGGCTCCCCTGCTGTCCGGCTCAGGGATCGGGATGCTCGTGCCAGGCGGGGTGTAAAAATAGGTAACTACGGCAGCGACGACAACGGCCGCCACGGCTACCAGGGACAGCTTGCGTTCCTTATCCATCGACAGAGGTTGGAAATACGAAGGCTTAAAATGTAATCCCCTGACTCTGAATATGGTAATGAAAGTTTCAGAGATAATGGTTACGAATGTAGTCGCTCTAACGGGAGAGGATACGGTAGCTAGGGCATTCAACCTGATGGGAGACAAATCCATCAACCAGGTGCCAGTGGCTGATGAACAGGGCAGGTATGTAGGGATGATATTTGCCAAGCATCTTTTAGGCTCAAGCGCCCAGCCTTCCTCAAAACTGAAAGGCTTCGTGGCCAATACGTCAACCCTGAATCCTGACGATGATATTGAAAAGGCCGCCCAGCTTGTGATTGGAACCGGCAACCGCGCCCTTCCGGTGGTAGAGAATGGCAAACTCCTTGGCCTGGTAAGCGAGACGGACATCGTCCAGACGGCCGATTTCGGACACGCCACGGTTGATGAAGTGATGTCCGGTGCCATAGTGATAGAAGATGATACACCGCTGGCAGACGCACTTACCAAGATGCGCCGTTACAACATTTCCCGCCTGCCGGTGATTGACAAGAAGGGGATTCTCCGTGGCACGCTGAATATTCTTGATGCAGCTCAGGTGATAGCCGCCCCCAAAGAGCGGACCAGCAGGTCAGCTGCTATAAGCGGCGCAACTGCCAAGGTCAAGGGCAGCGTCAAGGTAAAGGACCTAATGCGCAAGGCTGTCTCTGTTGAACGCGGCACCAAGCTCAACGACCTGGTCAGCAACTTCAAGAACAAGGAAGAGGTCATTATTGTCGGCGACGGCCGGCCCATGGGAATTGTAACTCCGAAGGATGCTCTGGAACTGATATTGCCAAAGAAAGACGAGCCGGTCATTCACATGGCGCACCTTGACAACGAGGATGATCGTAGGGAGATAGAGGAGCAGCTGGTACGATTTTTGAAAAAGATCCAAGGCAAGCTTGGCAACGTGACATCGGTGGTGGTGTACGCTGACAAGCACAAGACAAGAAAATACTCCATCAGGACACGTCTTATCACTGCAAAAGGCGTGATAAACGCCAAGGCAGTCGGCTACGATCCAATCAGCGCCGCCAAGGAGCTAATAGCCAGGCTTGACCGCCAGATCAAGGCAGAACACACACAGAAAGTAAAGGGCAGAAAACAGAGAGAATCTCTAAGAAAGATGTAGGCGCAGATGAGGAGATTCGAACTCCTGATCGCCCGAAGGCGAATCGGCTCTCCGGCCTGAAACCGACTCAAGGCCGACGCATTATTTTGTCCCCGCGTCGGGGGAGACCACTCTGCCACATCTGCGCAAGCTCATTTCTTTGTCAACCTACTATTATATGTTAACAGACCCGTTGATTGCCAAAATTTTGGAACTTGGACGCCTTCGATTTTTATACCTGAGACGGGTTAATTATCGTGTTGGACAACGGCGGTAAACAGCAGCTAAAATCCATTTCTGTACTGATCCCGCTGGAAAGGGTGGAGGCCAGCCTCTCAGAGATAGGCTTTGTCCTTCAGACAACCGCGACGGTGGTTGCGGACGGCAAGTTCTGGACCAAGATGCTGTACGCCAAGGGAAGCGAGACCATCAGCGTTTCTGAAGAGATCGGCGACGCATACCCCAAGGATCCTATTATCACCATATGCGGGTCTCGGGCAACCATAACCCATGTTGTCAAGGGTGTTGGTGGATAATGCCGCTTTACGAGTGCAACGAGCACCAGTTCGTGGAGAACGTCCGGCGGCTTTTGGAAGCAGACGAAAAGTTCCTTGTCAATCGTCGCGTAACGGTTCATGACGATGCAAAATACGGGCCAGCAACAGTGCCAGACGAAGAATTCAAGCGCTACGAGATGCTGTGTGCCAGAAAGTCCGTAAACTCGACGGTTTACTCCAAGATACCGTTCGTAGACAGCTTTCATGGCAGCAGAATGTATGATGCCGGCGAGAATCTGCATGCTGCAACTGCGCTCAAGTTTCCACGCATGTCCATCCCATATTACAAGGTGGAATATTCCGTTAACGTCTGGGGTGGCACATACTTTTTCACTTTCGACGTGCTGTTTGATCCAGAAGTGGTGATGGAGCGGCGCAGCGGAAGAAAGCTGGGCCGGGGCGCGCTTGTCCATGTGCTGAAGTACAACCCGCCGCAAGAGCGTGTATTGGCAATAAATCTGCCCAAGGACGTCATGGTTTTTGATGTCAAACACATGGTCCGCGTAGTCGATCATTCATCCAACTTCTGATGACATCCACTTGAAGAACGGCTCAAGGGAGCTGGCAAATGGAAGCGACCGCGAGCTCTTTACATTAAAGCCAAGAAGCAGCATCCTTGCCGCAAGTTTTTTTTGCAGCGAACGTGGCAGCTGCTCCTCTCTAAAGGGGCCAAATATTTCAAAGTAATAATCCTGCTTGTAGTGCGCTATGTGCTGGGCAAAGCAATCCGACAGTATGGCCGGGTCTCCAGCCACCCGCTTGTTTACCTCTGCCTGATCCACACCTGCGCTGTCGACGATTATCTGCAGCGACCTTTTGGTATAGTTCTCTCTGGTAAATGCGGGGTTCAATCTGTTGGGCGTCGCCGCGTACATCCTGATGTCCTTTGCAGCCTGCTCCACCGTCCTTCTGGCCAGGTCCTTTGCTTCCTTTATCTCGGCGTCTCCCTGAACACCGTGGTCCTTGCCAAAAATGTAAAATGCGGCCAGGGTCTCTTCTCTTCTTACGTATGGAAAGTCAGCCTCGCCGGCAAGAAAGCGCGTTATCCTGCTTGAAATGTCGGCAGGCATGAAAATGCCCATGTACGAATCTACAAGGACAGGCAACGACGATCAAATAGCAAGGGCTTGATTTAATCTTAAAGACAATAAAAGAAAGGAAAAAAGGATCTAGTGAGCGTGTGGCGGTGCCTGTGAGCTTTTTGCCAGCGCTTCGTTGAAGGTGCCTGCAGCCTTCTCGTGGAATTCGAGATTGGACTGGTCAACCTTGACTGCCTGCGGCGGACATACCGAAACGCATGCCATGCACCAGATGCAGTCGTGCTCCCTGATGGGGTCTGCCTTGTCGGTGTAATCCTTGCGTTCTTCCTTCACAGAGCTACCGGTTCCAGCATATGTTTGGTTGTGTGCATCAGCTGCCGGAACATCATGCTCTGTCCTGTACCACTGGTACACCTGAACCGGGCATGCCTCAATGCATGCACCATCAGCAACGCACGAGTCCCAGTCGATGGCAACCATTGTGCCACTTACGCCCAACGGGACTATCTCTTCACCTCTTGACTCGTATGCATGCTTGACTTCTTCATTCTCGGCGGCTTCGGCTACCTTGCCTGGCCCCCATCTAAAGTGGTAGTGCTCGCCATCTGTATGCACGATCTTACCGATCACTTGATGATTCCTTGGAAAGTCTGGATCTATCGGCATTTTCTATTCTGGGTCTAGAGGGATGTAAATATTATATAAACTGTTTGACAGGTAATTATCGTATATAGACAAAAACTGGCGGTTTGGGCAATTTGCAATCATGACCGTCGCTATGCGTCTAGGCCCTTTTTTCAAAGAGCACTTTTAGCCTTCGATCCTCAAGCTTTGCACGGGCAAGCTTCATGCTTGCCGTCGCTATGGGTAGCGGAACAATGTTGACTATGCGGCCGGCAGCTGTCTTGACGCCTACGGACAACTGATCACCGATCCGCTCGATGTCAAAGTCGTCTTTTCCTGAAAATGGCACCTGGACCGTCATGTGTATCGAAGTGCCTTCATATTCAAATTTGTACGGCTGGCCGCGGTAAAATACCTGTCCGGGGTCATCTTCTCCAAAGAGCTTGTCTCCATGCCGCGATAGCATGTCTATGCCGCGCAGCTCCGTGGGAAAGAGCTGCACCTCCCTGATGGGAAGCGGGTAAAAGTTGGCCCTGGCCTCCTCGACCTTTGACTGCTGGAAGCTGGCCCATCGCGCATAATATTCGTCTGAAGAAGAGATCATTATCTTGTTTATCACTGCCATGTCGACGTTTATGCCGTACAGGCTTGCCGACATGAGGGCCCGCTTGGCATTTTCAATGCTGAACGTGTCAGGATTGGCCACGAGGCGTATGCTGGTAACATCGCTGTCCTTTATTATGTCGGCAAGGTTGTCAAGCCTGTCCAAAAGCTCCACCTCGCTGGTTATGACGTCCTTGCTGGGAGCCGGGATCTTGGCAAGGGGCTGAAAGACCTTGGCAAAACCGCTGAACAGGCCGGCAAGGCCGGAGAGCTTGCGCCCTATGCTTCCCACAAGCTTGGGGAAGTAAAGGTACCGCAAAGCCTCGCCGGATGCTGGCATGTCCAGTACTACGGCATCGTATGCCTTGGTCTGCCACACTTCCTCGATCTTGAGCAGCGAGAACAGCTGCGTCATTCCAGGCAGCATCGCAATTTCGTAGGCAAGGGTCTCGTCGATGCCCTTTGCCGAGAACACCGATGCCATGTACGATAGTATGACGTTGTACTGCCTGCTCATCTCGGCTACCGGGTCTATCTGCAGCGCCTGAAGGTTCGCCAGGACCTGCTTTTGCTCATAGCTGATGTCTGGAATCATAAAGGCGTCGCTTAAAGTATGGGCCGGATCGGCGGATATGACCAAAGTCTTGTAGCCGCGTTCTGCCAGCTTGATGGCCGTGGCACACGATGTCACCGTCTTGCCAGTGCCGCCTTTGCCGGTGTACACTATTAATCGCAAAGCAAAACAAGTGTGGCTTGTTGGGATAAAAGGATTTAGAAAAAAGGAAAAAAGGACGGGAGCCTAACTGACGTAGGCCCGTTCTGCGTGCTGGGTGATGTCCAGACCGATGTCTTCCTCTTCTTCCTTGACCTTGAGGCCGATGGTCTTGTCTATGACCTTCATGATTCCCACGGTCCCAGCAAATCCCATCACTGCGGCTACGCCAACACCCAGAGCCTGAATGGCAAACTGCATGGGGTTTCCAAACAGCAGGCCGTTTGGACCAGCCGGGTTGACTATCTGAGTTGCAAGGATACCTATGGCCAGAGACCCAACGATGCCTGTGACACCGTGCACAGAGCTGACGTCCAAGGCATCGTCGATATGCCAGTGCTCCTTCAGGAGAAGGATCGCATAGTATGAGGCAAAGCCAAGGACGATACCCAGGAAGAACGAGCTCTGGGCGTCTATGAAACCTGCTGCTGGCGTTACACCGGCAAGTCCTGCTATCGCGCCGTTGATGACGGCCGTGGTGGACGGCTTGCCGGATCTCTTCCATGAGAGGAAGATCCAGACCATTGCAGAAGTGGCTGAAGCGATGTGCGTTACCAGCAGTGTGTTGGCGGCAAGGGCTCCTGACGCCAGCGCGCTGCCTGCATTAAAGCCAAACCAGCCTATCCAAAGCAGTGCTGCTCCTATTACCGCCAGCGGGATGTTGTGTGGAACCATGATGTCTGGTCCAAAGTTCTTTCTGCGGCCAAGCACCAGTGCTGCTGCCAGCGAACCCAGACCCGCGCTGGTGTGGATGACTATACCGCCTGCAAAGTCAAACACACCCATCTGGGCCAGCCAGCCTCTTCCCCAGACCCAGTGGGCGAGGGGGAAGTAGATCAGCAGACTCCATGCGATTATGAACATAAAGAAAGAACTCCACTTGAGCCTCTCTGCAAAGGCGCCTGTCATGAGCAATGGCGTAATGACTGCGAACATCATCTGGTACGAGCCAAAAGTCACACCTGGTATGGTAGGTGCGTAATCCAGCGAGTCGTTGAACGGAACTTTGTTGAAGAATACCCAGTCAAGTCCGCCAATGAATCCGTTCTGCGAAGGGGCAAACACTAGCGAGAACCCGAGGACAAACCAAAGCGTAGAGAGTATTGCCAGTCCGGAAAAAGTCTGCATTATGATAGACAGCGAGTTTTTGCTTCGTATCAGGCCTGCTTCAAAAAAGCCAAGCGCCGGCGTCATCAACATGACGAGGCCTGTAGAGATAAGCATCCATGTTGTATCTCCAGTATCGATCGGCATTTCCAGCCAATATCTGAGCTAGACTTGATATAAAAATGCATCGAATTCATGATATTATCATAATATACGATTTTTATGATACAATGGGTAAAACTGCACTGGTTTTAAC
>JBBISN010000031.1:0-1250 GCA_037441265.1 Nitrososphaera sp. | reverse complement strand
GGTTTTTGACGGCGGCACAAAGGGTGGCGGCAATTTCATGAACACCTGCCTCATCGACACCGGGGTGGACTGGCAGCGACAGGACGTGCTTTGCACTCCACTCCGTTTCTGGCAGTTCCGTTTCTGGCGCCATCGTGTGGTAATAAGGCGTCTGGTGAACCGGCGGGTCGTAGTAAACGGCCGTGCCAATGCCGCTGGACTGCATCGCGCTTTTTACCCTGTCCCTTGCGGTCTCGATGGCCACGGTATACAGGTACCAGTTGAACTTTTTACCCTGTCCTTCCTGCGGGATCCTGACACCAAGCTTGCCGCAATCCCTGAGCAAATCAGACATCATGCTCGCGTTACTTCTCCTTATCTCCAGCAGCCCGGCAAGCTTTTTCATCTGGATCTTGGCTATAGCAGCGCATATCTCTGGCAGCCTCATGTTCAGGCCAAAGATTCGCGTGTCGTAGCCTTCCACCATTCCATGATTTCGGATCATCCTCAGCCTGTCAGCAAGGCTATCGTTGTTGGTTGCTATTGCGCCGCCCTCGCCGGCAGTGATCACCTTGCTTGCGTACATGCTGTAGCAGCCCATGATTCCAAAGGTGCCTGTCTGTTTCCCCTTGTACGTCGAGCCAAGGGACTGACAGGCGTCCTCGATGACCAAAAGAGAATGCTTGCCAGCTAATTCCAGCAATTCGTCCATGCCGCAGGGGTGGCCGTACAGGTGGACCGGTATCACTGCCTTGGATCTGGCCGTGATTTTGCGCCTGAGATCCGCAACATCGATGGTGTAATCGTCTCTCTTTATGTCGACAAATACCGGCCTGGCGCCAGCGGCAACGACGGCGTTGGCTGTGGCCACAAAGGTAAAGGACGGCAAAAGCACCTCATCCCCCGGGCCTATGCCGGCGGCAAGGAGCGCAGCATGAAGCGCGGCCGTGCCGGAATTAACAGCAACAACATGCCTAGCTTGAAGAAAATCGCGCAGCAGAGATTCAAGATCCTGAACGCGCCTGCCACCTTTAAGCGATGCATCCGCAAGCGCGCTTTCTTCAAGCACGCTCAATACCTCGCGTACTTCCTGGTCGTCAATCAAAGGCTTGTTTATGGGAATCATGCCGGTCCCTACAGACTAGAGACTACGTTGATGGTTGTGGCATTAAATCTCTTCCAATCCCAGACCTTTGGTTGGGTGTGGAGACGGGACAAAGGAGTTAATAAGATCAGCTACTGGGGCATGTGAATACTCTTCAGAGTAGCAC
>JBBISN010000030.1:7035-21520 GCA_037441265.1 Nitrososphaera sp. | reverse complement strand
CATACTGGGACTGGAGACAAGAAGGTGGGACGGATTTGGAGAGTGCTTCATCGAGACAGGTTCTGGAAAGGCAGCGTACGGTGCAGGAAGCTTTTATGCCTCACCCAAACCTGTGGTGAACATACAAAAACCAAGCATTAGTTTTCACGAAAGAAAGGAGGTCTGGAGCAACTACTGGACAAGGAGACTGACCTGAATGAATATAGGAATCATCATAAGCAACACCGAACCAGAACTCGTCTGGAACGCAATAAGGTTTGCAAACACCGCCCTTCTGGACGACCATCAGGTCAAGATCTTTTTGCTTGGAAAGGGCGTTGAGATCGAGAGCATAAAGGATGAAAAGTTCAACGTAGAGGAGCAGCTAGAGAGATTCAACGAGCTGAGTGGACAGATGCTTGCCTGCGGCACATGCATAAAGTCACGTCACATGAAGTTCGAAGTCTGCCCTATATCTACAATGAAGGACATGCTAAAGCTCGTGACAGAGTCTGACAGGGTTGTCACCTTCTAATGTCATCAGTTGCATTGCACCACAGTGAAGGCGTTGTTGATAAATACCAAAAACGCGCACTTTGAATGAATATGGAGCCAGCCATGTCAGAAAAAAGATCCTCGACTGCATTTGCCCTGTCCCTAGCATCGGGAGTGATAATCATATTTGGTAGCATAATGCCCTGGTTGTTCTTTGCAAACTTTCGGACTGCTCCCATGGGCGGGATGATGGGTGGAGGCATGATAGGAGGTGGAATGGGCTGGTGGGCCGGTCCTGGATTTATGGGAGGCTGGCTCTTCCCCCTGCCGTTGATTGCGGGAATAATGGTGCTTGTGGGTGCGATAATGATGAATGCAAGGCCCCAAGAAACACGAATCTGGGGGATAATCGTACTCGTATTCTCAATTATGGGTTTCACAGCAATGGGCTTTTCAATCCTGGGTGCAATCCTCGGGATAATAGGCGGCATAATCGCCTTGAGTGAGAGAAATGGCAGATAGAAAGGGCCTTGGTAATACAAGACTCATCGCAGCTATATCCATAGGAGTATTCTTGGCCGGCCTTGGCGTTGGATATGGAGTTTTTCTGGCAACAACGATGCAGCAGACAACGTCCAGCCAGACACAGCTGCAACAGCAATGGCAGCTGACTACGGCCGCCCAGAGCCAGACGTTGATGGCTCAGGGTTACAGGTTGATGACGCAGGGCGCAAACACAATGCTGCAGGGCCAAGAAATGATCAACCAGGGGAAGGTTGAGCAGGGATACGTGACCATGCTGGAAGGCTCCAGCACCATGGAACAGGGTCGCAATATGATGGGGCAAGGTTTTGACGGATTCAAACAGATGCAAGGTGTGCCAACAGCAGGCATGATGGGCGGCGGGGGGATGATGCAGGGTTACAATTCCATGATGTCCTCGATGTCGGCTGCCATGAGCAATGCCGACTCGATGATGGATGCAAGAAATACCATGATGAGCGGAGCAGACATGGCAAGAAAAGGAGATTCATCAGAAGGCATGGAAATGATGTCTCGGGGTGCAGGCTCGATGACGGTGGCTATGGAAATGATGCGGCAGAACATGATGAGCGGAACACCGGCACCTAATGCAGGCACGATGATGAACTCGGGCATGATGCAGCAAATGATGGGTTCGATGATGGGCAATGTTTACACCATTAGCGGACCTCTTACGTTTGATAATGTAAAGAAGGAAGCGGCCAATTTCGTAAGCTCTTTGAACAATCCGGATCTGGCAGTCAGGGACGTGATGGAATTCCAGTACAACTATTACTTCATAGTCTACGAGAAGAGCACGGGTACAGGCGCGTTTGAGATGATAGTCATGAAGGGCGGCAATACTCAGGGAACGGGTATGATGATGAGCGGAATGGCAGGGGTCGTGCATCCTGAGCCTGGCCCCAACATGATGTGGAACACAAAGTATGGGATGATGACAGGACTGTCATCAGCTTCACAATCCGTGAAATCGCAGGACCTGCCTATAAGCAGCGACCGTGCAAAACAGATCGCCCAGCAATACCTAGACAACTATGTACCTGGCGATAGAGCTGAGGATGTTGAAACCTTTTACGGGTATTACACCATCCACGCCGAAAGAGATGGCAAGATCACAGGGATGCTAAGCGTGAACGGCTTTTCAGGCCAAGTCTGGTTCCACAGCTGGCATGGCGAATTCATCATGTCAGAAGAAGAGCACGAATGAGTCCTGGCTGGCCTGCAATGATCTTATATATTCAAATATGCGAATATCTTACAGTTAATCACCAAGTATGCCCGAGAAGAGGATTTTTGAGCTGCATGCCGAAGTCTGCAAGACTTTATCCAATCCACTGAGGCTTCAGATTATAAATGAACTTCAGGGTGGCGAAAAGACGGTAAGTTCTCTGACAAAGGCACTTGGAATAAGACAGGCTAACCTCTCACAGCACCTGGCCGTGCTTAGGCAGAGAGGGGTGCTTGCAACAAGAAGGGAGGGTCCAAATGTTTACTACAGAATTGCAAATCCCAAGATCATCAAGGCATGCAACTTGATAAGAGAAGTTCTGCTAGAACAGCTGCGATCAAACCAGCGCATCATAGCAGATGTGAAGAGATCAAGCAAGCCAAGACTACATTAGACGGGTTGTTTATTCTGGTGCACTGGATGGAAAATCTTCTAACGCCGGTTCGCTGGAATCTAGTTTGGGCGGTCTTGGACTTGGAGGGCCGAACGACAAAGGTTCATTTGGTTCTTTTGACTCGGGTGATTCAAATTTTGTATCATTCCCTTTAACGACATCCAGTATGTAAAGGCCAAGCTCGGTTAGCTTCACTTTACTGTTCAAAAAATGATAAAAGTAGTAATCGCCACTAACAAGAAGGCTTTTCTCGTCTATTGCTGTCGAACCTTCCTGATACGATGGTACTGTTTTGTCGATGGCAATGACTCCCTTTTGCAGAGCATTGTTAATCTGGCTGCGGGTAAAATCATATTCGAGCAGCTCGAGTATAGAGAGGCGGGCCAAGTCGATGACTGTTACCAGCCTGACGATCACGACGTCCCTTAGCAATTCTGTAAGTTGCACAAGGTCTATCGGTTTATGTTCGACCACATGAAGTCAACTGTTATTTTGATAATTATACTTTCTTGGAAATAATCCAAGGCCATGAACGTATTCATATATGTGCATAAGGTTAAAGATCGCAGGACGACCTTGAAGGCGAGAAGCACAAATGGCACGTCTAAGCTGTATGTCGGCTCCGCATCACAACACCTCCCAATCCAACGGGACATTTCTCAAGCTTGGTGGGAATACGGTTAGCAGGTGGATCAACAGACATCCCGTACCGAAGATACTCGAGCTAGGGATTCAGCCAATCATGAGGATACCATGCATGGGAGAGACCGAAAAGTTACCACACTATGTGGTTGTAAAAGGAGTCAGCAAGGATTGCTCTTTTGAGGTTGTAGACCCATGATATGATAAAACAATACCTCAGTAGTAATGGGATAGGTGAAGCGATAGCATGGTCTCTATTGAAAAGAAACATTGAAGAAAACCACATCTATACGGTCCTATCTCCTGTACTGCGTCAGACTGTTGAGATATGAAACAAGAAACTAAAGAGCCATCCTGGCAAGTCTTTGATAGATATGCCAATGAATACGATTTGTGGTATGCCAAACATCCAAGAGTCTTTGAATCAGAGGTGGCAGCCATCAAAGCGTTGGAGCTTGAAGGATTTGGGTTGGAGCTTGGTGTTGGCTCGGGCGCATTCGCCGCGGCCATTGGTGTGAATTTGGGCATAGACCCGTCGCTTAACATGCTGCAAATAACCAAGAGAAAAGATGTGGCAGTCGTTCAAGCAGTGGGGGAACATCTCCCCTTCAGAAGCAAAAGCTTCGACTATGTCCTCCTCATCAACACTCTATGCTTTCTGGAAAAACCCGATGTCGTGATGAAGGAAGTTTGGAGGGCGCTGAAAGACGAAGGAAGTCTGGTCCTCTGCGAGGTACCAAAAGACTCCTCATGGGGGAGGCTCATCGAGGAGAAAGGAATGAAAGGGCACAGATTCTACAGTCGTGCAAAACTCTACAGCATTACGGAAATACGGTATAGCCTTGAAGACGCGGGATTCAAAGTGGTGGATGTGAAAGGCACGATCAGGTTCAAACCTGGCGCACAGGAAAGAGTGGAACCGCCAGAGAGTAATATCAAGGGCAAGAGCTTTGTTTGCCTGCGAGCAATTAAACAAAAATCCGGTGATCGTTCTCCAAACACTTTAGCGTTGTAAAATCATTCATCAACAATGGGTGCTTCCTGACAAGCCTTTGAAGGAGATGAGGGAAGCTTCAAAGCACCGGGCCCGCTATTATTCACAATTTGATTTTGTTATTTTGAAATGATGTTTTCTATGTGCGTTGCCGGTGGAAAAATGTACAATATGTACACGCCAAGCACAGCTGCCTGATTATTAAAAATCAAAAAGAAAAATGAGGGGCTTTACTGCCCGATTGGATTTTGCTGCTCTGCCGTAAGCTGAGTCTTCCAGCTATCCGGCAAGTTCTGCACCCAGCCGTTGTATGGCACTGGAACTGCCAGTATGCCCTGTCCGCCCATGCCGGCATTGCCAACAATAACCGCGTCCTTTGCCGTGCTGCTTGTGGCTTTGAGCAGTATCTTTCCAACGACTGCGGCATCAGAGAGGTCGCCGTCGTTGTTGGGATCTGCATCCACCACCGTCAAGGCGTTGGAGAATTTGGATGAGACGTAAGCATAGTATCCGCCATCCTTCTTGGCGCCAAACTGAACGCCATGGCATCCGGCGTCGCAGGATAGCATCTTGACCAGGCTGTCAGTGCTTGTGTCAGTTATGGTTATGGTGGACGTCAGCGTGTTGGCGGTGACCATGTATCTGCCATCTGGTGAAACCGGTGTCTGTATCGGAAGGGCGCCAACTGGACCAGAGATCTCGCCGCTGATGGGGTTGTAATTCTCTATCAGATTGATGGTCTTTGTGACCTGGCCCTTGGTTGGTCCCTGCATGCTTATGACGCTGATGGTGCTATCAAGCAGGTTGGCTACGTAGTACTTGCTTGAATCAGGCATCATTCCCGTGGCGATCGGGAGCGCCCCGGTTGCTGGTTTTGCTTGGATGGTGTTTGTGTCAAAGCCATACAGAGTCGAGTCGCCACTGAACGCGTTTGGAGTGACCATGGTCTTTCCATCGTGGCTCATCCAGTGGGCATGCGGGTGTGATTCTCCTTCTCCCGACCTTTGCATAGGAATCTCCCTCTGGATGTTCTGGGCCTTTGGTGACAATTCAACAACCACGTCTTCGCCGTTCAGTGCAACGTGCACCTGGTCGGTGTCTGTTCTTGTCATGACGTGCGAGGGGGCCTCACCAACAGAGATGTTCTTTACAAGCTTGCCTGTTTCTGCGTTAAAGACAGTCAGCTTGGAGTCAAACCACTGGGTCTGGTAGATGAGCTTCTGGTCCTTGTCGGTCCACATGTTATGGGGGTTGTTCATGTTTATGGAAGGCAGTGCAACTTTTCTCTCGACATCCCATGTCGCTGCATCTATCCTCGTTGCAGTCCCCGGTTTTGTCTTTCCAGATGTAAGTTCAAACT
Source organism: Nitrososphaera sp. (assembly GCA_037441265.1). GTDB lineage: Archaea > Thermoproteota > Nitrososphaeria > Nitrososphaerales > Nitrososphaeraceae > Nitrososphaera. Next base: position 15,885 of record JBBISN010000030.1, on the reverse strand, counting down.
GGGTATCCACCCACACGTCTCCGACACCTGGAGTTGCCGGTTTGCTCAGGGCTGGAAGCGTTATGTCGTTGCCGTACCTTGCATTAAGGACAGCCGGCAGGTTGACCACTGCTCCGCCTGTTATTCTGACATCCACGTTTGGATATGTTACGTGCCACGGGCTTGTAGAAGAATAGTCCTGCCAGTTGCCCGGCGCAGTTGCAATGAAGAATGTCCTTAGCAATCTGGTTGCAAGGTCGCTGCTTGTAGGGACCGTTATGCCGTTAACCAGCGTTATGTTCTCTCCAAGATCCAGGCCTTTGGTCGACGGGTCATCAACTATTACCGCGCCAAACATGTATGGGTGAACTTTGCAGGTAAATACGTACAGGCCCGGTGTCTGCAGTGTCACAGACTGCGAGCTCTTGGATGCTTTTGGCTGATCAAAGGGCATGCCATTTGCATTCTCCGGGTATATCAGGCTCGTAACAGTGTGCACAGTGTTTGATCTTATGTTAAAGTCGACTCGTACACCCGGTGTTCCGACACCAAGTGACTGTGTTCCGCTGTTGGTGATGTCGCCTGCCGCGTTCTTGAACCATCTTCCCGGTTCGTCTGTAAGGTCGAATTGTATCCTGTTTTCGGCTGCGTTTGCGGTTCTAAAAGGCCATGCTAACCCAAGTGGAGTCAGAAAAATAGTACCCACCAGGATTATGGAAACCGCAACGCCTCCGTACACGAGACGTGTGTGATTGTTCATCGAGGGAGAGCGACATCTTTTTTCTATAAATGATAGGTACGATTCCCGCCAGTGAATCTCAGGTTTGAGATTATCTGGTCATACAAACATACCTATCTGATAATACAGCGATCCCGGAACCGCTAAATGTATAACCCCGTGTCCCTTACTGTCTTGTGCTCAAATGATGACCTGTTATCCATGTGAGCGACAAGCAATGAATTGATCACGACGGTCTGATGAGTAATTCGTGCAACTGCTTTAGGATTCTGGATGTTGCACCCCATATCACATATCCGTTGTAGGAGAATTTGTACACGTTCTTGGCCAGATGGTAGTGCTCCCTGTCTTCCTCCATGCTCAAAAGCGTCTCGATGAGGGGGACGTCTATGACCTCCTCGACCTCGTCTGCGGATACGCTGTACTCTGGTAGGCTGTCCTGGACTGTGACAAACGGCACGATAAAGTGGTTCGATGTCATGGTCCTGACTGCCTGCAGGCATCCGATCACGTCAGACGGCTCAAAGGCGATGCCTATCTCTTCCTTGGTTTCGCGCAGGGCCGTATGGAGCAACGATCCGTCGTTTTTGGCGTACCGGCCGCCGGGAAAAGAGATCTCGCCCTTGTGCAGCTTGACGCTTGAGCTCCTCTTTGTCAGAAATACGTGGGGCCTGTCCTGATGGTAGTGGATTATCAGGAGCACCGCGGCAGGGACGGCTTTTGCTGCGTCGTCTACAGCATAGGGCTTTCTCACCAGCACTCGTCCAAGGGAATTTATCAGCTCGTCCTTGCGCACAACACTACAATTGACATATGGACTTAATTCTGTTTTGCTGGATTGCATTTAATAAGGCCGGATCATGCCCAAAATCTGGCAGACGATGAAGATAATCTACGAGCTGAACCCGCCAAAGATAACCGGCCAGGGCACGTTTGACCGGGCCCGGCTTGATGCAGACATGCTGTCTGTGGCACAGCGGGCATCGCAGCTCAAGGAGCTTGTTGACGGCCTGCATCTGACAGACTCGGTGCTTGGAATTCCAAGGGTCTCAAGCATAACCATGGCCGGATTTCTAAAGAGATTTGCAAACGACGTCAAGTTCAGCTGCAGCCTGCGCACGGCTGACCGAAACTACACCTCGCTGTGCCAAGCGGCTATTGATGCCATAATGCTTGACGTTGACAGCCTCCTCATCCTGATGGGGGACACGCCGGCCGACGGCCGCGATTCAGGATTAAAGCCAAGCGTTGCCATCAGGATGCTCAAAACTGAAGGCTACGACGGCCGGATAAAGCTCAACCTGTCCTTCCCTGCCAAGATAAGGGACAGATCGTCTCAAGCCATACAGAACAAACTGGATGCCCGGCCCCATGCGTTTGTGACGCAGTCCATCTCCTCACTTTCAGACCTCGGTGAGATAGTCGACCTGGCCAGACCAAACGGTATCCGGGTTGTTGCCTGCATCATGGTGCCTGCAGACAAAAACAGGCAATCGGCACAGATGATCGGACTTGACTGGAGCCAGTACGAAAGAAACCCAGTTGATTTTGTAAAAAGCGCAGCCGGCATGACAGACGCAGTCCTTCTAACCTCGCCTAACAGCTTCAAGTCAGGACTGGAGCTTTTGGGCCAGCTCTGAGGCTTACTTTTTCCTCTCCACTACCTCGCCTTTCAGTTCTTCAAGTACCTGCCTGTGGTACACGCGCAGCTCTTCGTCTTCTGGAAGCCGCGGCCTCCTGTGCTCGATGGATATCTCTTTTTTTATGGTGCCCGGCCTTCTGGTAAAGACCACGACCTTGTCGCCAAGGCAGACGGATTCCATGACGTTGTGGGTGATGAAGACTATGGTCTTTTTTGTGCGCGCCCAGATCAGCTGAAGCTCGACTAGCAAGAGATCCCTTGTCTGGCTGTCCAGCGCGGCAAAGGGCTCGTCCATCAAAAGGACCTCCGGGTCGATGGCAAGGGCCCTGGCTATGGCAACACGCTGCTTCATGCCGCCGGAAAGCTGGTAGGTGTACGCATCGGCAAACTTGGTCAGCTGCATCATGTCAAGGTACTGCATGGCAATTTCGTTTCTCTTCCTCTTCTCGATGCCCTTGATCATCAGGCCAAACTCCACGTTGTCTATCACCTTGAGCCAGGGGAACAGCGCGTTTTCCTGAAAAACCATTATCCTGTCGGGGCCGGTTTCGCTCACCGGCCGCCCGTCAAGTATTATCTCGCCACCCGTGGGCTTGTCAAGGCCCGCAAGTATGTTCAGGAAAGTGGTCTTGCCGCAGCCAGAGGGCCCCACAAAGCACACGAACTGGCCGTCTTCGATAGACAGGCTGATGTCCTTGACTGCGGACATATGCATGACCTGGCCGTCCTGAACGGCCGTGAAATCCTTGCTGATGTTTCTTGCTTCAAGCTTTGCCAAGGGCTTGTCACTGCAACCTAGACCAGATCGCTGGTATCGCCAAACTGCTTCATCTTTTGTATGCGCCGCATATCTAAAATCGTTATGATGACGCCTGCGGCAAGGATGACTATGCCGGCGATAAGCAGAAAACTGAATGCAAATATCGTCGTGGCCGATGACAGGCTCAGGCTCTTGACGGCCACCGTCTGCTGGTCTCCAAAAAACGCCACGATCTCCAGATCACTGTTCAATGGATTGGTAACCAGAAGCGTATAATTTCCTGCAGTGGCGGCTGGGAAAACCTCAAACTGGAAAGGTGGTTCGATTTTTCTGTCAAGGATGGCGTCGCCGGCCGGACTTGTGACCTTGATGGGCGTCTGGCTTGCAGATTCGGGGAGTGCGACAAAGTATGCCCCCTGGCCAGCGTCAGTGTACTGCCTGATCTCCTGTGTGCCGTTTGGGCCAATGACGTACTTGGAGACGTCCTGCAGGTTAACAAACTGTGTACCGTAGTAACCCAGTATCACAAAACTGATTGCAGAAATGGCGCCTCCCGCAATCAACAAGATATAGCCCCGTCTTAAACGCAATTTTAATTGAATAACCTTTTCAAGCATATTATATAATCCTATCAAGGGTGGCATGAGGGAGTTTTCAATTATAAACCGATTCTAAAGCACGAAATATTCTGCTTCTGGATGGTGCACGACTATGGCTGCCGTCGACTGGTCCGGCACGATCTGGCCCGACTCGGTGAGGGTCATCCCGGATTTTGATGGGTCAAGGATCTGCCAAACAGTGTGATGCTGCATGATGTCCGGGCAGCTTGGGTAACCCCAGCTGTAGCGCAGGCCCCGCTTTTCTCCTATGCCAAGCTCCGTCCGAATACGGGCATTGACCCATTCTGCGATGGCCTCGGCTGTTTCCACTGCCAGACCGTGCAGGTAGTATGCGTCTGTGTATCTGTCCTCTTTGTTCCATCTGTCGATGGTTTCCGTCACTTTTGTTCCGACGGTGACAGCCTGGAACGCGACGACGTCGTTTTCCCCGAAATAGTCTGCAAGGCAGAGATGCTTTTCCTTTGATGATCGCGGAAACTCAAAGACGACCTGACTTCCGTCATCCAGGTCAACGGCCAGCCTGCCATTACCTCCTTTGCCGGGGGTCTGATTGTGGCAGCTGAAATAGCCGTAAACTGCCTGCGGGGCAAACAATCCTTCGTCTATGACGCGCCGGGTCCACTCTGCAAACAGCTTGTCCGGGTCACTTTCCGTCGCGCCCCTGCCCCTGATGCCCCACTGCAGCACAAACAGCGACTTTTTGTTGAGGTGCTTCCACACTTGGGCAAGGTCAATCTGTGAGGGTCCAAGCCTGATCCTTGCATTCATGGACGGCGGGCAGGGCGGCTGGACTGGCCTGATGCCGCTGTGCGGCAATTCGGTATCCGCAACGACCTGCTTCCTGTCGTCCCATTTCTCCAGTTTCTGCCGCCATTCCTGAACAAAGTGCTCCCTGTCCTTGGAGACAAGCGTGTTCATCACCTTCAGGCCGTCAAACGCCGTCTTGCAGTAAAACACACCGGGATCATAGATGCTGCCGTCCTTTGCTATCCGGTTGATGTAGCTGCTGTTGATGGCCGCGCCTCCACAGAGGACCGGGATTTCCATCTTGTTCTGCCTTGCATGCTCTACAAAGTACTGCATCTGCTTGGACGTTGATACTAGCAGGGCCGAGAGGCCCACGGCGTCCGGCTTGACCTCGTCTATCTTTTCTAGGATCTTTTGCAGCGGCACCTGCTTTCCAAGGTCATATACCGTGTAGCCGTTGTTGACAAAGATCGTCTTTACCAGGTTCTTGCCGATGTCATGGACATCGCCATAAACGGTGCACAGCACCAGCTTGCCCTTGCTCACGCCCTCCTGCTTGATCAGGTATTTTTCCAGCTCTGCTACGGCGGCCTTCATGCACTCTGCCGACTTGAGGACAAAGGGCAGTATCAGCTCGCCGGCGCCAAACTTGTCGCCCACCTCCTTCATGGCTGGAAGCAGGACCTCGTTGAGAGTCTGCACGGCAGCTTCATGGGCAGCCTCCCGGGGCGCTTCTATGGCAAGCCTGCCGTTCATTCTGACCAGCCTAGCATCGGCTATCCTGCCGGCGATGGCCTGCACGACATCGTCTTCGATGCCGTCTTTGAGCCTGTTGACTATTCTAAAGTGGCAGCGCCGGCTTGCCGGCCAGCCCGGGTCGACTTCTACGCGCTTGCCGGCAGCCGATACGGTAGCGGCCTTGTCTGCCTGGAAATAGGCTATCAGCTCTGCCAGCGCGTTTGGATGATTGTTGAGTATCAGGTCCTCTGCCAGCTTTTTCTGCTCATCGTTTATCTCTGGATACGGGATGATGTCTTTGGCGTTGATGATGACTGCATCAAGGCCTGCTTTGAGGGCGTGGTGCAGGAAAACCGAGTTTACTATCTTTCTTGCGTTTGGCGGAAGGCCAAAGCTGACGTTGCTCAGGCCAAGCACGATAAAAGAATCGGGAAACCTCTGCTTGACAAGGCGTATCCCTTCAAGCGTGTTTTTTGCCGAATCGGCAAATTCAGCCTCGCCTGTAGCCAGCGTGAAGGTAAGCACGTCAAACATGAACTGCCAGGGTTGCAGGCCATACTTTTTGCCGGTCTCGTAAAGCAGCTCCGCCGTCTCAAGCTTTTCCTGCGCGGTCTTGGCCATACCCTTCGGGCCGATGCACATGGCAATGGCCGGCAGGCCGTACCTGGCCATCAGCGGCGCCAGCGCATGAAAGCGGCTGCCATCGCCTTCAAGGTTTATGGAATTGATTATGGGCCTGCCCGGTATCTGCTGGACTGCAGCCTCGATAACCTTGGGGTCGGTTGAGTCAATGACAAGCGGCGCGTCTATCTCAAGGCTCAGCCTCTTGACCAGCTTTTTCATGAATTCAAGCTCGTCTGAGCGCTCGGTAGTGGCAACGCAAACGTCTAGGCAGTGCGCACCGTCTTCAACCTGCATCCTTGCCAGGTCTATCAGGCCGTCCAGGTCGTTGTTCAGCACCAGCTCTTTGGCCTTTTTGGAGCCCTGCGTGTTCAGGCGCTCTCCTATTATCAGGGGCGGCGGCTCCTGCCTCAGGTCTACAGCCTTGAGGGCCGAGCTGGTCCGGGGAATCTTCAAGCCTCAAAAAAGTAACCGGCACGCCTATATTTGCTATTCAGCCGGCCTGTCAAGCACCCTTCTCAGCTCGGCGATGTGCTGGGGGTTTGTGCCGCAGCAGCCGCCGATCAGGCGCACGTTTCTGTACCTGGCGACGAATTCTGCCATGGAATCCGCTATTTCAGCTGGCGTCATCTTGTAGACGGCCCTGCCGCCCTCGTTGTGCGGCATGCCGGCGTTTGGCATGACCAGTATGGGCAGGTCCTGCTCTGCCAGCCACCGGACGCTTGGCGTCATTTCTACCGGGCCTGTAGAGCAGTTCAGGCCAAAAACGTCGATGCCCATGTCGCTTACGGTGGTGTAGGCTGCCTGCACGCTGGTTCCAAGCAGCATCTTGCCGTACTGGTCCAGCGTCACGTTGGCTATTATCGGGACCTTTCTGCCGGCCTTTTCCATGGCCATGTGGCAGGCCTCTATGGCTATCTTGACCTCAAGTATGTCCTGGCTGGTCTCGATGAGCAGGGCATCCACTCCCCCAAGAACCAGGCCCTCTGCCTGAAGCATGAAGGCCTCCCGAATCTCGTCCAGCGGTTTCTGTCCCAGGTCCGGGTCGTTTGAGCTTGGAAGGTACCCAGTAGGGCCCATGGAGCCTATTACATACCGCGGCTTGCCGGTGAATTCGCTGGCCACCTCACGCGCCAGTTCTGCTGCCTTTCTGTTCATCTCCACCGTCCTGTCGCCGTAGCCGTATTCGTCAAGCTTGAACTTGTTTGAGCCAAAGGTGTTGGTCTCGATGCAGTCTGCGCCGGCCTGCAGGTAGCTTCTGTGTATTTGTTTGATCCAGTCCGGCCGTGACAGGATGAGGCCGTCGTTGAAGCCGTCCTTTCCATCCGGGAAATCCTCCGGCCTGGGGTTAAGCTTCTGTATTTCAGTTCCCATGGCCCCGTCAAAAAGGAGGATCCTCTTCTTTACGGCTTCAAGGAAAGATTCTGGCACAAGCACCGGGACGTATTTTGCAGTTTAATACCTTTGGACTTAATGGGCAAGATCTGTTGACACTTGGCCTCTAAACTGCATTTCCCAACATCTCGCAGATATGATGACCGCAATAGTCCAAGAAGCACCTCAAACCATCAACCAGCCAGAAGTTGTCATACCGCCACACGTTCTCATTGTAGGCAAAAAGTATGCAACAGACTACCTTGCACCGGCGCTGTTCAGACTGGCCTCTACCGACCAGCTGCTGATCAGAGCAAAGGGCAGCCTCAGCATCGTGACAGCCGTCAACGTTGCCGAACTTGTCAAGCGCGACGTAACAGACATTGTAACAAAGTCCATCTCCATAGGAACAGAGGAAATGGTAGTTGAAGGTTCAAGCAGGCGCGCGTCTTACATAGAGATCCATCTTGCCAAGAAACAGCAGGCTCCTGTAGAAATTGCAGAAAAGCCAAAGACTAGAAGAAAGTCGACTACCACAAGAAAGAGGGCCAGCAAAAAGACCTCCGAATAACTCTATCTTTGTCTGCCGGATCCAAACAGGCTCATGATGCTGCTCAGTATCATTCCTATTGTAGACGAGGATCCAAATTCCTGAAACTGGGGTATGAAATGCATCGTAAAAAACGCACCCAGGGCTACCAGAGAACCGTATTCCGTGATTTTCTTTAGCACGGTTCTCTCGCTGTTGAAGGGTGCAAGAAGCATCCCGAGAACCCATGTGCCAAACAGCCAGATCATGGCCTTGGATGCAACAAGCGATGGAGCAGTAAATGCCACGCCAAAATACATGGCCGTCACGATAAAGTCGACCTTCATCATGTTTGCAAATATCTTGTTGAATGTCTTCATCCGCACTATGTAACGACCGAAAACCGCACCCATCAGGGCCACGGCCGCCGCGCTTGCCGCAACGTAGGGAAAGTTGTCAAAGCACTGCAGGAACAGAACTCTGGGGTCGGCGCTTCCGCAAAAGACCTGGGTTGAAACCATCACCATCAGGAAAGTCTTTACAATCACGCTGGCGGTGAAAAGCAGAGCTTTGTGTCGAGTCTCGATAGCTTGGCTTTTCAACGGCTTACTTCCCTTGGATGCTATGTGCGGTAGATGGCATCATAGATACTTAAGGATTGGTATCAGGGCGTGACCCGCGACATGGTGCGGGGGAACAGCACCGTGTCTTTGATGTCCTCGACGTTGGTTATCCACCGAATAAGCCTTTCAATGCCAAGGCCAAAGCCGCCGTGCGGCACAGAACCATACTTGCGCAGGTCCAGGTACCAGTCATAAGCATCGGGGTTCAAGCCTTCCTTTTTGATCCTGTTTACTATGGAGGCCATGTCGTCTTCCCTCTGGCCTCCGCTGGTTATCTCACCAAAGCCCCTGGGAGCCAGCATGTCTGCAGTCAATCCAACGCCCGGCCGTTGCGGGTCTTCCTTTACGTAGAACGGTTTGACTGCTATAGGGTAGCCCACCACAAACACCGGCTTGTCCGCATCTTTGGTCAGCTCCCTTTCAGAATCGATGCTCAGGTCGTCGCCAAACTGGATATCGCGCTTGCTTCCGTCCTCCT
>JBBISN010000030.1:0-6935 GCA_037441265.1 Nitrososphaera sp. | reverse complement strand
GAATCGATGCTCAGGTCGTCGCCAAACTGGATATCGCGCTTGCTTCCGTCCTCCTGCACTACCTGAAAGCCTCTGGACCGGAGGATGTCTATGGCCCTGTCATAGGACATCCTTTCAAAGGGTGGCTGCACCTTCTTGAGATCGCTGACGTCTCTTTTCAGGAACTCCAGTTCCTCGGCTCTTTCTGCTATGGTGTTCTGGATCACGTACGACACCAGCTGCTCCTCGGTGCCCAGTATGTCTTCAAGCGTTACCCATGGGGCCTCAGCCTCGAGGTGGGAAAATTCTGCTAGGTGCCGGACCGTCCTTGACCTTTCGGCCCGAAACGACGGCGTAAGGCTCCAGACCGGTCCTAAAGAGAATATCATGGCTTCGAGGTACAGCTGCGCGCTCTGTGAGAGGTAGGCCTCCTCGTCAAAGTACTTTAGCTTGAACAGCGTCGAGCCGCCTTCCACCGCCCCCTTCACTATGGTGGGCGCGGTTACCTCCATCCAGCCGTTTTCCACAAACCACCTCCGGCCGTAATGGAGCACCGAAGACCGGATCTTGGCTATTGCAATCATCTTGCGCGTCCGCAGCGTCAAGTGTCGTTTGTCCAGCAGCAGTTCGTCGCTCTGGTACTCGCCTATCGGGTAATCCGGTGGGGCAACGTTGAACGTCTTCAGGGTCCTGCCCTTTATCTCAAAGCCTCCCTCTGGTGCCCTTGAATCCTGGCTTATTGTTCCCGTGACTTCCAAAGATGATTCGATGGTCAGTCCAGCAGCCTTCTCTGCTGAAAACACGCACTGGATGACGCCGCCCCTGTCGTCGCGAACAAGGACAAACGCGTTCTCCTTTTGTTTGCGCAGCCTGTGCACCCAGCCGCGGATCGTAACTTCCTTGCCAACAAAATCCTGAGACTTGACATCCTTTGTCCGGAGGTACATTTACAATGATTTCGAATTTTCCTAGTTGATAAGTGTTCTTGCAAAAAATAAGGAAGGCCTAGGCTGCTGCCTTTCTTCCCCTCACAAAGAAGGCTGCAGCAACGCCGCCAAAGACAACCCCAAGGATCCCTACAAAGACCCATGTCTGCTCTCCTGATATGGACAGGAGCGCGGTTCCCGAGCCGCTCTTGGGGTTGTTCAGGGCTTCGATGACCTTCCTCTTTGCCAGAAGGGTGTGCTCGTTGCATTCAGTCCTGTCGATGCCGTACTTTTCACATTCCTCAAGCTGCCCCTGAGTTGCAGTGCCTGTTGGGTTTCCAGTTCCATACTGCGCATAGGAGCTTTGCAGACCGACTGTAGCCAGCGCTATCGTCGCCGCCATGATGGCTGTTACCAGTTTGTTTTCCATGCATACACTGCGGAAGCAGTTCTGATAATCCTGCGTTCCGCACGCGCCGCTTCATCTCTGTTCTGATAACAGAACAGGCCTTTCGCATCGGTACCTGACCAGAACGTATGCAACAAACCCGATAACAGCAGCCCCGAAAAACAACATGGCAGCGGTGGCAGGTCCGGTCATGATGCTGTTGTCGGCCAGCACTGCCTTTTGCTTTGACATCTCTATTGCTTCTTCTATGGTGGGCTGGCTTGCTTGCTGACTTGGGAGGGGCTGGGCGGGGTATAAAGCTGGCTGGGTCTGAACATACTGCGAAAGGAAGACGGCCGCGGCCAGGGCAACTGCCAGTGCGGCAGCACCAGGAACAACGAGGGTCCAGGAATGATGTTGTTCGCTGTCTTCCGCCTTCGTGACGGCCCTTTCATACAGGCTGTACCTCCACATCTTCCACGCCTCTATCCAAAAGATGGCGGCTGCAGCTGCCGAGACGGCCGTTGCATAAACATTCCAGGCATTGGTCAGGAAAAGCAGGACGGGGATGGCCGAAAAGACCGTGGCGTAAAACGCCAGCCTTGGAACCGTGAACCGGCCAAAGTCAACGTACTGCTCCAAAGCCTTGACCCTGACCTTCCTTGTTACAAATACCCTGCCGTAGTTATCGCGTGAAACAAGGCCCATACCCATCAGCTTTTCTATCTGATATTCGGCCACACTGGGGCTTGACAATCCAAGATCCCGCTGGACCTCCCTGATGCCGCTGGGCTCCCTTTTCTTCTGAAGGTACAGGTAAACTTGCAGGGTCCTGCCCTGCAGCCTGCGCTCTAGGTCTCGCTCGTCCATCGGGCGTTCTACACGCAAGGCGCATTTAAGGAGAACCGGCAATCCTGGCAAGCAGGGGCTGTTCTGCAGCTAGAACATTGAAAATCTTTCACATTTCAATATACATTGTTGCAAAGCTGACAATGGACACGGTTATAATGGCCACTGGCCGGTACCAGAGGCATGGAATCCCGTATCTGGGAGTGCCTTGAGAGTCGCAAGATATTCGAGGCAAAGGACGAAAGGACAACTTTCATGGAGCTTTACCAGGACAGGGTCAGGACGCCCTCCGGCAGCGTTTTCAGTTACACTCGATACATTTCATCAGACGTCGTCATAGTGGTGCCTTTCTTTGACAAAGAGAGGATGGTCATGATACGGCAGTACCGCTATCCGCTAGACAAGGTGATGCTCGAGTTTCCGGCCGGCCACATTGAAAATGGCGAGGACCCGGCGGCCACCGCATACCGCGAGCTGGAAGAGGAGACCGGCTACAGAGCCAAAGCAATGCAGCAGATCTACCAGTACCATCCGTCGGTCAGCAAGTCGCGGCAGGTAGTGCATGTCTTTAGGGCAGACGATCTTGTGGAAGGCAAGATAAACCGCGAGGGCACCGAGATGATGGACACCGAGATTGTAAGCATCGACAGGCTGCAGCAGCTGATAATGGATGGCAAGGTGGAGAATGCCGGCACGCTGATATCCTACCTGCTGTGCTGCACCGGCATGAAGATAAAGGCTGGGGGCTGAAAAGATGGACACAATGAATGCCATGGTGCTAAACCGGCTGGCCGCCATTGAAACAAGGCCGCTCAAACTTACACAGATTCCAATTCCGCAGGTAAGGAAGGGAAACGACGTTTTTCTAGAGATAGAGGCCTGCGGCGTCTGCAGGTCAAACCTGCACCTGATAGAAGGCGACTGGAAAAAGTATGGCATCCCGCCCAGACTGCCGGTGATACCCGGGCATGAAATCGTCGGCGTGGTGAAAAAGGCCGGCGACCGGGTCAAAAACGTCAAGGCCGGCGACAGAGTCGGCATCCAGCCGCTTTTCAGCTCATGCATGAAATGCGATTACTGCCATGAAGGCCGTGAGAACCTCTGTGACCATGCCGAGATAACCGGCGAGACCGCGCAGGGCGGCTACGCAGAGTACATACTGGCCAGCGAGGATTTTGTCACGCCGGTCCCCGATAGCATCGATTCTGAGCATGCCGCGCCCTTGTTCTGCCCCGGCATAACTGCGTACAAGGCAGTAAAGGCAAGCGAGCCGGCCGCCGGCAGGTCTGTCGGCATTTTCGGGATAGGCGGCGTCGGCCACCTGGCCATCCAGATAGCCAAGCTGTATGGATCAAGGGTCGTGGCAACGTCGCGCAGCAAAAACCATCTGGACCTGGCAAAAAAGATGGGTGCCGACAACGTCGTCGTATACCAGGAATCGCAGGGCCAGTTCCTGAAAAACCTGAAGAAAGAGGAAGGTCTGCTTGACAGCGCCATCGTGTTTGCCCCCTCCGAGCAGGCCATCGACACCGCGGTCAAGTCCGTCAGGAAGGGCGGCACGGTAATAGTCGGAGTCTTTGGCAACGTGCCCGAGTTCCTGTTCTACGAGGAAAAGACCATCCGCGGAAGCGTGATAGGCTCAAGAAAGGACATGGCCGACCTTGTCCGGCTGGCCTCTGAATCATCACTACAGGTGGTGGTTGAAAAGCACAAGCTTGCCGAGGCCAACGAAGTGCTGGCAAGGCTGAAAAAGTCTGAAGTTGAGGCCCGCGCGGTGCTGGTGCCCTAGACCAGAAGCAAGAACGCGAAATAGACTGCCATGTTGGCAGCCGTTACAATGCTTCCTATTTTGAGGAATTCAATAAAAGTAAACGCCCTGACGCCGCGGGCCTCGGCTGCCTCGATTATTATCACGTTGCTTGCGGCCCCAAGCACTGTCAGGTTGCCGGCAATGGTGCTGGCAGCTGCAAGCATCATCCACTGGATTACATGCTGGCCGGTAAAGCCGCTGTCGGTCATCACGAAATTGTACAGCGCCACAAAGGGAACGTTGCTCAGTATCTGGCTTAAAGAGATGCTTGCAGCGCCTATTACTCCGAGGCTCTGCGTCCTGTCGCCAGGGTCAGGGCTTGGAAGCCAGCCAGTTATTATGGAGATGGCGCCAGACGACCACATCGAAGAGGTCACGACAAACATCGCGCCAAAGAATATCAGAACGGAGTAGTCAACGCTCTTCATTATCTGCACGCGATCCCTGCTTGCTGCGTAAATTGCAGTGGCGCCAAGCATGGCCACGATGCTGAGGCTCAAGTCCAGCACATGCAAAAAGTGCAGGATTTCAGAGATGATGAATCCTGCTATCGTTGCAAGCAGCACCGCCACCGACAGTCTGGCCAGCCTTGGATCCGACATGCCGTCGGCCTCCTCTACCAGCACCTGCTGCTCGGGGTAAACCACTGCCATCTCTTTTCTGAAGTACCGCTTGAGGATAAAGTACGTCAAAAACAGGTTGGCTATGGTCGGCGCCGTCAGGTACAGCAGGAACGTGGTAAATGGAAGCGGGATGCCGCTCTGGATGGCTATGAGCAGGTTCTGCGGGTTTCCGATGGGCGTCATGACCGATCCCACGGTGATGCCAAATGCCAGCGCGATCAGCAGCACGTTTGGGCTCATGCCGGAGCGCTTGGCCACATAGATGACAAGCGGTATCCCAAGCAGAGCTATGGTATCGTTGACCAGAAAGGCTGCAAGGACGCCCATCCCCACCACAAAGACCATGAGAAGCCGTGCCGGCGTCTTGGCAAAGCCAAGCATCCTGACGGCAACGCGCCTAAGCACTCCGGCTCTTTCCAGAGATGAGACGATGCTGAACATGCCGAACAGAAATGCAATGACGTCCAGGTTTACAGACTTGAAGGCAGCGTCGACGCTGGTTACCTGCAGGCCAACCATCAGGGCGGCGCCTATCAGCATGGCAGCCCAGATGGGCACGTTGAAGCGCCGCCTGCCTATGATCAGGATGTACACTACTGCAAAGACGGCTAGGGCAATGTACTCCTGCACGGCAAGGTCAATACCTGATGGGGCTTTATCTTTTGCCAGAAAAGGGCGTCAAAAACTGTGCATTGTTTCCATCTAGTCCAATTTTTCATGGCCAAGTCGCATCCGTGATTCTAAATAGCCAGAAGCCGCAAATTTACAAGGGTTATGATTATCGTCAGAAGAATATATGATCAAGCCAGCGAATCTGCTGGCTTCAAAGTGTTGGTCGACAGACTCTGGCCGCGTGGAGTAAGCAAAGACAGGGTGGACCTGTGGCTAAGGGATATAGCTCCAAGCACAGAACTGAGGAACTGGTTTAAACATGACCCAGAAAAATGGAGTGAATTCAAACTACGATACTGGGAAGAGCTGGACAAAAAGAATGAACTGGTAGACAGGATCCTCCAAAAGGAACGCACTGGAACCGTGTACCTGCTTTACGGTGCAAAAGATGAAAGGTTCAACAATGCCGTGGCTCTAAAGGAATACATCGACAGCAAAAAGAAATAGGTAACACAGTAAGGCACGGCTTACCTGGCAAGGTTCTCTTTACTGACATAGTCAGAAATTACTACCATCTTTATTAATCATGGCAAGAATAGTACTGCATATGAAGAAAAATGAGCAACGGGTGTCAGAAGCAGCAACAGTAAGAACACCCGCATTTGAAATAAACAGTATCATTTTGAATAGGTGGTCCCCAAGGGCCATGACAGGAGAAGAACTACCTAACAACGAACTGATGAGCCTCTTTGAGGCTGCAAGGTGGGCCCCATCTTCCTTTAACAACCAGCCATGGCGGTTCATTTACGCAACAAGAGGTACAGAGCACTGGGACAGGCTCTTCAACCTGATGGTTGATTTTAACAAGGGCTGGGCCAAAGACGCCGCTGCACTGGTAGTCGTGATTTCAAGCAAGAATTTCGAGTACAACGGCAAGCCCTCCATAACCCATCAATTTGATGCAGGGGCCGCATGGGAAAACTTGGCCCTTGAAGCCACGTCAAGGGGCTTGGTCGCCCATGCAATGCAGGGGTTTGATTACGAGAAGGCAAGAAAAGAACTGGATGTGCCGGAGACCTACGACATCCTGGCAATGATAGCCATCGGCAAAAGAGCTTCAAAGGAAAGGCTTCCTGCAGATCTTCGGGAAAGGGAATTCCCAAGCAACAGAAAGCCGTTGCACGAAGTCGTAATGGAAGGCAGGTTCAGAAAGTGAAAACGCAATTCGGGATCCATCCATCAACAAGGATAGGGTACGTCAGCCTCAACGTGCCTGACATTCAAAAGTCCCTTGAATTTTACCAGACTGTTCTGGGGTTTGGGGTAATCGGCAAGCCGTCTGGCGAGCGGGCGCTTCTCTCGGCGGACGGATCCTCCTTCCTTGTAGAGCTGCTGCAGGCAAAATCCAGCGATCAAAAAAGGGCGGGACTGTACCACTTTGCAATACTGCTTCCTGAAAGAAAGTTTCTGGCAGACATGCTTTTGCATTTGAGGGAAAACCGTGATCAGGTATACCTTGACGGTATGGCCGACCATCTGGTATCAGAAGCCATCTACATACGGGACCCAGACCTAAATGGCATCGAGATCTATCGAGACAGGCCAAGCTCGGAATGGCGCTGGGACGGCAACCATGTCCGGATGGCAACAGAGAGGCTAAACACCGAAGACCTGCTCAAGGAGGCTTCCGATGCCGGCTGGAAGGAAATGCCTGCCAAGACTACTGTAGGCCATGTCCACCTGCATGT
>JBBISN010000029.1:6445-22694 GCA_037441265.1 Nitrososphaera sp. | reverse complement strand
GACGGCTTTACTGCAAACACGCAGAACGTGACGCGCAGCTTTTCAGCACCCGGCCAGTACAACGGCCAGCTGATAGTGAAAGATTCTGCCGGAAACAAGCAGCAGGCGGACATTGCCATCGAGATCGTGCCTTCGCAGTAGCCACATCTTTATTAGTTTTGATTTAGGATCACCGGCAAATGGGTCTGGATCTCAAGCCCCTTGTCACTGCGGCCCCGCTCAATCTGGCAGAGCTTTCAAACAAGGTAGTGGCCATAGACGCCTTTAACACGATATACCAGTTTCTTGCCACCATCCGCGGCCCCACCGGCGAGCCCCTGATGAACGGCCGCGGCGAGATAACCAGCCACCTGAGCGGCCTTTTTTACCGAAACATGAACCTGCTTATGGAAGGCATCAAGCCGGTCTATGTCTTTGACGGCAAGATGCACGTCCTCAAGACCGTCGAAGTCGGGCGCCGGCGCGAGATAAAAGAGCAGGCTCAAGAAATGTACGAAGAGGCAGTGCAGGAAGGCAGGATGGAAGACGCGCTAAAGTACAGCAAGCGGACGTCGGTCCTCACCGACGGTATGGTGCAGGAATCAAAGGCCCTGCTCTCGATTCTGGGCATACCGCATATTCAGGCGCCATCAGACGGCGAGGCTGCAGCGGCCTACCTGACAAAGACCGGCCAGGCCTATGCGGCGGCCAGCCAGGACTATGATTCCATACTGTTTGGCGCAAGGCGGCTTGTGCGCAACCTGGCCATAAGCGGCAAGCGCAAAGTGCCAAACCGCAACGCGTACATTGACGTCGAGCCGGAGATGCTCGAGTTCGAAAAAGTGTTAAAAGAGATTGGCCTGACGCAGGAGCAACTTGTTGACGTGGGCATCCTGATTGGGACAGACTTTAACCCCGACGGGTTTGCGGGTATCGGGCCCAAGACTGCCTTAAAACTTGTCAAGGAAAACGGCCGGCTTGAAAACATTAGCAGGATAAAGGACACGCTCATGCAGGTGCCCTACCAGGAGATAAGAGACATCTTCCTCAACCCGGAAAAGCCGGATGTTGGCCAGCTCCAGTTTGGCGATGTCGACCGCGAAAAGGTTCTGGATTTCCTCTGCGTGCAGAAGAGCTTTTCAGCCGACAGGGTGTCTGCGGCCCTGGACCGGCTGGAAAAGGCCATGGCCCGCAAAAGCCAGTCCCTTGAAAAATGGTTTGGATAGCTACCAGTACGCGCTTTCGCTTTCCGCATCTGGGTTCTTGCGCTCCATGGACAGGTAGTCCCTTACTCCGTCCAGGCCCTTGAACACGCCCTCCGGCGCAAAGATGGACGGCGCCCTTGTGGTGGGCAGCTCGCCGCAGCAGCTCTCCTCGAACTTGGAGATGTGGTATGGAACAAATTCAACTTTCTTTTCCGTGAAAAGCTGGATGGCTGTTTTAGAGTCGTCGTTGTCGTCTATGAGGAGCACCGGCTTTCTGCTGCGCATGACTCTTTTTGCAGGAAATGCGATAAATAGATTATTGGCCGTCGTCCGGCAACTCGACATAGATCTCGCCGTCTTTTTCGTGCACCGGATACAGGGTCAGGTCGTCTGACTTTCTCCATTCAGCGTCCTGCTCTACCCACGTGTCATCTTTTTTCCAGGATTTCATGTGCACCAGCTTGCCTGAAAAGGCGTCGTACTCGTAGCCGTGCATGTAGCAGTAAATGTTGTTCCCTTTGAGCTCTCCAAATGCAAGGGAGGCTCCGCGGTGCGGGCAGGAATTGTTGCACGCAAACAGCCTGCCGGTTATCCTGCCAATCAGGACGTCTGTCTTGTTGACCTTGAAAAGTTTCATAGAGTTGTCTTTTATTTCCTGATTTTTGCACACCAGAAATCTCATATAATGAAAAAAAGAAAAAGAAAAACCTCTATAAATTTTTAGAGGTGTATGAGGCTGCCCTGAGCTCCGACGTGCGGAGACTGCCCGGCAAACTTTCTTCTAAAGTGACCCGACGGCCTCTTTGACAAGAGCTCGATGAACCATGCCTCGTGCTCGACTTCTTCTTGCAGTATCCTCTGCGCGATATCGTATGTGCGCGGGTCTTTTCCGTTGGCAGTCATGTCGCAAACTTCTGACCATGACCTGATGGCGCATTGCTCTGCTGCAAGCAGGACGTTCATTATGGATGTGAGGTCTTCCCAGTTGTCTGGAAGGTACGCGTCCGGGCATCCGGCCTGATCGGCAAACTTTCTGATGTCGCGGGGCAGGCTTCCACCCAGCTCGTAGAGCCTTGGCACCATGGCCTCGAAGTGGTTCCTGTCCTCGATCCTGGCGTCCTCCACTATCTCCTTGATTCCCTCTCCGTCCAACCCTGTGCAGTGCATTCTAAGGATTGTGTAGTAATAGTATGTGGTGAACTCGGCACCGACTCCTGCTGTTAACAGCTGGATCAGTTTCTGGACGTCTACTCCTCTTTTCTCCAAAGCCTCGATTGCCACTACTTTTATCGGTTCTTTCTGACTCATGACAGACTTTTTCCCTGAAAGTATAAAAGGTTTCTCTGAGCGATCTACTGTGAAATGGTTGTTTTCCAGACTTAGAGGTCCAGAAGGAACCTGACGGTGACACCGTCCTTGTCCTGTCTTACCTCCATCTCATGATAGGTGACTGCCTTTATCTCCACCTTGTAAGCGTGCTTGTTTAGGTCCAGTTTCTCTCCGTATGCGGTTCCCTCAAGGGTGTAGCCTTCCGGCTTTTTGCTTATCTTGACGGAAAAATCAGACATGACGATGCCGTCTGAAACCAGCAAGAGCATCACCTTGTCCAGCCAGTCAAACAGCAGGCTTTCAATGTCGTGGCCCTCTGCTGTGATCCTAATCTCCCTGTCCGGTTTTACGTCTTTGAGGTCGATCATTGTATCGTTCAGGCCTCGGGCGGCATTTTCAAAGGCCTTTTCCATACTCTCGCCGTACGCCTCTATGACAGCGTCAGTCATGTGATCCAAAAACCGGTAGCCGCTTTTCACTATGCTGTACTTTGGGGATTTGTTATAATAAGATTCAGCGACTTTTTTCCAAACATTGCACGGGTATTGTATCATGTTGAATGTTGTTATCCATGACAATACTCGATAACAAAATAAACCAGAAGTTCCTATATAGGTTAGTGACAGTGGTAGAGCGCTACAGATTCCGGCAGGCCATTTTGACGGCAGTAGCTGACAAAGAAATGCTAAAAATTCTGAACAGCGCGACGTTCCACTCAAAATCCGTAAACGAAGTGATCAGTGAAACCGGCATCCCGCACAGCACGGCATACCGCAAAATCAAGTGGATGCTAGAAGAGGGATTGCTGTTTACAGACAAGATAGACATTACACCCGACGGCAAAAGGTTCACCCTTTTCCAGAGTACCCTAAAGTCGATCAATATCAGTTACGAGCATGGGGAAATAACAGTTCAAGTGGAATACAACATCGATGTGCTTGAAAGAACTACCGAACGGTTGTTCTCTCTGGGTCCTGATTAGTTTTCTTGGAATGAGTCTGCCAACCTCCTGCCCATTTTTTTTGAGGCGTAGAACCTTGTCCAAAGCATGGCGCTAAACATTGCCATGGCCAAGATGTGTACGTACATGCCTATTTCGCTATCCGAAAACAGACCAAATGACCCTTCCTCTGTAACCAAATCCAGTATCTCGCCAACTATCCATATGACGATAAACAGGGATATCTGGAATTGGAAACTCTTGATGTTCCTTGACTTTGCGGCGAGCCAGGCAAAGATGCCCAGCGCTATTGTCAGCAGAATTGGTGTAAGAACGCTGGACACTGAAGCAATTTCAGTCATTTTCCTGCCATTACCTCTTTCTTCTTGGAAACGCCAATAAACACCGCGCCAAATGCGATGAGTGCAACTACAGAGACTGGCTCCAAAACGCCGTCAGCCATCGACTCCATCCCCAGCATCTTTGCGACGTGGTATATTCCGTGTATGACGATAAAGACTGTGAGCGCGATGGTTAATTTGGCCATGTCTCCTCTTAGTTTGAAGCTCAAATAGGCCGGGATCGCTCCTGCAAAGAATATCATAACTGCGCCAACAAAGTCCAAACCACTTTCAATGGCCAACGGGTGCTCTTCGCATAGCCTGTTATAATATCTGTAGTCCTGATCCCAAACTTGGGTTTCAAACATGGGATTCGTATACCATCTATATGTACCGCGTCGGGGACTTGACTTGCATGAATCCAAAAACTACCGCGGCTCCAATTATGGTAGCAATAGCCATAGTTGCAGGTACTGCGCTGGTCCTTCCTTTCCAAGTGGGACAGAACGCCTCGGCAGCCGGTGCTGGCATGGCGATGGGTGAAGAACGTTTTGTGATGGGTCATATAGCAAGTGTCCAACCTGACAGCACTGGACAGCCTGCCTGGATCCAGTCCGGCATCTGGGTGTTCAGGGTGTTATCGTCTGACCCGGAACATCCGACGGTGCAACTGATAGCGAGATTTGAAATGGTGAAACCAGACGGTACATCGTTGCATCTGCATAAAATATACAATTTCCATGTAAGCGAAATGACTCAGGAAGGCGACTCTACAAATGTACTTAAAGGCACGGCAACCGTAACCATGAAAGATGGACCTGTTTCTGACGTACCCCTGACGGTAAAGGCTTTCAACAACACCGTGATCGGATTCTGGATTGGACCTGACAAGGTGGACGGACACTTTGGAACCGGCCCTGTCTATGGAATCCTTTCTGCCAATGCTAGGGAAATGATGCAAGACATTCACTCCATGAGACAGGGGATGGCAGGATCGCCGGGCGCTGCGGCCAATATCATCAAGATGAGCGCAGTGGAAGAGGACGAGGTCTACCGGTGGTCAACCGATGCTGGAATTAATCCGACACTGGAGCTGGTCGCAAACGCAAACAACGTTATACAAATCCAGAACCCCACTGATGCAAAGCATGAGCTGGTAATAGAATCGGGCGACACAGAGCTCGCCGCAAGTGGAGATATTGGTCCGAACAGTGCCGGAGAATTGACATTCAAGCCTACGATGACTGGCACTTTTGAATACCACTGCGAATACCATTCGAATACGATGAGGGGAACCATCGAAGTAACCAACCCCTCTTAATTTTTTTACAAGATATTTTTTTTGGCCTGGTACCAAATTTGCAGTATCATCCGCGTAGTGTTAGGCAAGTAACCAATCTTTGACTGCTTTTCACGTCTTGATTACTGCATAATGTTGTAAAAAATGAAACACGGGCTTGGGGACCGCACTGCTACGAAAACGGGTTCCAGGTGGACTAGAATTGCAAAGCAGTGGTTGTAACTGGGATGCAAACCGGTGCGGGATTTTGAGAAATCAGGAAAATCTTATTATGGCCACCAGAGAATATGGAGGGTACTTTTCTTGATTGTATGGGGTATTTTTGCAAATGCAGAAGCAGCTGCCGTGGATGGCGGGCAAATTGTTCTTGCATCGGAATACCTAATCCCCATATTCCTTGGGACCGTATTTGCGGCTGCATTCTTTTCAGCAAAAATAAAAATTCCGTATACCATGATGCTTGTGGCCATAGGCATCATAATCTCTATCTTGAGCCTTTCTCCACGCTTTGACATTGTTGGAAGCAGCTTTTCGATAGACCCGAAACTCATAATTGATTTTCTCATCCCTCCGCTGATTTTTGAAGCAATGATGAAGATAAACTACCAAGAGTTCAAAAAAGTCCGGCTTCCAGCCCTCCTGCTTGCCACCCTTGGCGTTGTCGTTGCAACACTTGTAGGTGGCTTTTTGCTCACACACGTCGCCGGCCTGCCCTTCCTGGTTGCATTTGCGTTTTCTGCCCTCATCGCCCCGACAGACGCCGCTATGGTAATTGAGATATTCAAAAAAGTCAAGGTGCCAAAGTTGCTGTCTACCCTGATGGAATCAGAGTCCAGCTTTAACGATGCTACAGGCATCATCGCATTCTCTTCAATAGTTGCGCTGGCCTTTGGGTCTGGCTCCACTGTTATGGGAAATCCAAACATGGCGGGGGCAATTGACTTTAACTTTTTTGGCGAGGCCCAGCACTTTGCATTGGTGTTCTTTGGCGGCGCCGGCATCGGGCTGGGGATGGCCGCTGGCGCCCACAGGCTTCATGCTTTGATGGACGACCCGTTCTCTGAAACAGCCCTTACCATAGCCATGGTATTTGGATCCATGGTAATAGCTAACGCCATCGGCGTGTCCGGGCTGGTGGCCGTTGCCATAGCCGGCCTTTATTTTGGCAACGTGACGATAAGGAAGGGAAACGTAATAAGCCAAAGGGTAAGGGAGTTTGCGTTCAACTTCTGGGAGATGGCAGCCTTTTTTGCCAATTCGGCTGCCTTCCTGTACCTGGGGGCCACCATGGATCTGACAAAGATTGTCGGGCATGTTCCCCTGATTGCTCTTGCATTTGCAGCAGTGCTGGCAGCCAGGGCTGCTGCGGCCTATCCCATCCTGGCTGCCACAAACCGCTTCATGAAAGACAGGATCCCGTCGACCTGGAAGCACGTTGTGGTGCTGGGTGGGATGCGCGGAGCCGTATCCGTTGCGCTGGTAGCTTCACTGCCAGAGAGCGAATTCAAATCCACCCTGCAGACAATAACCTTTGGCGTAGTTCTGTCATCATTGGTGATTCAGTATGTCGCATTGACGTCGTACGTGAAGAAGCACTTTAAGCAAAACGCACTGGAAGAAGAGTCCGTCAAAAAAGAATAGACCGTGAACCCTGCTGTTATTGTAGCATTGCATGATTTGTCAAAAGAACGCGCCGCCCTGCCGCAATTAGTTAACTCTGTTAATTGACAAAGTTAAGCGACCGATAAAAGCGCAATCGTGCAATTATTTTCGGTGAAAAAATTGAAAGAACCAGCAGTGCTTAACTGGGACAGAATAATCCACAAGAATGTACGGACATCAGACGGCGAGCAGATAGGAAACGTGGCTTCTGAAGACGCTGACGCAATAGTCGTACTGGCAGACCGTTCCCGAGAATACAAGATTCCAAAACTCCACATAGCAGGATTTGATGGCTCGCAAGTGTACCTGGACCTGCCTCTTGGAGAGCTGGCAAAGTACAGGTTCAAGTAGAAACCTGTACCTTTTTTCTATTGACTTAACACTGTTACAGAAACCTTAACTACGATGTTTGCGTTTTATTATTGATGCATTATCGAGTTTTTGCAGTGGCGCTGACTGCTCTTTTGGTTTTGAGCATGGGTGCAGTGCTGACCCGGGCTTATGCACAGCAAGACGACCTGTGGTACCTTGGCAAGTCCGTCAAGGCAGACTCGTATTATATTTACAATATTCAAGACCTGGATGTAAATGACGGCGCCCCTTATACCATGGCGATTTATTTCAAGGAACAGGATATCAGCGGAAATTGGGTTGCTCCTGTCTACATTGTTGAAAATAACGGCAACGTGATACAAGGAACCCTGAATCTGGGGGATAATTTGGCGATAAGGACCAGCGGCTCCACAATTCCAAAAGAGATGAACCCCTACATAGACGGCTACAAGGATACCCTGACCTGGCTTGAGGCCTTTACCACAAAGACCGAGCCAGAGTCCCTGAAAGCAATTACATGGGGCAAGATAGCCTGCATTGGTTGCGGAAATCTTGACCCGGCAGGAACCGAAAAGGTCACGGCTGCCGGAACCACGTACGATGCCACAGTCCTGCTTAACCACCGGGGCCAAAAAGACAGCAAGATCTGGGTCGCCAAGGAACTGCCGTACCCTGTAAAGGCATTGACATACGCAGACGTCACTACCGGAGAGCCACCAATACAATACGCGTTTGACCTAAAAGAAATCGGCACAGGCCAGCCAACGCCGCCAGTGTCAGAAATCAAGATACCCACGCCGCCACTCAGCCAGAACACCGGCCGGGGGACGTATTCAATAACATTGAACTGGTCTCCTGAGCAAGTCCTTCCAGGAACAGAAACGACCTTCACGGTAAGTTTCGCAGACAGCAAGGGGGTGCCCCAGCAGAGGGTGAACTATGACTTTACAGTAAAGGACGCAAGCGGAGCAGTCCAGCAATTCAACAGCCAGTTCACGGGAGAGGACAACACCGGCGAGGTCAAGGCAACGTTCGATAAGGGCGGGCCTGTGACTGTCAACGTAAAGGTGAATTCTATCAGCGGAGTAGACACCGGAAATTTCATAGAGGATGCAAACTTTTCCATAGTGGTTGTGCCTGAATTTCCAGTCCCCATCATGATTGCAGCGGTGTCCATAGGATTGATAGTGACGTTGGCAAGAGTAAAATCTAGAAAGACGTGAGTTCAAAAATCCGCCGGTAGTTGTAGCGGCGTCAATAAATACAAGATCGTGCCATATAATTTAGGTCGATCGCCTTGTCTGAGAGAAAGGAGCTGTGGAAACTAAAGCAAAGGGCGAAATGGTCACACAACATGCAGGAAAGGAAAGCCGCCATCACGGAGATGTCATCTCATGGTCAGGAAGCGCTTCCATACCTGAACGAGATCCTGAGCGTTACTACTTATGGTGAAATTAAGGCGGCCTGCACCGAAGCAATAAGGGCCATCAAGCGAAAGGAGGGTGCTTCGACACTGAAACAAAATGATGGCATGCTGGCATCAACTAGGCTGGCCGATCTACCACCATAATTTTTTTGAAATAATAAGGCTGACAGCCAGACGAATTGAAATACTTGACCATATCAAGCATGCAAGTTGACTAGGGTGATAGTTTATTCGGGGAGCGCAAAAAGCATGTTTCCTTTGCTGCTGAATCTGGCATACCGGTTTGCCATGCCGCATTTACTGCACACATGGACCGGCCAGTCAAGGATGTCGCCCTTCCTGTTGAAAAGTGGGACCGGCGCATTTGATGAGATGGTAAATTCTGCACCACATCCACAACAGCTTCCCTTGTACTCCATGTGAAAAATATTCGTATATCTTTCTAATAAGACGGACCATCCCGGCTTTTTTGTTTGCAAGGTTTTCCAATGGATGATTCTCAGTAGCATTCTTCCAAAGTGCAGCTAAGACTTTCAGGCGTTCCTTTGGTCTGGTGGCAAGGAAACGTTCATCAGATCAGCTTAACACATATCTCCAGTTCTGGAATCCGCAAGATGAAGGGTCTGGAGTGGAAGCAACTGGCAATCAAAGACATAGTACAGACTCAATACTCTGAATGGGCTTTTACAGCCAATGCAATTTGGCTACCGGATCAAGCAGCTTCAGTGTGTCCCGGACTTTCGCTGCTTTCCACCCTGCTGTAACCAGTAGAGTACCTTTTTGCCCTTGCGCTGAACAGCACAGCTGCAAGGAACGCAAAGACCCCTGCGGTTATAGCGTAGCTCGCCACCGAATCTGCCATAAAAACCTTAGGCGAATGTCGAAGATAAAGTTATCCTTTGTTAAATCCGGTCACGTCGATGTGTGATAGAATTCACATCTAGTGGTTTGGGTTCTGATGATATCTGACCATGGCACCTTTCAGGACCATCAACTATTGCGCCAGGCATTGCGCTATTTGGTAAGAATTTTTTCAAGGGTTGTAGGCAGGATAAATCCATGACTTCTCATACTAACCGCTTTGTGTTTTGCTTGACTCAAAATCCGCCAAGCATGATGCTTTCCAAGTCGGGATTTGAGTGGCAAAGAATTACAGTGCAATCTGACTTTTTAATAACGTGCTCTGGCTCACGCAATGCCATGTCGTCTGAAATAGTAAAAGACTACGATGGAGTAGTGGCGGTGCTCAAGCAGAGGCACAGAAACGTTGATCCGTTTCTGATGTTAAAGTCGTCGATGCTCACCAGAAAATATCCGGGGGAAGAAAAGCAAAGATTCTGGCTGGACATGTACACCAAGCATGGCGCCAACGAAGAAAAGTTGTCCCGGGAGATAATGCACATGGTTGACAAGGTACCTTCCAGCCACGGTCACGGACACTATGAAATAGTACTCCAGACAGACCTTGACACCGTGCTTACGCTGGCAAGACACCCGGACGTCGAATGGGTTGGCGGAGAAGTCTATCCAAACTCATAGCAACCAAACGTCCTTTGCTGTTTTGAAATCCTGATTAGCGAAAAGCATACTCTAAACTTGAGATCATTGGCAGGATGCGATCTGCCCTGTTTCAACGCAAAATCTAAATGCTATCACCCTTCTGGCTACTGGTGTGAAGCTAGAGCTGCCCCGCGGCATGCGGGATCTTGACGGCCCGGAACTTGCAGGCATCAACTATGTACGCGAGAGGTTCATCGAGACTGCAAGGCTCTTTAACTTCCAGGTGATGGAGCCTTCGCCGCTTGAAATGCTGGCAACGCTGGAAGCCAAAAGCGGGAGCGGCATAGCCAACGAGATTTACGCTTTTACCGACAAGGGCCAGAGAAACGTGGCCCTGCGTTTTGACCTGACCATAGGCCTGACCCGTTATGTCGTTGCAAGGCGCGACCTGAAGATGCCCGTCAAGCTGGCAGCGTTTGCCGGCGTCTGGCGCTACGACGAGCCGCAGGCCGGCAGGTATCGATACTTCCACCAGTGGGATGTCGAAGTCTACGGTCCGTTCTCTCAGGAATCCGACGCCGAGGTTATAGAGTTTGTGCATTCCTTCTTCAAGAGGCTTGGACTGCCTGTTTCAATAGAGGTAAACAACCGGCAGCTGGTCGAGCAGTTCATCCGCTCCAAACTCGGCATTTCCGACGAAGGAAAGGTGCTAGAGATGTTCCGCGCCGTCGACAAGGTCCCAAAGAAGGGGCCGCAGGCCGTGCTCCAGGAATACAAAGACGTCGTAGAGCCAGCCAAGCTGCAGGCGCTGATAGACCTGTCCAAGATCAAGGGCTCTGTCGATGACGTGCAGAGCAGGGCCGACGTGGGGGACCTTGAAGGCTGGAAGGGCCTTGTCAGCCTCATGGATTCGCTGAAAGCCCGGCATGTCGACAGCGTCACGCTAAACCTTGGCATAGTCCGCGGCCTGGACTATTATTCCGGCGTGGTCTTTGAAGTATTTGATCCATCTTCTGAAGGCGGGGCCCTTGTGGGAGGCGGCAGGTACGACTCGCTTACAAACGCCTTTGGCCGCAAGGAGATCGGCGCCACCGGAGCCGCCGGCGGCATTGAAAGGATTGTTCTTGCACTCCAAAAACACGGCATATTAAAGACCGCCCAAAAGCCCATGGTGTACGTTGCGTCTGCCACGGATGACACCAGGAGCAAGGCCTTTGAGATCGTCTCCATGCTTAGAAACAGCGGAATTGCCAGCGACTATGACATCCTTGGCAGGGCCCTGCGAAAGCAGCTGGACGATGCATCCAGTAAGGGGGTGGCTGTCACAATTATAGTGGCTGCCGCCGAGATCGCTGAAGGCCAGGTCATACTGCGGTCGATGAAGGACGGCTTGGAAGGTAAGCACCCAGTCGACAGCCTTGTGCAGGTGCTGCAGAAGATGATCCCTTAAAGCCTGATCATGGCGGCGCTTTTCATCTTTACCAGACCGCTTGGTTTTTTGTCGTATACGACACGCACCACCAGGTCTGGCGGATCGTAACTTATGTACAGGTCCCCGGTGTCCAGCAGCTGCATGTCGTAGTTTATCTGGATCTGGTCTTCTTTTAGGCCGTTTTCAACAAGCCTGCTTTTTGCCTTCTGGACCAGCTCCTGGTCCGACGTGTTTGGGGCAAGAAACACCTTTGGGTTCACTGCATTTGTCAGGTATTGAGAAAGGTCGACCATGTATCGATGACCACCAATGCAGCAACTATTAACCTTTCTAGCACATCGGTGGCATTAATTTCTGCGGATTATTTGTGGTTGAACATATCTTATAAGCAAGCATCCATCATATCAGGTGACCTGACCGGTGATGTTTGGCAGCAACAACCTGATCCGGATTTTCTTGGCGCTGATCACGGTAAGCGTTGTTTACCCATCATTTATGGTTGCAAGCGCTCAAAATCCCAACATAACCGGCTTCCTTCAGATCAATTCAGACGAACCATTTACCACTTACTACAAAGTCTCTGTTTCAGTCTCTTGCTCAAGCGTCCCGGATAACTACTGTGTCTCAATCCTGGTTTCCTTCCCAAATGAGGACGCCAATCTAGATCCAAACAAGATCGACACGATACAAGACATCGATGTTCAAATCACTTCCGGCTCCAGTAACAACTTTCTGACCGCTTCGGCCCAGGAAACATCCCCGGACACTGGCATATTTGCGTTTGAGCTTGTGAAATCTGAAGGCAATACCTTTTCCTACCCTCTGGGTTTTGAAGATGGCGACGTAATCACCATAACAAATCTTCCGCTGTCCCGGCAGGACGGTGAAAAATACGTCGAGGCGTTTCTCCAAAACAACGTTGAAGATTCGACGCAGGTGCGCGATACGATAATCCTGGATACCACGCCCCCTCCGCCGGTGAGCCTTGTCAGCCCGTCAGACAACCTGTTCTCAAGCGACAGCATGCCGTACTTTAGCTGGAGCGACGCCTTTGACGCTAACGGGATAGAGACATACATCATAGAGATCGACGACGCGCCGGATTTTTCCTCTCCCGTGGATTATAGGGCTCCGGCATCCAGTTTCAGCCTGCCGGTCCAGCTTGAAGACGGCGAATATTTCTGGAGGGTCTGGGCCATAGACTCTGCCGACAACACTGGGCAGAGAAGCATGCCTTTTTCCTTTAACGTTGACACGATGCCTCCGGCCACGCCGGTAATAGTCAGCCCACTGGATGGTGCACAGATAAACGATCCATCACCTCGGATAGCCGGGCGGGCAGAGCCAAACAGTTTCCTAAACATATTCGTCGATGGTGTTCAAACCACGACAAGCGTCTCAAAAGATGGGGACTGGGAGTTTACCCCGGACCTGCTGGATAGCGGCTTCCACACCGTCTACGCAATGGCTGCAGACCTGGCAGGAAACGTCTCACCTTCTTCTGAAAGGGTGTCGTTTTCTGTCATCACTGTAAAGCCTGTCGGATCCATCGTTATCAATTCCGGAGAAAAGTACACCAACTCACCGGATGTCGTCCTGGATATCAGCTGCCGGCCTGCTGCCGAAGCGTCATGCGTGGAGATGCGGGTATCGACGGACGGTATCTTTGACACGGAGAAATTTGAAAGCATTTCTGCAACAAGACCTGTGAGCCTGCCTGCCGGCGACGGAGTAAAGCAGGTCTACCTTCAGGTCCTGGATTCAGCAGGCAACCTCTCAGACCTGACGGCAGACGAGATTGTCCTTGATACAGAACCGCCGGCCGCTCCGACCATCACGGCGCCTGAAACAGACTCGGAATTTACCGCTTCTGCCATCCAGATCCGTGGGACTGCAGAACCGGAATCCCATGTACAGATCTTTGATGGTACAAGGCTACTGGCAGAATCCGAGGCTGATGGGGCAGGAAACTGGGCTGCCCAGGCTGATGGTCTGGACCTTGGCCAGCACAGCATCGTTGCAGCTTCGACGGATCTGGCCGGCAATGCGTCTCCTCCATCCGATGCCGTGACAGTGAGGATACGGCTACCGCCGGAACAACTTGAAATAACAATTGACTCGGTAAGCAACCCTCAGCCAAGGGTGGAACTGGACTCTGTTACCGTGTCTGGCAGAGCTTCGAGCATCCCTGATTCCAGGATTGTTGTTGACTGGGACGACGGCAGCGACCCGACTGAAGCTGTGGTCTCTGGCGATACATGGAACGCAAGCCACGTATATGGGGCCGGCCAGGAAGGCAGCAAAAATATCGTTGCCCGGCTGATCATCGGAGGAAGGCAAGAAGCGGCAAGCGCTCCATATCCCATCAGTCCGGGAAAGCCCACGGACCTGACTTTACCCATCGTGGCATCGGTGGCGGCTGCTGCCGGCGGTCTTGGCGCGCTAAAATTGTATCAGAACAGTCGCGCAAACAAATCGTCGCGAGGCCGCAAGCTTGCTGCATCCGTCAAGGTTGTTTTCAATTACGGGATCGAAAAAAATGATCTCGAATTAAAGCCCGATGAATTCAAGAAAAGCGATTCGGCTTCAGATGCAGATCTCAACAAGATCAAAGACGGTTTTCAGACCACTCTTGGGAATTCCATAAGCCAGGTCAAGGAAGCGCTCAGCTACGCAAAGCAAGCCACGGATATTGTTAATTTCTGCCGGGAGGCAAAAGAAGAGCCGGACAACTTTCTGTCCAGAGTATCTGACATTGCCTTTGCGAAAATGCTTGAGGCTGTGGGGCCGTTTCTTGGAAATTTCTTTATCGAGGAGATAAGCGTCGGAACACAACTTCGCATCGTAGAGCAGGCTTCAAGCAAGCAGGC
This sequence comes from Nitrososphaera sp., assembly GCA_037441265.1. GTDB lineage: Archaea > Thermoproteota > Nitrososphaeria > Nitrososphaerales > Nitrososphaeraceae > Nitrososphaera. The sequence goes on along the minus strand of JBBISN010000029.1, from coordinate 8,377 downwards.
CTTGTTTGACGTGGACGTGCAGATGAAACCCATAATGCCGTTTATCGAGGCTGCGCTCTGGGTAAACGGCGTAAAAACCGAGGCCGCAAGATTCGTGTTTGAAATCAATTCTCTGGCCCAGATAAAAAAACTGCAGCTGGCTGCCACCGGCGACGGCACTGCAACGAGTCTTGAGGACATTAACGTAAAGCTGGAAGTGTTGCTTGCCAGCATTTCAGTAGTCCATGCCGGAAAGCCAGTCTCGCTGACTGCCGGAAAGCACCTGCTGAACCGACCGATAAAGCTGACAAAAAGGGAATTCAAGTTAAGCAGCCTTTTGCTCAAGAGGGCTGACAAATCCACTGCCCATCCAGTCCAGCCGGAGCCGGAAGAAACCAGCGGTATCGTGGAAATAGTGTGCCCCTCTTGCAAGATGACCGTGATGACAAACAAATTCTGTCCGGAATGCGGCTACCAGATCATCAAATAAAACCGACGCACGGACTCTGGCGCGGCTGCTCCGGTCACTGGTGTAATGCCAACTGCAGAAAGTTAAGTTTTAAGAAAGTGAGACAAATATGACAGGCAGCTACTTCAGTGATCGTGGAATGACTGAGAAAAAAGAAATACCAAATAAAAATAACATTGCATCAAAACTGGTGTCTAACCTTGGCCCAGATGAGGTTGCTTCGTGTGTGGTATATGTCTCCGAGAACCCGATTGCAGCAGGGTCTGTACTAAAGTTTCCTCGCATAACCATTGATGTTCCATGGGACGCGTTCATTGCATTTGTAGACCGCGACCCCACAGCCAATTGGAGCCATTCATGCAGGTACATCCTTCTTAGCCATGATGCGTCTAAAGTTAGATCGTTTGAAGCCCAGTTTCCTCCTTTTCAATCAGAGCGGCAGATACGCTGGCGCCTGGCTTACAAAGCACCGTCAGTTCCAGATACAGCGGTTAGAATTGATGTGCACGATTAATCGACCATCATGTTTGGATGGGATCTAGATTACCGGATTTCTGGTCTATCAACCTAGCACAGATTCTAAAAAGTTTAAGTATTAACGTCTCCTTATCAGGAAAGGAGTTTTCGATAATTATGAAAAAGGGCGAAACATCCGATGTGCTTGACCGCATAAGGACACACGCGTATCATCGTCTCTCGTGGCAGAAGAAGCAAACTACCAACCTTTACCTTGAGGAACGGATCTACAAAAAAGGAGAATCCATCGGTCCAAAGCGTCAAAGAATCATTGCAGAAAAGCCCAGCGTACTTGTTTTTGCCGATGATGAACCCCTTGCAAATTTCTCGCATGCATGCAGGTATCTGCTGTATGACGCAAGTACCGGAGAGTTGCACCGTGAAGTGGAGGCAGAGTTTCCTCCATTTGTTAAGGCCCGGCCCGCGACGCTAAAAGCATTCCACGAGCCGGTCCAATTCATCCCCAATCCCAACATATTCAAAGTAAAGCCAATTTTCCGCTGCCCCATTCTCATACCGGATGGCAAACGCTATGCGATCATGTTTTCTGGCATGTCAAACAAAAGGCATCTCCACGACATGGAGTTCTTGTACCGAACCCTTGTCGACATTTATTCTTTCAATCCAAACAACATTTTTGTACTGCATTACGACGGCACGCTGAATACCCAGGATGGCGTCCAGGCACACTGGCCTGGCGACAATACCTCGTACCGAATACAGATCACCGGCGAAGGGACCCGTGCTGCGTTTGAGGGCGTGATCGACAGCCTCAAGGGAAAAATCGGACAGAGGGATCTGCTTCTTGTACATACAAACAATCATGGCGGCTATGACGGAACGCCGGGCACTGCCAACCTATGCACCTATCCAAACTGGGACGGATATTATGCGAATGACTTTGCAAACAAACTGGGGGAACTGCCCCAGTACCGCAAGCTCATCGTGATGATGGAGCAGTGCCATGC
>JBBISN010000029.1:0-6345 GCA_037441265.1 Nitrososphaera sp. | reverse complement strand
TATGCAAAGTTGCATGAATTGCAGCCTGAATTGACAAAGATGGCCGCCTCCATTGACAAGATGTCTGCAGAGATGCGCAGCGGGTATACCAAGAAGCTCAAGACCGCTGTTGCGGCGATCTTTAAAGAGAGGAAAACGTAAGGACCGCGTAACCATAGAGATCCATCTCGGATTCTCTATCTGTGTTGTATAGGTGGTTGTAGGCTTGCATACTGGTGGCTATGCACAAATGGTTTTGAGACCACAAGTCAGGAACTATTTGGAGAAAAGTGCTGCATTAGACTTTGCCTGTGAGGTCTTTTTCAAGGCCCACAACTCTGAACTTGTACTGCTGCTTGAAACGTTCGCGGTACATTCTGGCATAGCTTTCTGCCGCGTCGTACGTCTTGAACACCTGCCGCACGCCATCGATTGACACCTTGTTTCCATACACGTCGATGATTTCAATCACATAGGACTTGGGCAGCTTCTTTGCCCGACGCAACATCAGCAGGGCACTTATTATGATGAACAGCACCATGACGGCGCAGATTGCTGCAAACTCAAAGTCCTTGGCAAACGACAGGAGCGGGCCTACCAAGTATTGGTATATCCACGAATAAACCAAGCTAATGACACTGACCGCAGGCCCCAACATCGAGTATGAACAGAACTAACATTTAGATAATAAGCGTTATGGATCATTTTGGAACTCTTGTTTGCTTTTTCAGTGTGTTCTGCCGCACCATTTACTCCATTAGTGTACTGGGCATCCCACGACTTAGCGAGAACTATTTGCTCTTTGCATTCAGGTGCTCCATGATGGCGTTCTTCAGTGTCTGTGTAACTACCGGAAGGATTCTCGGGTCGTTTACCTTTGGAATTATAAAGTTCTCGGTCAGGTGGTTGCTGTCAACGATGCTGGCAATGGCGTAGGCCACGGCCACAAGCATGTCTTCATCCAAATACCTGGCCCTGAGATCCAGCAAGACCCGCAGCACAGAGGGGAACACCACCGCGTTGTTGACTTGATTGGGCAAGTCGGACCTTCCGGTGGCAACTATCCTTGCCCCGCCCAGCAGGGCTTCGGAAGGCAGTATATCTGGATCCGGGTTGCTCAGCGCAAACACGATGGCGTCATGGTTCATGGTTTTCACCATATCCCTGCTTACAAGACCTGCTTTGCCGGACACTCCGATGAACAGGTCTGCTCCCCGGATTATCTCGCCGATGCCTTCGCTTACTTTGCCCGGATTGGACTTTTCTGCTATCTCTTGTCTGTACTTGTTATTGCTGACGTCGCTTCTGCCAGAGTATATGGCTCCCTTGCTGTCTGATACGATGATGTTTCTGCAGCCCGCTTGATGAAGGATCTTGAATATCCCGTATCCGGCAGAGCCGGCTCCTGCAATGACTACCTTTATCGCGTCCAGTCTTTTGCCGACCAGCCTTAGCGCATTGACTGCGGCAGCAAGGGTGATTACCGCAGTCCCGTGCTGGTCGTCATGGAATACCGGAATGTCCATCTCTTCTGAAAGCCGCTCGACAATTTCCAGCACCTTGGGGGATTCAATGTCCTCGATGTTTACCGCCCCAAACCCCGGCTGGATTGTTTTTACGAATCTGATTATCTCTTCTTTGTCTCTGGTTGAAATGCACAGGGGGATCGCGTTGATGCCGCCCAGCGACTTGAACAGGACAGACTTGCCCTCCATGACGGGAAGCGCTGCTTCCGGACCGACGTTTCCAAGACCCAGAACCCTGGTGCCGTCACAAACAATGGCCACGTTATTCCATTTTGATGTGTACTCGTAGGCCAGTTCTTTGTTCTTGCTTATCTCCAAAGCTACGTAGGCCACGCCGGGAGTGTAGATCAGGCCCAGCGTGCCCCTGTCGTCTTCAAATACGTTGTCCAGAGATACCCTGCTGTGTATCTCTATCTTTCCCTTCAGCATCCGGTGAAGGTTGATGGCGTCTTCTTTCAGGGTCAAGTGATATATGATGCGGCTATCCGGTTCTTATGCATTAGATCGTTTTCTGTCGATGTTGGAATTCACGCAACCTGAAAACTCTGCGTCTCTGGCGGCAATGCAGTGTTGCCTCTCTCCACATCTAATCATCTCGTTTAAGATTAAAGGTTTGTATGCAGTCACTATCTAACAAGCATAGTACGGTAACTATTGAGTTTGATAGTGAGGATGATCGAGTTAGTGGGCTCTACGAGCTATTCAACTCTACAACCCGATCTAGCAGCACAGGTAACAAACGATATGTGGTGACTCAAGACCATCTGGAAATATTCAAGCGTAATCGTATAAAGTACCACATTATCGAATAAAACAAGTGCAAGCACCCGTCGTTTTCTTATTGTGTGAAGGCCCGCACACCTGTGTGTAATTGTATATACCGTTTGCTACAAAGATATTTAAGACAAACAATTACCCGCTTGAAAGGAAGCAAGCTAAGGATGACATTGAATGGTTGACACTATCTCCCATGACGTGCTGATCATAGGTTCGGGCCTTGCAGGCTTGCGCGCCGCCATATCGGCTGCCGCAACTGACCGGAACATCAGCATAGCCGTCATTTCAAAGGTGCAGGTTATGCGCTCGCACTCTGTCTCTGCAGAGGGTGGCACGGCCGCCGTCCTGTACGAGGAAGAAGGCGACAACCAGGAATCCCACATCTACGACACCATAAAGGGCAGCGACTTTCTGGCAGATCAGGATGTGGCCGAGCGCCTTGTGAAAAGCATGCCGTACGAGATATACCAGCTGGACCACTGGGGGATGCCCTGGTCAAGAAGAAAGGATGGCAGGATTGCGCAGCGCAAGTTTGGCGGATACTCTTTTCCGCGGGCGACATTTGCCCAGGACAAGGTCGGCTTTTATGAAATGCAGACGCTTTACGATACCTGTCTGAAATATGACAACATCCACTTTTACAACGAGTGGTTCTGCACTTCTATTCTGCGGGATTCCAGTTTCCATGGAGTTACTGCCATAGAGATAAAGAGCGGCGAATTTATGGCGTTCAAGGCGCCTGCCGGCATAATATGCACCGGCGGGGCTGGCCGGATCTACAGCTTTTCGACCTACGCGTTTTCATCCACACCTGACGGCCTTGACATGGCGTTTAGGGCCGGCCTGGCCATGAAGGACATGGAGTTTGTCCAGTTCCACCCGACGGGGATCATGCCGTCTGGAATACTCATCACCGAAGGTGCAAGGGGTGAAGGCGGATACCTGATAAACAACAAGGGCGAGCGCTTTATGCAAAAATATGCACCCGGCAAGATGGAGCTGGCTCCCCGCGATGTTGTTTCCCGGTCTATGATAAAGGAGATCAACGAGGGGCGGGGCTTCAAGCATGAGACCGGCTTTGACTGCCTCAAACTCGACCTTACCCACCTTGGGGCCGAGCGCATAAAGGAAGTGCTGGCCGGCATCCGGGAGATAGGCATCAAGTTTTCCGGCGTCGACATAATCGACGAACCTATTGAGGTCAGGCCTGTCTGCCATTACATGATGGGCGGCATTCACACCAACGTCGACGGTGCTACAGAGCTTCCCGGCCTCTGGGCCGCCGGCGAGGCTGCCTGCAACAGCACCCATGGCGCCAACAGGCTTGGTGCAAACTCTACCTCAGAATGCATAGTCTGGGGAAGGATCACCGGCGAGCTGGCCGCCAGGCATGCGGCTTCCCACAAGTCCCAATCAATCAGCCTGTCAGAGAACCAGATAGCAGACGAGGAGAAGCGCATCTACGACGGCCTGTTCCGGGGCGCCGGCGATGTCAACCCGTACGAAATACGCAAGGCGATGACCGATACCATGGATGAGCGGGCCTACGTCTTTAGAACCGAGGAGAACCTGTCAGCCGCGCTTAAAAAGGTCCGAGAACTAAAGGACACGATGTGGAAGCACGTCGAGGACAAGGCCAAGGAATACAATACCAACTTTACCAACGTGATGGAGATAGACTCCATGCTTCGCACCGCGGAGGTTGTCCTTATGGGCGCGCTGAACCGGCGCGAGTCCCGTGGAGCCCACGCAAGGATAGACTATCCCACCCGCGATGACGTCAACTTCTTAAGGCACACGCTGGCTTACCATACTCCGGATGGTCCCAGGTTGGCTTGGCACCCAGTTATGTTTACAAGGTATGCACCGGTGGAGAGGAAGTACTGATGGAGGCAATCGACCGCAACAACCGTGAAGGGATCAAGGGATGGCTTAACCCGTCCCGGTACGGGGCCGAGCGGATATCGTACTGGCTTCAGAGGCTTACCGGCGTCGGCCTGCTGGGGTACTTTATCGGCCACGTTTACGAGACCAGCTCCCTTACCCGCGGCCCGGATGCATGGGCCGCGATGCTGGAGCTGACCCAGACGCCCATGGGCCACATGATACTGATACTGGTTATAGGCATGAGCACGTTTCATTCCGCCAACGGGATACGCCTGATCTTTGCCGAAGGCGGCAAGGGTCTTGGCAAGCCCGGCAGGCCGGACTACCCCTACGACGCGGTGTCACTGAACTACCGGCAGAAATCTGGAATCTGGATCGCGCTGATACTTGCGGCCGCAGCCATGATGTACGGCGCATCGGTGCTGTTTGGAGGCGAATAAGATGCGGGAAAGCCAGATAATGAAGATCCACTACATAACGGGCATCGCAGCCCTCGTTGTAGTTGCGGTTCACATCATGATGCGCCTTGTCATGCCTTACAACCTTAGCCTTGAATACGAAAACGTGGTGGCAAACTACCACAACATGCCGTACGTGATCCTGCTAGAGTCCATACTGGTGCTGATAGCCATCCACGGCTTCAACGGCCTTCGCATAATCCTGCTAGAGATGCGGCAAAGCAAGGCATGGGAAAGCGGCGTGACCATACTTACCATAGCGGCCATGATAGCCATAATCGGGTACGGGACGCGCACCATAATCGTAGCCAACGGGCTGGAGATGGGCTGATTACAATGACCGAAACTATTGAAAAGTTAGAACGCCTTGACAAAAAGAGGTCCAAGGAGCACAAGGAAAAGGAGATCCTCCGCTCATCCGTTACACTGAAGATACTGCGGGCAAACAGGGCCGCAAACGAGCCGGCACATTACGATACTATTGAGGTGCCGGTGCAGCGCTCAACTACAGTGCTTGACGCCCTGCTCTGGGCCAAGGGCTACAAGGATCACAGCATCGGGATGCGCTATTCCTGCAGGATGGCGTCCTGCGGATCCTGTGGCATGAAGATAAACGGAATACCAAGGCTTGCCTGCTACACCAAGATCTCAGAGCTGTCCGGCGATACTGTAACCTGCGAGCCGCTGTCCAACTTTCCGCACATCCGGGACCTGGTCACCGACTTTTCGCAGTTCTTTGAACACCACAAGGACATGCAGCCGTACATCCAGAACGAAAACGCGGACATCAAGGATCCGTCCAAGCTCTCTGAATTCATGCAGAGCCCGGAAGACGTGGACAAGTTCCTGCAGTTTTCATACTGCATCAAGTGTGGCTGCTGCTACGCGGCCTGCCCCACGGTGGCCATGGACACCAAGTTCCCCGGCCCGCAGGCCCTTGCACAGATGTACCGTTACTTTGCAGATACCCGGGACAATGCTGTTGAAAAGAGGCTAGAGGTAGTCGACGACAGACACGGCCTGTTCCGGTGCCACTTTGCCGGCTCTTGCAGCAGCGTCTGTCCAAAGGGTGTGGACCCTGCCCTTGGCATCCAGCTGCTAAGAGGGCACATGCTTGGATATTCCAGCAACGAAAAGAAAATAGCAGATCTTAAGGAAAGGTTAAGAAAGTAGTCAGGCCGGCTTGGGCGGGTACTTGCTTTCGTTTACCTGCTTGTTTATGGCATCGGCCATGAAGTGATTGCTGACGTTTACCTTGACGTCGTTGATGCCCTTCAGCTTGAACAGGTTGTCCCGGATGTCCTGGGCTATCTTGAAGCCAAATACAGCCGGGCAGAATGGGCTTGTCAGGTGCAGATCAACCTGGACTTTCTCTGCGTTAATGTCCACCTTGTCAATCAGCTCGAGTTCCATTATCGAAACGCCGATCTCCGGATCAACTATCTTGGTAAGTTCGTCAAAGATCTTCCTTTTAGTCTGTTGAAGGTCATCAGTAGCAGTGCTCATGCTTTAATTGAAAGGTGCAGACCGTATTTAATCATTCATTTGCGCAGCACGGCAGGACTGAAAAACTCTTTAAAATTGTGTTCGTAATATTACCATGAGCCGTTGGCAGCAAATGGATGTCCGCTGCAATAGTTGCGTGGTGCATGGCAAATGGTAGGGACCCTTGATAACACTCACACGCTGCTGTCTTACATAAGGGGCAGCCTCAAAAA
>JBBISN010000028.1:0-23240 GCA_037441265.1 Nitrososphaera sp. | reverse complement strand
AGGGGTTCGTGGGTTCGAATCCCACCCCCTCCACCTTATTCAGGGTATTGTGCTGCAACAAGTCAATAGCTGTTCAGAATGTAATGTCTGGCTTTGAATTTAGGATAGATGGTAACTAGACAGATTTCTTTTTCCTAAAGAATATGGCTTCAGGCAAAAACAGATCTCTGGCACCTTCAGGTATGGCAGACTCTTCTATCTCTGCATTTCCCGTGGCAAAGTTCTTGATGAAATCCAGGTCAAAGGTTTTAACCAGGATTCTGACAGGCCTTATGTAAATGTCGGCCACCCACAGCGGATAGCTTGGTCTAAGATACGGATACGGCTTTATGATCTCAAGCGTAAAGAACCAGGCAAGCCCCTCCCTTAACTGGTGAGGATAACTCTTCGGAATTACGCAGTGAATCATCTCATGGAGATACTGGGCAAACTTGGCAACATCCTTGCGTATTATTATCTCACTCAGGTTATAATCGGTCATTGCCAGATAATCCGGCGAATGGAGCCGGTATTCCCTGCCGCGTTCTCTGGATATAACCTGCAGCTCCATGCACCAGCCGCCATCACAGACAAGGACGTCGTACTTGCATTTGCTGCCAAAATAATCAGAAACCATTTTGCCTGCTACATCCAGCATCTTTAGTATCTTCTGCCTTTCCTCGCCTTCAGCGTCGTAAAGAAATTCCACCCGTCCATAATATCCGGCTTCTGACTCAGGCACGGATGTCATTTGCTGCACTTCCAAACAGTTGAAATGAACCATGTTCGAGGTGCGACTCTACACAGGCGCGATCTTTATGTGTCCAACAGGATGTGGTCATGGTCACCACAAGTAATATATAAGATAAAGAATATAATGGTTGTGGTGGGGATGACCATGACTCTGAGCCTGACCAAACTAAAGATCCTAGAACTTTGCTCGCAAGCTCCTGGCGCCAGATGGAGCCAGATAATCTATCATCTGGGGATCGACAAGAGAAATGTTGCCATCCACCTCAGGGAATTGAAATCAATGGGGCTGCTGAACCAGATAAGACGCGGCCTGTACAGAACCACTGAACAGGGTTCAAAAAAGATTGCGGAAGTCAGGATTGCGCAGGTCGATCTAAGGCACGAACTGCTTGATAAAAGTGAAAAGATCTCTTTTATGAAAAAGTTCCTTGGCCAGTTTGCTAAACCCGATACGAGTTCGCAAGGTCTGTTCTGTCTTCTGCCCAAGTCTGCTGTGAAAAATCCACTTGCCGTCGCAGAATCCTTCTCTATAAGGGCCACGGGGATAGACCCCAGCAGGATTTCTTCTGATTCAAAGCAAGAGATATGTGAGCTGGCTTGGAAACTTGCCCAGAAGGTAGCTGAAAGTGCAGGCACTCCAGACAGAGCCAATGCATTTGCAATAGACGTAACCATCGATTCATCAAAATTAAACAAACCAGTCTGATTACAAACCAAAAGTTCAAATTATTTTCAGGCTCCTCATCATCCGTGGCACGCAAGTCTGCAGTGCTTATTCCGGTGATTGTAGCTGCCGTCGCGATAGGCGGCCTTGGTCTGGCATTCATCCCGCCGGATGTCAAGAACAAGAGTGCCGACTTGTCAAAGGGCACAGTCAGGATAGACAACGACGTAGTCACCGTAGAGATTGCAGAAACTGCGGCAGAAAAGGAAAGGTGGCTGACTTTTAGGCAGGACAGGCTTCCCCTTGATACCGCCATGCTGATAAAGCATGACAAGCCAGACCTTCACGAGATATGGACTTTGAACATAGAGTACAACATCGATCTGATATGGTTTGATGAGCACGGAAACGCCGTCTATCTGAAGAAGGACGTCCCGCCCTGCCCCAACATGCTGGACCGGGTTGGCTGCACCTACAAGCCTACGTCGCCGGCGCTGTACATAATGGCGGCAACTTCAGGCTTTATTGACGAGCACGGCATTTCGGTAGGCTCAAAGATGACGCCCATATCTATTTGACCAGAGTTCTGCAATTGTCGACAGGCTTATATCTTTAGAAGCGCCTTAATGATGCATGTCAGTTTCAATCATTCTGGCGACAGCCGCCATGCTTGTTGTTGGAATGGCCTACCCCCTGGCAGCGGCGCAATCCAGCGGATTGAATCTACCTTTGATGCTCAAGACAGAAAACAATTCGGTAAACGTGATGGTCAACTGGAACCCAAAGGAGATCGAGCCGGGCAACAAGGTAGACTTTAGCATTGAATTTCAGCAACCCTCTACCGGAACGCCGATATCCCATGTGAATTACAACCTCAGAATAGTAGACGAGAGTGGTGCTGAAGTGGAATCCCTGATCAAACTGCACACGCACACAGGCCAGGACGTGCAGACTGTGACTTTTGGCAAGACTGGCGACTTTAAGTTGATGATCGAGATCATTGGAACCGGCCTAAACCCGCCGTTTGACACCACCAAGAGCGGCAAGGTGGAGGCCGCGCTGATGGTGGTACCTGAATTCCCAGTGGTTCCAGCAGTCATGGCCGTGGCTACAGGATTGGCAGTTCTGGCAGCCAGGTTCGGCAAGCTGCCTTTAATTAAAGGGCACGACAAGCAAAGATAGTTGAGGTTTCTGCTAGCAGACAGAACGGCCAAGCCGCTTAGCAGGAGGGAACTTGGCAAGTTTCTGGCTAGGCCCAACATCCTTCGTCTGGCCATCATAGACGAACGCGACGGCTGGCCAATCGTGCACCCAGTCTGGTATCATTACAAGGCCGGCAAATTTCTCATCGCCACAGACAGGGCCGGCGTCAAGGCCCGCTCGCTGCGAAAGAACCCCAACGTGTACTTTTTGGTGGATGTCAGTCCAGACGACGGCCCGCCCATGGGAGCAAGGGGGAAGGGCCTTGCCAAGGTCATCGACGATTCCAACTATGCTGTCGAGCTGACAAAGCAGAACACCATCAGGTACATGGGCCCCATCGAGACTGAGAAGGCCAAAGAGATCATGGAGCTTGGCAAGAATTCAAGCGTCGTAGAGGTAAAGCCTATCTACATGGCCACGTGGAAGTTCTAGCCCAGTGCCTTTTTCAGTTCCTCGTACGCCTGCCGTACTTCATCGATGGCAGCGCCATCTTCAAGGGTGGTGATGTCGCCTATCTTGTCCCCGCTTGCAATGGACTTGAGCAGCCTCCGCATTATCTTGCCGCTGCGAGTCTTTGGAAGCTTGCCCACAAAGTACAGCTCGTCTGGGGTGGCTATGGGCCCGACGGTCTTTCTGATATGCTCTACTATCTCCTTGCGCAGCGCCTCGGATTTGACGATGCCCTCCTTGGTTACAAGGAAGGCGATTATGGCCTCCCCCTTTGTTTGGTCGGGTTTGCCGGCAACTGCCGCCTCGGCTATCGCTGGATGCGAGACAAATGCGCTTTCCAGCTCCATGGTTCCAAGCCTGTGGCCGGCCACCTTTAAAACGTCGTCTGCCCGGCCCAGGAGCCACAGGTAGCCGTCATGGTCAACAAGGGCGTAATCGCCGGGATAGTAAACGCCGTCAAACTTGCTCCAGTACGTGTCTTTGTACTTCTCGTCATCGCCCCAGAGCGACAGGAGCATCCCCGGCCACGGCTTTCTGACCACAATGTAGCCCTTGGTGCCCGCCCTTACTGGCTGGCCGTTTTCATCCACCACTCCGGCGTCGACTCCCGGCATTGGGAATGTCGCGGATCCAGGCTTCATGGGGACCATGTCAATGCCGGTGCACGCGCCAAGCATGATGCCGCCGGTCTCAGTCTGCCACCAGGTATCGATGATGGGGCAGTTCTCCTTGCCTATGGTCTTGTAATACCACATCCAGACCTCGGGGTTGATGGGCTCCCCAACCGTGCCCAGAAGGCGTATGGATGAAAGATCAAAAGAGTTGGGTATCGCGTCGCCATACTTCATGTACATGCGCAGGGCGGTTGGCGTGGTGTAGAGTATGGTCGCGCCGTGCTTTTCAACGACAGCCCAGTACCTGTCAGGCTTTGGATGGTCCGGCGCACCGTCATACATTACCTCGGTGATGCCATGCATCAGCGGGGCGTACACGATGTAGCTGTGGCCGGTGACCCACCCGATGTCTGCGGTGCAGAAAAAGACGTCGTCTTTTTTGAAGTCAAAGACCCATTTTGCGGTGGAGTAAAGATGCGTCAGGTAGCCTCCGGTGCCGTGCATCACGCCCTTGGGCTTTCCTGTCGTGCCTGACGTGTACAGGATGTAGAGCGGATGCGTGCTTTCCACCAGCTCCGGCTCGCAGTATGGCGCCGCCTTTTCAGTCGCTTCATGCCACCAGAGGTCTTTGGGACCCATCTTGACCTCGTTGCCCATTCTTTTGAGCAAAACCACGTGCTCAACTGACGGGGTGGAACCTATGGACTCGTCTACCACCTTCTTTAGGTCTACCAGCCTTCCTTTCCGCATGCCGCCGTCGGCCGTCACGATCACCTTGGACCTTGCGTCGTTGATCCTGTCTATCAACGCCTGCGAGCTAAAGCCCGAGAAAACCACGGAATGTATGGCGCCGATCCTTGCACAGGCCAGCATGGCCACCGGAAGTTCCGGCACCATGGGCATGTAGATGGTAACCCGGTCGCCCTTGCGCACTCCAAGGTTCCGAAGTACGTTGGCAAACTTGTTTACATGGCGATAAAGCTGAAAGTATGTCAGAGTCCTTGACTCGCCGCTCTCCGATTCCCAGATTATGGCGGCCTTGTTCTTTGTCTCCGAATTCATGTGCTTGTCAAGACAGTTTACAGATGCATTCAGCAGGCCGCCGGTGAACCACCGGGCAAACGGCGGGTTCCATTCCAAGACCCGGTCCCACTGCCGGCTCCAGACAAGGTTCCTGGCCTGCTCTGACCAGAATTTTTCTGGATCTGACAAAGCCTCCTGGGAGACCTTTTCAAGGAGCTTTCCAGGTTTGACCGTGATCTTGAGTTTGCCGCTTTCCTCGTATAGCTTTGAAGGAGCGTCTGACAAGTATCAAGAATTAAGGAAAATTTGTTTTAAAAATTGTTCGTTTGAGAATAGAAAGGGTAGCCGGGTTTGATGGCCCGGTCTGCGTTGTTTATTTCTGGATTACCTGGTGAAGCCAGCCTGATTCCGGTGAATCGCCGGTAGCAGTGATTGCCACTGGTTTTTCTTCAGTTGCCGGTGCGCTTACCACCTGCGGTACTTCAACTGGAGTGGTATTCACTGGTGCAGGACTCTCCTTTGGCTGGGGCTCTGCGGGTGCCGGTGTAGTTGTCGCGTTGATGTTTTCCAGCGTGAGAAGCGAGATCTTGTTCCTGACGTTGGAGATCTCGGTCTTTTCGTTGTCGATGTGCTCCACCAGCTCATCGGTGTTGAGCTTGATCTGCTGGTAGGTTTCTTCCTTCATCTCGTTGCTTCTGAACTGGAGTTTGGCGTCAAACAGCACGGACTTGACGTTCTTGGCTTCCGCATCAAGCTCGCCAAGGCGGGCATTCAGTTTTTCCACCACTGTCCTTTGTGTTTCTTCCAGCTCGTTCAGCTTCTTGTCGTATTTGATGTAGATCAGTTCTGCGTCATCCTTCATGGAATCGTTTTCAGCCACTATTTCCTGCAGGGCCTTTATCCTTTTTAGCGTCAATGATTTCTGTCGTATGAGCTTCTGTGCTTCAAGCCTCCACTTGGGGATGAAGAAGACGTACTCCCCCTGAACCACCAGCTGTTCGTAAGGCAGATGCTTGATACCGGATGAACCGCAATCCACGCTGATGGATTCGATCTCACCATCTATCTCTGTGATTATCCCGACTACTCTTCCTATGTAAGTGCCATAGATGTCCTTGACTTGTTTGCCTACAAATGCGAGCTTTTCTTCGCTCATGCGCATTCTAAAGTAAGTAGGTATAATGACAATAGTGTCAAAATTGTTGCATTATTTTGTCAGGGTACGATGCACTTGATCCGGATGCAGCCGGAAGGCGCGGGGGTTGTAGAATGAACAGCAGATTCCAAGTTTAGGAGCAGTTCATATCAAATTCTCATTTTCGAACATCTTTTGAAGCTCGTGTCTCAAAGTAGCTAACTTTAAGTTCTACCTTCCGAATATATGGGCACCATGAAGGCCAAGCGTGCTGATAAGAGACGGGAGATGGTTCTGCGTGCTCTGGCGGACCCAAAGTTTCGAAAGGAATTGCTTGAAAACCCGGAGAAAGTCTTCGGTGTCGAAAAGTTGACCAAAGAAGACATACAAAGCCTGAGGATGCTCAAGAGAGTTCTTCCTGCCATAGACGGAATGGTGACTGGCATCTCAGACTCGATCCTCTGTGGAACAGGCGGATGCGGAGGCCTTGCCTGAGCTTTCAAGACCCGCCCTCAGCCACCTCAACAATAATTCCATCAATCCAAACAACCGCGACGAGCAACGTGATCCTCCCTCAAAGAAAAGGGCGACTAGACATTGGGGCAGCGTAGAGCACCACGTATTCGTCTACAGAGGGCGTTGCTTGGTATTCAACATAGAATCGCTGGACGTTCATCGTCTTGACATTGAAGACAAGACATTGCTTGAAGCTAATCCAAAGCCAGACACTCCGGAAAATTGGTACAGGAATGGAGTCGACCATGGTCTGACTCTGGCGGCTGCAAGAAAGTCATTTGACAAGCTTAAAACTTTGAAGATCATACTGCCAGAAGGGCGCTTGCCGTCTGCCGCAAAACCGCCGCCTGAAGCCTTTGACTATACCTTTATGGTCAATGTCTCGCAGACCTGCAATCTGAGGTGTGCCTACTGCTATACAAACGAAGGCAGTTTTGATTTCAAAGAAGTCAAGAAAACCAAGATGAGTGAAGAGGACGCCCGCAAGTTGGTGCACTTCATGGTAAAACAATACCCAAAGTCAAAGGTCTGCTGCTTTCATTTCTACGGTGGAGAGCCCTTGATCAATTTCGGGGCCATCCGTGCGCTGGTGGAAGAAACGGACAAAGTCGAAAAGGAGGATCGTCATTTCGAGTTTGCCATTACCACCAACGGGACACTTTTGTCAAAGGAAGTGGCAGACTTTATGGACAGATACCATTTCACGGTGTTCTTTAGCATTGACGGCCCCGCAAAAGTGCATGATAAATTTAGAATCTTTGCCGATGGTAACGGCAGTTATGATCTAGTCAAGAAAAACCTGGATTACCTTCTCACCAAAAAGAACGTCAAGCTGGTTGGCAGCTCGGTGATCAGGTCTGGCTGGACCCTCCCGGAGGCAGAAAAGTTTCTGACGATTCTAGGCGTAGACGCGTTCAAGGCAGAACGCACCCGGGTTAACGAATGCGATCCTTTGGCACTTGCACCGGAGGAGCATGACCAGTACATGCAGGATCTGGACACGCTCTTTGACATCTATGTGGACGCTCTGCGTCAGAACAAGAAACCCCTGGATTACAGGCTATCCCCAAAAATTTTGCAGCTTTGGACAAAAACAAGGCGCACTCATTTCTGCCCGGCCGGCGAACGGATGTTTGGCATTACGGCAGAAGGAGAGATCTACCCCTGCTCTTTGCACTCCGGCAGACCGCAGTCTTACCTGGGAAACGTTGATCAAGGACCCGATACCGTCAAGACGGAAGAGTTCAGAAAGAGGATCTCTTCAGATGGCCAGGAGGTCTGTCAGACCTGCTGGAACAGGAATCTTTGCGGCGGCGGTTGTTCGGCCATGGTGGACAGGTTCGGACACGAAGAATGTGATATTTTAAGAAAGAAGGCAGAGATCGCAATCGCCATCTACGACCAGATTCATCATGAAGACGAGCTGAAGCTCTTGAACTTGGTTTCTCCCAAGACCGTCAACCTGATTGAATCCAGCGGAGAGGGCAAGTCCCATGATTAGCAGCAAGGAACTAGTTACCGAAAAGGACCAGAGGCTGCGCGAGGCACACGTAATCAAAGATGACGATGGAAAGCCCGGTGCCATCTACGACATAGAACGTACCTTTGTATTTGAGATTCCTGACAGCCTGAAAACTCACTTTTACCACTCTCTGAAAAACGACCAGGCCGACAACAATCGCCTCACAATCACCGACAATCCCAAAGTCAGGAAATGGCTGCTAAAGAACGACATACTGACAATAGACGGCGTCAACTCAAAAAAGGCCAGCAAATCGACGTCATTGCCATTGATTACCGATCTCTCTTTAGACATAGCAGGCAGCTGCAACCTTGGCTGCGTGTATTGTTTTGAGAAGGACATAAAATCCCGTTTGGGTCCGATGTCTGAAGCAACCGCGTACGAAAGCGTAGACTTTTTGTTTGCAAAAGCTGGAAACGGAAAGCACGTAGCAATCCACTTTGGATCTGGAGAGCCCCTTTCAAATTTCAGGCTGCTAAAGCAGGTTGTTGCATATGCAGAAAAACAAGCAAAAGCTCAGGAGAAGGATGTTGCCTTCCATTTAACTACGAACGGCACTTTGATTACAGAAGAGGTAGCAGAGTTCATCGCAGAACATAATTTTTATGTCAGGATGAGCATCGACGCGATTTACCACAACCAGACAAGGTTGGGTTTGGCAGGAAACGAAACGTATGAAATAGTGGAAAATGGCTTCCGCCGGCTGCGGGATCGGCTGGGAAGAAAGCTGACCGTGAATGTTGTGTTTTGTCGCGGCATGCGCCTAAAAGAGATCTATAACTGGGCCCTTAACCTTTCAATAACAAACCTTGAAGTAATCAAGGTAGGCACGTTCCGGGACTATCCGACCGATTTGAACGACGAGCACCTATCGGCCTTTCGCGAGGATCTGGCATACGTAGTAAACGACCTTTACATGCGCGCGCAAAGCGACAAGCCGTTACTACATTATCTGCCGATTACCAAAGTCCTGAGGCGCCTTTTTGGCCCGGCTCCAACCGAGCGTTTTTGCGGGGTTGCTTCGACATATCTTGGCGTGTCATCAAAAGGCGAGGTGTACCCCTGTTTCAGGCATTTGGGCCTTGAAGAATACCATCTGGGCGATGTGAAAAGCGGCATAGACGACAACAAAAGATTGAAATTCCTTTCCATCGAGGCTCAGCCGGTAGATACGCGGCCTGTTTGTTCCAGCTGTTGGGCTCGCAAGCTATGTGGAGGCGGCTGTTACGCGGATTCAGTAGTTTACGGTCCGGACAAGCAGGGTCCGCAGATTCAGCACTGTCCTTTCTGGAAAGCCGAGATAGGCGCAGGCATCCTGCTTTTCAATAAAATCGTAAACGAAAACCCTGAATTGCTTTTCACGCTGATAGGCCGGGATCTCCCGCTAGACGATTAGCACTGATTATTCAGGAACGATTCGAAGGATGGTTCCGCCAAGTCATTTCGACATATCGAGACAATAGCGAATCTGGATGGATTTTCCGTTCTGAACACTAGCAGAAAAAACTATTAGAACAAAAAAGGAAAAAACGTGAAAGGCTGATGCCTTTCCGATTTTACCTTGTGAACTGCTGCTGTGCTTGTGAGTAGAATGCAGTCCAGGCCTTAGCAACGTTGGTGCTAAAGTCAGTGACAGCATCGACTGTCCTGTTGTAGATCTTTAGGTTCTCTCTTGCTGCGTCAAGGGCGTTGATGGTCAGCTGGTTGTTGATTCCAATGGACCTGATGACGTTGTTGGTCATCTCGGTTGTCTGCTTTACATACAGGTCGCTGTATGGCATTGCTGTCGGTACGTTCCAGTTGCCGGCCAGCTGCTTCTGGGCAGAGATGGCAGTCTGGATCATGTTCTTTGTGGTCTGTATGTAGTCCAGTTGTAGGTTAGAAAACGACTGTAAATACTGTGGTTGAGCCTTTGCAATCTCGTCTACTGTTCTAATAAAATTCTCACGTACTGCATCAAAAGCGTCGGTTCTTGGGGTTTCATCTTTGGCTGTTTTGTCGGCCATTTTTATTACCGTATATTGGTATTAAATGGCAATATATAAACTTTGGTTCACAATGGTATTGATTGGTAATGAATGTCTGCAGGTGCCTACTTCATCCAGTAGCCTGCTGCCTCTTTTTCTCCGTCCTTTTCTCCGCATCGAACCGCTCCAATTGATATCGTTCCATGTCCACAAAGCGGATGCCCTGGGCCAGAACGGGATGCACCTTGCTTATCTGGCGGTACATTTGCTGGCAGACAGCCCGGTAATCGGGATGCCCCTGCGGCACGGTGCGAAGCTCTATCATGTGGCAGGCCTCGCGTAGGTTGAGCTTGATAAAATACGGGTAGCGGTATGCAAAATTCACGACATACTGAGCTTCCTCCGGCATGGTCTTTGCAATCTCTTCGTACACTTCCTTGGAAAGAGACATGCATTCCTTGAACTCCTTTTCGATCCCGGCCTCGGCCAGTTCAGAGGGCATGTCGTAGCCGTGCCGCGTTGAAAGCAGCTGCCGCTCCATCGTCAGGATCCTGTGCCTATGCAGGTCGCGGAACATCCCAAAGTTTGTGAAAAGTTCAAAGGTATAATCTACCATTTCAAAGGCCCTGCCAGGCCTCTGCCGGCGGTTCTGGCGGAACTGCGTATAGGCATGGATTATCCTGCGCCGGTCTTCGGAGGCCATGGATTTGACAAACCGCATTATGCTTTCCAGCGGCATGCCATCCGCATGCTCGTACAGGATTGCCGACGCCACCCGGACCTCGGCTTCAAAGTTATCGGCAAAGTCCAAAAGCCGGACCGGCTCGGATGCAGAAGACGTCAGCCCTGCAAGGTAGGTTTTTGCCAGCTTGCTAACCTCGTTTTCAGTGTTTGCTAAATAATCCTGCAGCGCCTGGCCGTGCCTGTCGTTGGCGCGCCGGACAAACGACGGTATCACGGCGGATAGCTCTTCGAACATCTGCCCAGAGATGGACGCGACCTCGGCCATCTTTGATCCATGCATCAGGGTTATGAGGTATTCAAATGCCCTCCCGTTGCCGGTTATGCCGACGTTGGTCAGAGTTGCAGCCGGCAAAAGTCCGCGGAGAAGGTCCAGAGTCTTTGCGCGTATCGTGGCCCGGTAGATCCGCTTTGCTGCTTCGATGTCCTTTTCAACCTTTAGATCTCCAAACGGCTTTTCCGTCTGCGAAGACGAATCAAAGAAGCTGAACCGGTCCACCGGTTCGCGCTCCTCTATGTATTTTTGCAGCGGCTGTATGTTCTTGCTGTAAACGTCAAAGGAGTGATCGCAGGCGCCGATGTACCTGTCTGCATGGCGGGAAGAGATGATGCGCTCCTCTCTGCAGTATCTGTATAGTCCATGGACCTTCTGGTCGAAGGGCACGTACCTGGATGACTTTTCCAGGTAAGACAGGCCGATTCTGCGGTCCTCTATTTTTTTGGCAGCAATGTTGGATATGCCTTCCACCGCTATCTGGGCTATCCCAAGCTCTGCAACAGAGTCGTCGCCGTACTCAAGAAGGACCTTTTGGTAAAACTCCTCGCCGCGGTTTGGATTTCTGGCAAATTCATCCAGAAATACGCGGCGCATGCTCTTGTCTGTCCGGGAATACCGCGACATCAAAGCGCCCCGGTCCACCTGCTTTGGGGTGATTATCGCAAAGACGGCCTTGTCTGTGTTGGAGAAATGCCCCGCCAGAAGGGATTTTTCTTCCTCAGAAAAGCTGTCAAGGAAAATGGTATTGTCAGGCAATCCCGCACTAGAGATGGGCTTTGGTGTTTAATAAAGACCAACCGATTTCGTGCGAGCCATCATACTGTCAGAAGGTATTTGGCACAAGAATTAATAAATATGGCAAAATAGAATGTTACTCCATTGTCCACCACGACAGTATCGGAGTATATCTGTGAAGACTGTGGAACTCTGTTGATACACAGCAACCCGATTACCCTTCAAAGCATGAAGGAAGTTCATGATCAATTGTGTTTTGCAAAGAGACAGAAGGCAAGGGCGGCCGAGGCTGCCAAGGCAGCTCTGGCGGCACCCAAACCAGCTGCTGCCCCGTCTCCGGCGGCTGCATCGGCTCCAAAGCCATCTGCAGCACCACCGCCTGCCATGCCATCCCCGGCTGCACCGGCCGCCGGAGGCAACACCACCATATCCCTTTCAGGGACAGGCACCAGCTACTCCAAGGTGGACGGGCCCATAGACGTGGGATTCAAGTCCAAGAGGCAGGTGACCGGCCAGTACAACGGCATAAACGTGTGGGGGCCGCTGGACGCACCCGGCCAGCTGGGAATATGGGGAAGCAACGTCTGCGTTGATTTTGATATATGCGTTGCCGATGGAGCATGCATCGAAGCCTGCCCTGTCAACGTCTATGAATGGCTGGAGACACCTGGACATCCTGCATCGGAGAAGAAGGCGTTTATGATAAGAGAGAAGGACTGCATATTCTGCCTTGCATGCGAGAACGTCTGTCCACCGCAGGCCATAAAGATATTCCAAAAGTAGGGATAACAACCGTATATATCACGACATTTCGCACTACTAGCATTGGCTAGATTCCGCGTTGTAGCCACTGGTGGAACCTTTGACGAGATCCATGTCGGCCACATCGCGCTTTTGCGCAAGGCCTTTGAAGTCGGCGAGAAGGTCATAATCGGCGTTTCCAGCGACGCATTTGCCTGGAAAAACAAGGGAAAAAAACTGAACCACAACTTTGAGCAGCGGGTTGAAAGCCTCAAAAAGACCATCGAGGCAGAATTTGGCAACGTTAATTACGTTGTTGCAAAACTTGACAACGATTTTGGACCGGCAGTCATCTCCGGAGACGTTGGCGCGCTGGTGGCCAGTTCAGAAACCCAGTCAAAGGGCAAGCTGCTCAACAAGATCCGATCAGAAAGGGGTCTGAACCCTGTCGAGGTGATTGCAGTGGACCTGATCAAGGCGGAAGACGGGCTGCCGATTTCCTCAACACGTATCAGGGCCGGCGAGATAGACAGGCAAGGAAGGATGTTAAAAGACAGTCGCAGCGGGCTCAACAATAGTTGATTATCGGAATTTTATCCTGACGAAGAAAAAATGAGTCGTGTATCCGGAAAGACCCATCGACTTTGCCGCACGAAAGATAGAGACATCGGTCAAGAACCTCAGGGAGGGACTTGACCCCGACGTCCTTGCCTACTGGTACAAACGAGTCGAGGACAGATCAAAGGAGATGGCTCCGCCGCACCTTAAAGACAAGATCAGGTTTGAGCAGGACAGGATACTGTGGATGAAGTTCAGCATGGATGTTTCAAAGCGGGCCGTCCCGTACGTCATGCAGGTCATCGAAGAATACATACCGATGATGCCTTATTCGACGGGCCTTTATTTCCGCAAGGTGCAGGAGATCCTCACCAACGAGATGAACAAGGATCTGCGCTAGTCGCTTATTGTTATCTCGGCCACTGATCCGTGGAAGTCGCTGGCCTGTATGCTGGTTTTCCCCTTGGCCACATCCTGCAAGAGGTTTTTGAGCCGCCCGACGCTCTCCTCGTCCTTCAAGAGCACGGCATGTGAAGAGTTGTCCTTGAGTTTTATCACGATCTCGGTCCCAACCACGGCAGATATGCCTGCAATGTACACAGTATCGTCCTTCTGCACGGAAACAAGGCCAGCCAGCTTTTCTGCCTCGTACCTGTCGTCGCACTCAAATCGAACGGTCTTCATGTCTCAAACGGCTTTTCATCGTACATGAACATGGCCACCACGTCCTTTGCCTTCTCGCGCCGCTTCCTGAACTCGGTTATGAACGGCCTTACGCCTTTTGCCAAGTCTGACTTGCATTCGCCGCAAAGCAGGTTGCCGCTCTTGCATTTCAGCAGCCGCTCGTCCGACTGTTTCTCCGTGTCAAAAAAGTAACGCAGGTACCAAAAGACAGGACAGCCAGTGGGATTGCCGCCCAGCTGCCTCTGCAGCGCCACTGTCGGTTGGCCGCCGGTAAACGCCGAGGAGACTTTCTTGTCAGCAACCTCCGGCTCGTCGGTGGTAAAGATGGCCGTTTCCGGCTTTGAGGAAGACATCTTGCCTACCATGCCCAAGCCCGGCAGGAACTTGCTGTGTATCTGGGCAGGCTTGTAGTAACCCATCCTGTCGGCAACGTCCCGCGTCATCCTCCAGTACGGGTCCTGGTCTATTGCCGCCGGTATTAGGACGGGTGTGGGCCTTCCCTCTATCATGGAGGGCAGAAAGCATGGCGCGGCCTGAATCGGCGGAAAGCCAATCATGCCAATGTTGGTGGAATTGTTAAATCCAAAGACCGCCTTGGCCGTGGAAAACGTGATCCGCTTTGCCACTTCCGTGGCTATGGGGTATAGGTGCTGTATGTGCTTGGTGTCCACTATTATCTTGGTCTTTTTGGGATCAAATCCTACGGCTATGATGTCCAGAATGTTTTCGTACGTAAAGCGCTTGACCTCTTCTCTGGTCCGCTCCTGGCTGTAAAGGAATTTTTCATCATCTGTAAGCTGGAACAGCAGCTTGGAGTCGAACTTGTCCTGCAGGTACTTGGTGAATATCCAGGGCATGATGTGCCCCATGTGCACCATGCCTGACGGCCCGCGGCCCGTGTAAAGGTAAAAGTTCTCCCCCTTTTCATGCTTGTCTAAGATCCAGTCAAAATCCCGGTGGGAGAAGAAATAACCTAGTCTTAGCATCGGATGGATCTCGCCGGTGGCCCTTTTGACCTTCTGCAGAAGTTCTGGGGTAATGGGCTGGGTTCCAAACTTTTCTACAAGGCGACCGTAGTCTATCTCGCCTTCCACTTCCCACGGCGTGACTTTGAACTCGCCGTTCTCCTCTGCATTTTCGCTGGGCTGGTCCATCGATGCTGCAGACATTGTGTTAACGTTTAAAAAGTCTTCTTCATCTGTCAACTGTAATTAATGAGTATTGACGTTTCAGCGCTTCACCCCATTGAGCGAACCATACTAAAGACGCTGCCAAATTGGGAACCAATTACGATGGATTTGCTTGCCAGCGTAACTCAATTATCAATGGATCAGGTTAGACGTGGTATTGAATGGTTGAAGTTTAAGAACCTCATATCGATCAGCGAGTCATCAACTTCCAAAGTCTATCTAGCTCCAGAAAATGTACCAGCAACAATAATCGGGTTACCTGAAAGAAGATTGGTTAACGCGGTGAAAGATGGGAAGAACACTATTGCAGAAATGCTTGCTAATAGAATCCTGAAAAGTGAAGAAGTAAATGCCGCTATAGCCAATGCAAAGCGTAACCAATGGATCCAGTTTGTTGAAGGTGGCAAGATGGTAGCCACCACCCTAGCAGAAAAGAAATCGCCGGAGGAGATCTTCCTTGAAGGATTTCAGGGTGGCATAAACATCACTGAATTAACCGATGAACAAAAAAAGGGCTTTGAGCTTTTAAAGAAACGTCCTAATTACTTAGAAATCAGAGAACAAAAAGAATCACGAGTTTCGCTTACCGAATCTGGAAGAAAGCTGCTGCCAGCTCTTGAAGTAGAAAAACCGCAGGAGCGCCGGCTGACAAGTGAGCTCATCACATCAGGCCGGTGGAAGCAGATTGAACTGAGCTCACTGGACGTTGAAGCCGCCGCTCCATCAGTGTTTTCCGGGCGGAGGCATCCGCTAGCAGACATCATTGAAGAGGTAAAGGAGATCTTTGTTGGCCTGGGATTTTCAGAAATAGACGGCAACATGGTCCAGTCAGGGTTCTGGAATTTTGACGCGCTTTTCACGCCGCAGGACCATCCGGCCAGAGAGATGCAGGACACGTTCTACGTTTCAGGAAGAAAACACGCGATCCCGGCAAGCAGGGACCAGATAGCCAAAGTATCGCGCGTCCACAAGACTGGATGGGGCAGCTGGAATGCCGAGGAATCCGAGCGCGTGGTGCTGCGAACGCATACGACGCCGGTGACGCTGCAGCACCTTGCCAGTGCAAGACCGGAAAACGCGCGGTACTTTTCAGTAGGCAGGGTTTTCAGAAACGAAAAGGTCTCCTACAAGCACCTAGTAGAGTTCCACCAGGTGGAGGGAGTTGCAACAGCCCACAAGGCCTCGCTTAGAGACCTGATGGGCCTGCAAAAAGAGTTCTATGCCAAGATGGGCATAAAGAAGGTCAAGTTCTGGCCGACGTTCTTTCCGTACACCGAGCCGTCGTTGCAGAGCATGGTCTACAACGAACGTCTAGAGAAATGGGTTGAATTATTCGGCATGGGCATCTTTAGGCCCGAAGTCACGCAGCCGCTTGGCATCAAAAACCCGGTGCTTGCTTGGGGCGGCGGGCTTGAGAGGATAGCCATGCTCCGGTTCGGCTTAGACGACGTTCGCGAATTGTACACAAACAGGCTTGGATGGCTAAGGAGTGTTCCAAAATGCCAGTTGTAAACGTCTCCTTTGACCGGCTAAAGGAATTCCTTCCCGGCGTCAAGGTAGACAAGGCTCTGGAAATGCTTCCGTTCATAGGCCTTGACATCGAGGGCGTTCAGGACAGCATCGTTAGGGTGGAATACAATCCAAACAGGCCGGACTTTTCATCCGATTACGGCATCATAAGGGCGCTGCGCGGCCTTCTGGGCATCGAGACAGGAATGCCAAAATTCAGGCTGGCAGGCAAGAGCGGTTTTTCAGTCAAGGTTGGAAGGCCAGTAAAGAAGGTCAGGCCGTACGTGGTGGCCCTTGCAGCAACGGGTGGAAAGCTGGACGACGAGACTGTTAGGCAGATGATAGCCATGCAGGAGGATCTCCACAACGGGGTTGGCAGAAGAAGAAAGAAGGCATCCATCGGAATCCACAACCTTGATGCCGTATCCTTTCCGGTGACATACACCGCGCTATCAGAGTACTCTTTTACGCCGCTTGGAGAATCATCGAAGATGACCACAAAACAGATCCTGTCCGATACAGAGACTGGCAGGGCATACGGCCACATCCTGGACGGCTCTGACAGGTATCCAGCCATATACGATAGCGCCGGCACTGTCCTTTCGTTTCCTCCCATAATCAACGGCAAAGAGACCATGGTTGACACTGGCTGTAAGAACCTCTTTGTCGAAGTCACGGCCACGGAGCGAAAGGCGGCAGAAGACATGCTTGCCGTGATTGCCTTTGCTCTCTACGATGCGGGCTTTAAGATAAAGACGGTAACCATTGAGGATGCGAAAAAGACCGAGACGCCGGTGGCGGTGCCAGTACGGATGGACATCGACGTCAGCTACGTCAACGAACTTTTGGGCCTTGACCTTGATGCAGACAAGATTGCAGACTGCCTTAAAAAAAGCAGGCTTGACGCAAGGTCCAGCCGCAACAAGATAACGTGCACCATACCGCGCTATAGGACAGACATCACACATCCGGTTGATCTGGTGGAGGAAGTGGCCATAGGGTACGGCATCTACAACTTTGAGCCGACTTTTCCAGCCGCAACCACTGCAGGGCAGAAATCCACCCGCTCGACATATTTTGAGGCTATCCGGCAGACCCTGGTAGGGCTTGGAATGCTTGAATCGTTCAACTTTTCTCTGACCAGCAGGCAGGTGCAGTACGACTTGCCGGGCCGGCCGGCAGACGACGTGATTTCAGTGGATGCATCCAAAAGCGCCGAGCATGAAGTGTTGAGGAGTTCGCTTATCCCGTCGCTGCTTCAGTCGCTTTCACGAAACGTGCACGAGGAATATCCGCAAAAGCTCTTTGAAATAGGCAAGACCTTCAGAAAGGAGACTGACAGGATAGAAGAAAGATGGCGCCTGGCTGCACTGACTTCCCATGACGAGGCCGGTTTTACAGAGATCAAGTCCATCATGCAGGCCCTGTTCAGTTCAGGCTTTGGAATGACAGCCTCTACCAGGGCGACTTCAGACCCGCTGTTCATCAGGGGAAGATGCGCCCAGATTTTGTTGCAGGGCAGGCCAGCAGGCGTAATTGGCGAGGTCTCGCCCCTTGCCATACAGAACTTTAAGCTTAGGATGCCTGCTGCGGCTTTTGAGGTAGACCTTTCCGGCCTGTTTTCATGGCAGGATTAGCAAAAGCAGAAATATCTAGCAGTGTATTGTAGGGTTAAGCCCCGTCAAAGAGCACGCCGAGGAGCTACAGGCTAACCTATGATCGCGTGTGAGTCAGAGGCGGGGCACACAAATTTATAACGAATTGCACGCGATGGCCTTTGTATTATGTCGCAGGACAACGCGGACAAGGTAGAAAAGAAGCCAAAGGCAGTGGCGTTGTTATCCGGAGGACTGGACAGCAACCTGGCTGTCCGCATGATGCTTGAGCAGGGTGTCGACGTGGAAGCCGTGGCCATCAAGACGCCGTTCTGCGATTTTGACTGCGGCAAGGGCTGCGGCCACAGAGTCAAGGAGGTGGCCGACGAGCTTGGTGTCAAGCTAAAGACGGTGTATTTTGGCGAAGAATATCTGCGGATGATGAAGGATCCCAAGCACGGGTACGGGTCTGGCATGAACCCGTGCATAGACTGCAGGGGCATGATGTACGATGCCGCCAAAAAGCACATGGAGAAGATAGGTGCCGATTTTGTCGTTACAGGCGAAGTTCTGTTTCAGCGGCCCATGAGCCAGAACAACAGGGCGCTACATATAATTGAAAACGAATCCGGGCTGGCCGGCAAGGTGCTTCGGCCACTTTCAGCAAAGCATCTGGCTCCCACCGATGCCGAGAAGGCGGGGCTTGTCAAGCGCGAAAACCTGGGCGACATAAAGGGCAGGTCCAGAAAGGGACAGCTGTATTTGGCAAAGCACTTTGGAGTGCAGGAGCCGCCCAACGCTGCCGGCGGATGCCTTTTGACAGACCCGGCATTTTCAAAGCGCGTCAGCGACCTGATGGAGCATGTTAACGACATTCCAAGCATCAACGATATCGAGCTTTTGAAGGTTGGAAGGCACTTCCGCCTTACTCCCAAGGCAAAGCTGGTGGTGGGCCGAAACAAGGACGAAAACGAGATCATCGCGGCCCTGGCCGAAGAGATGGACGTGGTTCTTGAAGCCAAGGACCATGTCGGGCCGGTCTGCATACTGCGTGGAGAGCAAAACGACGCCTTGTTGGCCAAGTCTGCAGGAATTGTCCTCCGCTATTCCGATGCACCCAAGGACGCGCGGTCCAAGGTCAAAGTCGTTGCAAACGGCGTTGAAAGAGAACTGGATGCCATGCCCGAGGACAGCTCTGACATTGAAAAGCTGCGCATCTAGGCGCAATCTCAAGCTAAAATCAACTATTCGGTGAACGAGTTTTGACCAGCAGGACTATTGAGTAGCCGGCGGGTTTTAGCTTTAACCTCAATAGTTGAGAAGCCCGATGACAGACAGACCCACGCAGACACACAAAGCTCCGGTTTACCTGAAGGCCCTTACCCTACGGGATATCACGGACATCACTGCGATAAAAGAAGACATCAAGAAGCACATGATCCTCATACTCCGGGTAACGCCGTTGGCACAGAAGGATGTCGAGGAACTCCGAAAGGTCATCGAGGAGCTTTATGCCTATGCGCAGTCCATAGGAGGCGACATTGCCCGGCTTGGAGAAGAAAGGATTGTCCTTACCCCGCCAGACGTCAAGATCTGGCGCGGCGCGTACGACCTAAAGTAGTTTTACCGCTTCCTGCACCAGTGGATGCTGCGTCGGGATCTTGAATATCTTGTTTATGGAGCTGGCAAGGTTCTGCGCCTTGGGCCGCTCGCCGTGGTTGACCAGGACCCTTCTGAGTTTGGGCCGCAGCCGGCTGACATAGGCCATCAGCTGGTTGTAATCGCTGTGGCTGGTAAAGCCATCGATTCTTTCTACCTGGCAGCGTATTGCGATGCTTTCGTTGTTTACCGACACCTGTCTGGTTCCATCCTGTATCTGCCGCCCAGGCGTGTCAACTGCCTGGTACGATACCAGTATGAGCTTGCTGGAAGGATCACCGGCTATCTGTTTAAGGTAGGATACCGACGGCCCGCCGACAAGCATGGAGGAAGGCGCAAGCACCACCACAGGCTCGCCCGGTTTGATGGACGCAGGTTCTACAGAGATTGAAGGCGCGCCAAAGGGGTTTTGCTCTGACTCACTGATGATCTGCCGGATATCCCGGGACAGGAATTCGGGGTACGTTTCGCATATGGCCGTGGACTCTGCAATTATCTTGTCTACCAGTATCCTGACTTTGGGTATCCTGCCACTGCCAATCATCATGTTCAAGACGGCCAGCAATTCCTGCGATATTCCGACGGCAGGAACCGGTATCAGGACCCGGCCGTTGTTTGATATTGTGGAGCTTATCGACGCCGCCAGGCTGGCCTCGGCCTCCTCCCGGGGGCTGACAATATCCTCCTTGCCCCCGTACGTGGCCTCTATAATCATGGTCTCGACTCTGGGGAAATTCCAGAATGCGTTTTCCAGCGTTACAGTCTTGCCAAACTTCATGTCGCCGGTGTAAACAAGGTTGTGGTCCCCGTTTCCGATGTGCAGGTGTGCCGATGCTGATCCCAGTATGTGGCCGGAATTTGACAGCACCAGCTTTACGTCTGGCGAGATGTCCGTTACGATGCCGTGTGTAAGCGTGATGGCGTGAACCATGGCTTTTTCAACATCCTTGTCAGAATAAAGGGCGTTCTTGCCGGCGCGTCTTATGTAGTCCTGCTGCAGGATCCCCATCAGCAGCACTGTTGGCTCGGTGCAGTATACCGGGCCCCGGTAACCGTACTTGAAGAGGGCCGGCAGAAAGCCAGTGTGATCAAGATGCGCGTGGGTAAGAACCACCGCGTCCAGCTCAGACATGTTCAGGCCAGCAATGTCAAACCGTGGCAGAGAAGAAAGCGAGTCGCGGCCTGTCTCGTTGATGCCGCAATCAAGCAGGATTTTGCTCTCCCTGGTTGACAGCAGCATGCAGGACCGGCCCACCTCGGCAAAGCCGCCAAGGGCAATCAGGCTGGCCTCGGCCTGCTCGCTTAGCTTGTCGCGGAATATCTTGTTGCCTACCTCGCGGTAAAACTTTGTGCGCTCGACAACGCTTTCGTCAAGGATCCTGTAGAAATTTTCGATGTACGACATGCTCTGCGGGGCTTTTCTTATCCTGACCCGCCAGCCGGTTTTTTCAGCCAGGTCTATGTTGTCAAATTCCTCGCCTATCTGGGCCAGCATCCAGGGTCTTTTGGCAAAGACAACGGCCTCGCCCAGCACTGCGTCAAAGAACATGCCGGCCAGGCCGACTTCTTTTGGTATCGATTTGGATATTATTTCAGTTGATTCCGGCTTTGGTTTTCTGATGGATTCGTCGGTCCTTATGACTATGCGTTTTTTGATGCTGTTGACCATGTTGGAGACCAGCTGGTTGTTCTGCATCAGGTACACCGGATTCCTTGTGTACAGGGCTATCCTTGGCCCCTCGTACTCTATCTTGGTCAGAGCAGCTTCCTGCGGCAGACTCTGCAGTATAACTGCCATGATGTTCTGGTTGGCAGATTCTTGGGAAGGAGGTTTACGCTGCATTTATCTAATCACTAAGACGAGCATCGTTGGCATAATGTCGATGCAGGTGTTATCTGGCTATCAACGATGGTTGCCGCAGGCCAGTATTAAATATTTGGGCAGGGTCAAAGTTGAAATAATCTTCCGTGTTACTAGAGGCGACGTAGTTTGGAAAGCGAATCAGGACGACAGGGTGGCCCAAGGCGCTTTGGTGGCCCAAGACCATTCAGGCTTGCGCCGGTCAAGGTCGGAGAAGAGTACACCGTCAAGATCGAGTCCATGAGCAGGCGCGGCGACAGCGGCGTTGCCAAAATTCAGGGTCTGGTGGTCTTTGTATCGAATTCAAAAGTCGGTGATGATGTAAGGATCAGAATTTCCAAGGTAGGACGCGGCTACGCAGCCGCGGATGTTGTTGAACCTGCCACCGAAGAATTAGAAGCCATGGAACCGGAAGCCGAGTCGGAGACTTCCAGCGACAGCGACGAGTGATGCCCAGTGTTTCTGACCATGACTTCTCCAAAACACCTGATGGAACTTCCAAGGAAGATCCTGATTGGAGAAGAAGTTCTTCCTGAAATTGGCTTGTTTGTAAAGTCTCTCGATGCCAACTCGTCAAACGTGGCCGTGATAACCGGCAAGGTAGTCATGGAACGGGCCGGCCAGGAATGCAAAAAGTCGTTGCGAAAGTCAGCCCTCAAGAGCAAATGGTACGTGGTTTCCGATGCTTCTGTTGACACTGTAAACAAACTGTATTCCAAGATCAACGAGGACGCGCCGGACATTGTGATCGGGTTTGGAGGAGGAAGGTCTGTTGACGTTGCAAAAATGACAGCCCACAGGCTGGAAAAGCCGTTCCTCAGCGTGCCCACTTCCGCTTCCCATGACGGCATATCAAGCCCCTTCGTGTCAGTCAGGGGGACAGAAAAGCCCTACTCAATAAAGGCCACCACGCCCATCGGGGTGCTGGCAGACATCAATCTGCTGGCGCAGGCGCCGCCCCGGCTTCTGGCAGGGGGCTGCGGCGACCTGGTGGCCAAGATAACAGCCGTCAAGGACTGGGAGCTGGCCCGCGAGGAAAACGGCGAGTACTTTGGCAGCTACGCGGCCAACCTGGCGTACATGAGTGCAAAGATTGTCTTAGACGAGTCTGAAAGATTGAAGAAAAAGGACAAGTTCAGCATCAGGACCATAGTTGAGGCTTTGATAAGTTCTGGCGTGGCTGCCTGCATAGCAGGAAGCAGCCGGCCCTGCTCTGGTGCGGAGCACCTGTTCAGCCATGCCCTGGAGTACGTTGCAGGACCGGATTGCGGCCTTCATGGCGAGCGGGTTGGCCTTGGCACGATACTGATGGCCAAGCTCCATGGCCTTGACTGGGAGAGGATTGCCCATACGCTTAAGGAGATGGGTGCACCTACCAAGGCAAAGGAGATCGGGCTTTCAGAGGATCAGGTGGTCAAGGCCCTCGTCAAGGCGCAGTCTCTCAGGCCGGACCGTTACACCATCCTAAGCAAGATAAAGATGGATGAAAAGTCCGCCCTGGCCCTGGCCAGGTCTGTCAGGATGGTCTAGCCAGCGCCCTTATCGTGGCCTGCTTTCTGTGCGCAAAAATCTGCTCCAGCTTTTTGCTTGTATAGCCCTCAAACATGCGCCCAAGCGGGCCGTAGGGCAGCTCAAAATCAATCTCGTCGATGACTTTGGTTGCTTCGCCGGCCTTTTGAAATGCATGGATGTGTTTCCAAATTTTGAATCTGCCGGAAAGCATTTCATCAACATACTGGTACGGGGAAAGTGACGTTATCCTGGAATGCCATCTGCTTTTGGTCACCAGTCTTCCCTCAAGCCACACCTCTGTGTCTTGAAGCAGTTGCCTGCCGGTGGTGGTCCTTATCACTTTCAATTGCAT
>JBBISN010000027.1:0-23734 GCA_037441265.1 Nitrososphaera sp. | reverse complement strand
AATAGATTTTGACACAGCTGCCGATACAAGGCGGAAGCACCAGCTCTCATCAGGTGTACAGCTGGTTCTTGCAGTAGCTATGGATGTCTGGCCCACAAGGACCTTCCCCTTTTCCTTGGTTATGGCGTACACCTCGTAAAAGTATGTTTTCTCCGGTATCAGATCTTTGTGGTTATATATGGTCTGGTTTCCTGTATTTGCCAGAAGCACATAGTTTACCGATCCAGCCTTGTACCATACTTCATAGTCTGTTATCTGCGTGTCTATAGCCGGCGCGGTCCAGTAAAGCGATACCTCGTTGTAGGCGTTAAGAGAGGCAGCAACGCTGCCCGGCGTTTCGCCGTAAGCATTCTTTACACTGTAATGCGTCGCTACAGCGATGGACAGCAATAGTGCAATGCAAATTAGCTTTGGCAGTCCCAATAGACGGAGATTATCCGTATGGCTTTTCCTTAAGGTTTTTGCTATGCCGGCCTGCACACAATGCTGAATCAGGCCGCTAGCTGTTCCACCGGGCATTTTTGATGCTACGCGCTCCTATCTCCCGTCATCAAACCATGCCTTTAACTGTTGCATGAATTGGAAAACCGAGCGATGCAAGTTAAACTCTTAAAAAGGAAAACTCCTTCCGGACTTGAAAGATGAAAATAAAACTTTTGGTCCGCTCTTCTTCATTTAAGGAAATTCTGGATGACAGATTAAAAGAGTTCGGATTCAGCTCCGAACTGGTGGATCAAAACCAGCCGCTCTCCGGACAGCTTGCCGACGCAGATGTCATCGTCAGCGGCACAGGCAAGATCGATAGATCGATAATAGATCTCTGTCCAAACCTGCAGCTGATTCATGCATCAGGGATAGGCTACGATAACGTTGATGTTGACTACTGCACGTCAAAATCGATCTTTGTTGCAAACGTTCCCCTTGCCAACGCCGTCTCGGTAGCCGAGCACACGATGTTTCTAATGATGTATCTGGCCAAAAACATCCAGAACACGACCAACAGCCTGATGAAAAGAAGACCTCTAGGCACCATGGGAACAGAATTGCATGGAAAGACCCTTCTTGTAGTCGGTTTGGGCGCCACCGGCACGGAAGTCGCAAAGCGAGCAAAGGCTTTTGGCATGCATGTCATAGCTGTTACCAAGGAGCAGTTCGGCTACAAGCCTGGACGGGAAAAGTCGTTTTTCGTAGATGATATTCATGGGCCGGAGGCCTTGTCCGAGAATGTTTCCCGGGCGGACTTCATCTCTTTGCACGTGCCTCTTACAAAGGAGACAACCGGCATGATAGGAACAAAAGAGCTGGGCATGATGAAAAAATCAGCTTTTCTTGTAAATGTTGCCCGTGCTGCTGTCGTAGACAGGGATGCGCTCTTTGACGCACTCCAAGACCGCAGGATTGCAGGCGCGGCCTTTGATGTTTTCTGGGAGGAGCCTGCAAACCCCGCAGACCGGCTGCTGCAGCTGGACAACTTTGTACTCACGCCGCATATCGCTGGATGGACCAAAGAATCGGTTGACGGAGCTGCAAGGATAATTGCTGCAAACATCCGCAGGCTGTCAGACGGCAACGCCCCGCTGACGCTGGTCAATACCCAGCTTTTGCAGTAGATTTGACTGTTAAAGCAAATCTTTAATCATTAAACGCCATCCTTATTACTTTTGGAGGTGTGGTTCTGCCGAAGATGCAGTCAAAAACACTTCACATCGCGACTTTTGGAGACGAGGGCCAGGAAGGGATATCCTCTGGAATCAGGAACTTCCCGGTCCACAGACTGGCGCTTATCTGCTACAGTTCAGACAAGCAAAAGGCCGAGGAATTCGCAAGGAGAATAGCCAGCGTCCTTGGCATCCGTGTCACTGTCAACGTCGTTGCAAGGGAAAACGTGATCAGAGACGCCATGGAAAGGGTAGCCGAAATCCTGAATCAGGAAGGCAAGGAGTTCCACCAGGTTCTCATGAATGTCAGCTGCGGCGACAAGCTGATGGGTTGCGCTGCACTGTCGGCGGCATTTGTCAACGGCATCAAGGCCTTCGGGATGGATGAAACCGGGATGCCAATGCTCCTGCCGGTCTTAAAACTGAGTTACAGCGAGATAATATCAGAAGCCAAACTCAGGATCCTGAAGACCATAAACGATAACGGCGGCTCCATCGACAGTCTGGAACAACTGGAACAGATCTCCGGTTACGGAAAGCCGCTGCTCAGCTACCATGTCATGGGATCAAAAGAAGCAAAGGGTCTCGTGGATCTGGGGCTCTTGGAGGTTGAAAAAGGCGACAGGGGCAAGATCTCTGCCAAGCTGTCCACGCTGGGCAAACTGCTGGTGGTAAACAGCTCTATTGCAAGCACCGGCGTCTGATAAATTAGCCACAACCTATCTGAAAAATCCGAAAAGGCCTCTTCCACCAACCACGTCGCCGACCACATACAGCGCAATGGCCCCGGCAAAGGTCAGCACCCACACCAACTTGTTCCAGCTGAAAATTTTCGAGCCGTCAAGCCCCATGAACGGAATCAGGTTGAAAAATGCTATCCAGCTGTTGAATACTGCGCCGGTAATCAGGATCGGGATCGCCCTGTCGTACAGTGTGCTTGCAAGGTAGTACGAAAGCAGGAAGCCAAGGGACATGACAATGTTTGTCAGCGGGCCGATCAGCGAAATCTTGCCGCTCCTCTGCTCGCTGATGGGTCCGCCTATAAAGACGGCCCCCGGAGCAATGAATTTGAACGGAAAGAAAGGAAGGGCGGAGATGGCGGTAATTACGGCACCGTAAAACTGCACTCTGAATTCTGCCCATGCCCGATAGAACTGGGCAAGGAATTTGTGCGCCAACTCGTGAATGATGAACGCACTAACAAAAATCGCGATATAGTCTGGTCTTGGTCTGAAGCCAAACAGCGACATTCCGACGCCAACAACCAGCGCCGTGCCGATTACAAGATGCAGTATCTCTGTCTTTGAAAACCTGAGAACTGTGGCATTCCTGACGGCATTTACTATCCGCTCCCCGGTGCTTCCGGATCTGCCACTGACGTAATCCAGGAACTCCCTCTCCCTTTCCGGCTTTTTCATGAACCTGTTTAGAAAGACGCAGTTGTGGTTTGGAGGAAGCCGGTGCACGGAACAAAAGATACCCTTGCAGTAGCTGCATTTGAAGGGGATCTCTTCTTCACGGCCGCAAATACCGCATTCCAATAGCTTCTGCATTCTATATGCAATTCTAAAATAAAAATCCTGCAACAGTCCTGCTGTCAAAAAAGCCAAAAAGATAAAAGTTGTTTTTGCAGACAGAAATTCCATGGATGGCAAGCTTGAACCGTATCACGGCGGAAGAAAAAAGGTCATAGTTTACAACACTTATGCAGACAGGGGCAGACTCCACTTCGATGTCTTTGTTCCCACCGACAAGTCAAGCGCTAACCAGATACCCAAGGAAATGGACGCCCGGGCAGTGGAATATGCAAAGGAATTCCTGAAGCTGATCGGTAAGCCGTCTGACAACATCATGGTGAACATGTGTGAGCGCTGTCATATCGACGACACGTCTCTGTATGCAAATGAGCTTTGGCAACTTCCCGGCAAGGATGTATTCGTCTGGCCGATGGAAGGGTGTCCAAAACCTTCTTGAATTTTCAACCTAACTCTCATTTTTTTGTAGAAATTGCTAATTTGTTATTCCCAGACCACATGGATGGTTAGTAAAAAATAATAACCAATAGTTTGAAGCTTGAACCTACCTTGCATGTGACCATAACCAAAAAGCCAGAATCAGTTAGATACACCTTTACGTGGTGCTGCAACAAGATGGCTTGGTCCAAGGAGAAGAATCTGATCAGGGTTACCCCGGACGGCACGGTGGAGATGTACAACAAAAAAGGCGAGCTTGTTGACCCGGATCTGACAAGATGCCCGTACTGCGGCACTGGGATCATAATAGCAAGCAACTAGCCAAAAGCCAATCTGCCACGCAAATCCTGACAACCGAGCCGTGACTATTTTACAGAGACAGAATAAACCAGATAACCGTTTTCCGCAAAAAGCGGTACGTCCTTTATTTCGGTAAAAACATACTCCTTAAAGGATTTCACTTTTTCATATAGGCCCTCGCCGATGACTATGCCGCCCGGCGTCGCCAGAGAATTCATCTTGGCGCACAGGTTGACCGGCTTGCCAAAGATGTCGTTTACCGATGACGTGGACATCTTGGCAACGATCACCGCACCGTAGTCGCAACTGATCCTGTACTTTACGTCCGGAAGCCCCACTTGCTGCAGCTTGGCGTTAAGCTTGGAGCCCTGTTGTATCATTGCCGAGCAGCACTCCAATACCTCCTTAAACGACTCTGTCTCACCCGACTCTGTTTTGGGGAAATAGTACAGCAGGCTGTCGCCCACGTTTTTGACCACCGTGGCTCCGTAACTGGTTATGGTTTCAGCAAGGCCGTTTAGAAATATGCTATAGTACAGGCTCACTTTTTCCATGGGCATCTTCATCGTTATGCTGGTAGAGCCAACCATGTCGACGATGCCGACGCAGTAGTTTTTTGTGGTAGTGAAAAACTGCAAAAGTAGCTCTATCTGCTGTTTCTCTTTTACGTCATGTTCCTGGGCATTGCTTTCAGTGTGCGTCCTGTACGCGTCTTTAGACAACAGCCACACCAGCTTTCATGCCAAACCTTCGCTCAATTTCTCGCAGCCAGCAGCTGGCTGATTTCCTGCACTTTCTCAAAGAGGGTTTCAATCCTGACTGGCTTTCTAAGGCACGAATGCACGCCTTTTTTTATGAGTTCGTTTACTTCGGAATCGGTGATAGAAGAAGCCGTGAAAAGCACCACGGGGCTGTCTCTTATCCTGCCGGCCTGAACAAGGCTATCTATTATCTCCAGCCCAGAAAAGTCAGGCATTGCAATGTCAAGAAAGATCAGGTCAAACTTTTCCTTCAAGATCATCTCAAGTCCTTCCTTTCCACTGTCCGACGACATGACATCGTGTCCTACAGTCGTCAGGACCCTGACCAAAAGGTCGGTGATGTCCGCGCTGTCATCGATTATGAGAATTCTCATTTCTGGATTCTCTGGGCAGACTAAAATAAAAACTAGACCCCCTGCCCTCTTCTGTATCGACCCATATGTTGCCGCCAAGGCCTGTGACTATGCCCTTGCTTATGGCCAGTCCAAGCCCCGTGCCGCCGTGCTTTCTTTTCAGGGAGGTATCCACTTGGTAGAATTTCTTGAACAGGAACTGCTGCTTGTCCTTGGGTATTCCAGGCCCGTTATCCTTGACGCCAAAAACGATCTGGCCGTTGTCGACCTTTGCTACAAGCTCGATCTTGCCGTTGTTCTTGGGCACAAAATCGATGGAATTGTAGAGCAGGGCGTTTAACACCTGCATGATCCTGGCCTCATCGGACTTGAGCTTGAGGCCGGGCTGGACGTTGATTGTGAATTCTATGTCCTTCTCCTTCATGATGAATTCGAAGTCTCGCTGCACGTTCCTGACGATCTTGTCTATGTCCACCTCGCCTATGTTGAACTTGAGCTCGTTTAATTCCAGCTTCTGGGCGTCCAGCATGTCGCTTATCATCTTCTCCAGCTTGGTGGCATTCTTTTCTATCGTGTCGACGGCTGCCCGCTGCTCCGGCGTCAGGGCGCCAAGAATCGTGTTGGATTTGAGCGCGCCGCACCAGCCGATGATGGGCGTCAGGGGGGTCTTGAGCTCGTGCGAGGCCATGCTGAGAAACTCGTCTTTGAGTTTGTCCTTCTGCCTCAGTTCTTCATTGGTCTTGTTGAGCTCCTCCACCTGCATCTTGATGATCTCGGCGTTGGCCCTGTCCCGTGCCAGCGCCTCCTGCAGCTGCTCTTCCGTAGTCTTGAGGTTTGTGATGTCGTTATGGATGGCTATGTACTGTTTTGGCTGGCCGTTTTCATCCAGGAACGGGACGATAGTTGTCTTGACCCAGTAGTAGGCGCCGTCCTTTGCCTTGTTTTTGACCTCGCCTTCGAATATCTTGCCACCTGAGATAGTTTTCCACATGTTGTCAAAGAATTCTGGCGAGTGGTAACCCGATTTTAAAATGCGGTGATTCTGGCCTACCAGCTCTTTTTCTGAATACTTGGATATTTCAACAAACTTGCTGTTGACCTTGGTTATGGTGCCGTCCTTGTCTGTGACAGCGACGATGGCCGTCGCGTCCAGCGCATTTGTCACGTCCGTCAGGTCTTTGGTCCTCTCCCTGACCAGGCGGTTGAGGTTCATGTTGGTCTCAAGGACGCTTTTCCGCATCATGTCAAACTGCGTGGCCAGCTGCCCGATCTCATCGCCGGACTGGATCTTGACAGAATGGGTATAATCGCCCTTGGAGATCTTGTCTGCGGCTCCCATGAGCTGGGTTATTGGCTTTGTGATGGTCTTGGAAACATACAGCGAGATGACCACGACCACACCGGTTATCACCACTGCTGCGGCGATGATGGCGTTTCTCAGCTGCGTGATGGGGCTAAAGATCTCCGCCTC
The DNA here is from genome assembly GCA_037441265.1 of Nitrososphaera sp. Classification (GTDB taxonomy): domain Archaea; phylum Thermoproteota; class Nitrososphaeria; order Nitrososphaerales; family Nitrososphaeraceae; genus Nitrososphaera. The sequence continues at coordinate 17,218 of JBBISN010000027.1, read as the reverse complement.
ATCTATCTCGGCTAAAAGCGCGAACCTGAGATCGTTGGCGCAGTACGAAAACCCGACTATGCGGATGTTCCTGTAGTCAGGATAGATGGCGTTTATCTCCCTGCCGTTGTCGAAGCATTCCCGCACGGGAAGCGTGTCCACCTTCTGTCTGAACGCCGCGTTTTCTATGAACCTGGATTCTGAAATCATGACCCTGTCACCGTTGACAAGGTATACCTCGCCGGTGTCGCCAAGCCCCTTGCGGTTGAGAAGTATCTCGTCAAAAGCCTCCGTATCCGTGGTGGCGACAAGAACGCCTATGGGAGTGGTGGCCTCTATCTTGCCATGCTCAAATATGGGGACTGCTACAACGGCCTTCCTCTGGTCGTTGACAGACGCAAATTCAAGGAAACTTTCGCCGATGCCTCTTTTGAACGCCTCGCTCGCAGAGTAGTCGCTGCCTTCCTCAGAAGGGTTGGACGACAGGTAAACTATGCCATTTTTTCCTATGATCTTTACGCTCTCTAGATTCATGGAGTTGCCAGCCACTTGCTGGAACGATTCCACTTCAATTTCAAACTCTTTTCTATAATCAGCAAGCTGCTGGCCGTCCGAAGCTCCATTTTCGTTGAACTGCTGGATGCCCTGCTGGATTACCTCATTTGCCGCAAGAAGGCGGATTTGCTGAACCCTGTTGTCTATAAGCGAGCGTATTGCAGCACCCCTACCAGAGGATTCGCTTAGCAGCTGGTCGCTGACCCGTTCGCGCAACAGGTTGTCTGCCGAAATAAAGCTTATGATCGACACGGCAAACAGCGTGGTTATGGACAAAAACAGGCTGACAAAAATTATCTTGGACTTGATGTTGACAAATACGGGCTTTTGCAAGGTTCTAAATATGGCACGTGATGGAGCATAAAAACAATTTTGATCACATGCCGGTGATCCTCATGAAAAGCGATTTGGCGCGGTGGACTCCCGGTATGCTAAACTCCTTGGTCACTATGACCGGGCAGGGGAACTGCTTTATGGTGCTCAAGAACGGCGGGCTGTGAAACACGCTGAACTGGCCCACGGTCGCGCCTATAACCACGAGGTCGGGCTGGAAGGAAGAGACCGCGTTAAGAACGGAATGCGATAACTCGTAGCTGTCCTCAGACAGGTGTATCTCCTTCAGGCCTACCCCCAGCTGGGTCAGGTACTCCGGATGCATCGAGACGCTTCCGCCAGTTTCGCTTTCCTTCTTGCTTACCGACACGATATTGACGTTGAATCTTCCGGAATGCTCAAGCCAGCTTGTGGTCTTGAGCACCACGCTGGAATGAGCCCCGCCGTCATAAACAACCACAAGGTTCTTCTTTTCTGCAGCCGGCACCGCATGCATTTCCAGATCTGCTTCTACCTTAAGGTGCTCCGGCTCCAGTTGCAGGCTGTCCTCTTCTGCCCTTATGGCCAAAAGGTCGCAGGTGGCAAGGGCCAGCAATTTCTTGTTCCTGCGCGTGGCCTCAAAATCCATGATGAGCAGGTTGATCCTCTGCTCCTCTATGGTGGCCAGAAGCGCCTCGGTTGGATCATGGGATATGCGCACCAGATAGTGGCTTAGAACGCCTTTGTCCTGGAAGACCTTTTCCAGCGGCACAAACGATTTCCTTGCACTCTCTGCAAATGCCACGCCGGCAGACAGCGGCGTCTGGGGCGGGACTGTTATCACACGAAGAACGTTTACTTCGCCGGACCGTTCCTTGGCTGCCCTTATTGCGTATTTTATCAGCCTGTCGGGGTTCTCCGGCGTGTAGGGGATCAGTATCCTGAAGCCCAGACGCTCCTGCGTGCCTTCGCTGGTGACTACTGGCGCGTAATGCTCCACCTCTTTTTTGAACGTGTATTTTCTGTAAAGCACGAATCCGGCGATGATCCAAAGAATGGTTATGACCCAGCTGAAAGGCTGCGTCACAAGCAGGTACAGCGCCAGTCCTATCTTGAGGAAGACCCCGATAATCGGGATCACGGGAAACAGCGGAATCTTAAAGCCGTACTTCAGCTTGTCTCCGTAGATCTTGCGGATGTTGATAGCCGCGATGTTGACCTGCGTAAAGAGAAGCAGGAATATCACGCCTGCCGCGACGGCGATATCTGTAAGCGGCAGTGCATAGGCCATCACGGCCATTATGGCCCCGGACACAGCCGCAGCTACATGCGGCGTCCTGTTCACGGGATGTATGAGGCTCAGTGCATGGGGAAGGTTGTAGTTCCGGCCCATGGCAAAAGCCACGCGGGACGACGAGAACGTGGTGGCGTTTAGCGCAGCCAGAGTTGAGACTATGCCTCCTGCCAGAACTATGATGGCGCCGTACGGCATGAACATGTCCACCACCTTGGTTATGCCCTGCTCGCCTGATTCTCCAATGAACTTCCAGACCGGCTCGCCGGTTGGTGTCTTTGTTGCGCTCACTGCCACGAAGGCCATGAGACAGTAAAGTACCACCACCACGGCCAGCGAAATGAAAATGGCCCTGGGGATGTTGCGTTTTGGGTTCTTTACCTCCTCTCCTGTCTGCACTATTATCTCGTACCCCTCAAACGCGATGAAGGTCAGTCCCATGGCCGCCGCAAGGCCGCCTATGCCTGCGGGAAACATCTGCTCCGAGAATTCAAGTTCCCATCCCGGTTTTGCATGAAGGGCCCAGAATCCAAAGCCGATGATAACCACGATGATGGCGATCTGGGCAATGGTAACTATCGTGCCTGTCCGGCCGGTTTCAGACGTGCCCTTTATGTTGATGTAGGTGAACACCACGATGGAGGCCACTGCAATCAGCTTGTCGATAGGTATCATGCCAAAGACCGGCTGGTCTGGAAGACCCGCCATCTTGAGCAGAATAAAGACAAAGGCGCCAAACCCTACCGCGTAGAGGCTGCCGGCCACTATGTGGGCAAACCATGCCATCCATCCGCTGATAAACGCGTTTGGTCTTGGAAGGCCCTCCCTTATCCAAAGGTAGCCGCCGCCGGCTTCCGGCATGGCAGAGCCCAGCTCTGCGTAGACCATGGCCGTGAAAAGCGTGATGATGCCGTTTAATATGAACGCGATAATAACGCCGTTTCCGGCCAAGCCGATGGCCGGGCCGGTGAGAACGAATATGGCCCCGCCTATCATGCCGGCGACGCCTACCATTATTATGTCCATGAGGCTGAGCGTGCGCACAAGTTGGTTTTGACTGTAGGAATCAACGGGTGGCCGCTGGGACCCACGGTCAGCCGGGGCCGACAAGGATATCCGCGGTAGTCTCTGGATGAGAAATAAATGTTTACAATTGGAAAATTATTTCAACTGATGGGTTGAAAGTAAAAGTATGGCCGACAGCGTGATAATGGTCCGCGGTCCGGCCACCGTACGCGTTGACGGCACCTGTCAAATACTGGGGATGGACGTCTCAAACAGCCAATTGACGGTGAGGGCAGGAAAGGTTCTGCCCTTTGAAATAAAGGGTGAGACTGAAATCTACATCGAGCCCGGGGGCGGCATGTTCTGGAATGCCGATCCTCTGACTTCGGGCACATCAATGTGGCAATCCGCCGTGGAAAGGATTCTGTCTGCCGGGCAAAGGGTTGTGATGATTGTGGGTCAGACAGACACCGGCAAATCCACGTTTTCTACCTATCTTACAAACGTCGCGATTGAAAGAGGGCTTGTACCCTGCCTTATAGATGGCGATATAGGGCAGGGGGATCTGGCTCCACCGGGAGCCGTAGGGGCGACGATAATCAGGAGGCAGCTGACAGATCTGCGCGATGCTCGCGCCGATTTCTTTGAATTCGTTGGAAGCCTCACCCCGGCAGGGTTTGAAAGGATAGTGGCCGGCAGGCTGAGGTCACTTTTGCTTAAGACAAGGCGGCTGGCTGACCTGCAAATCATCAACACCGACGGCTATGTGGAAAATGGCGGCCTTCCCTACAAGCTGATGATGGCAAGAGTGCTCAGGCCGGCAGTGCTAGTCTGCCTCGGACCAAGCGAATTGTGCAACGCATTTGGCTCTGGACCGTGGATGCTAGTCCGCGTCAAGTCCAGCAGAGAAGCAGTCAAGACCCGGTCAGACAGGGTAGGCCGCAGGGCTACCCAGTTCACGCATTACATTGGCGACGGTCTTGCAGGCAAGGAGCTGGCTGACATGCGGTTCGTATACAGAAACAGATCGTATTTCTGGGATGAGGTTGTGCCTGCTACAGGACTTCCTGCTGACATGAAAGGTATGTTTGTGGGCCTTGGCCTTGGTGGCAGAGTCGTCGGCTTTGGAATAATTCAAAGTGTGGATAACGGCCGGATCACCATCAGGACGGGCCTTGGAAACTTTGACAGGGTCTACCTGAGCAACATCTTCCCTGAAAAAGACCGGTCCGGGCCTACCGTTCTGCAAAAACAGGATCCTTGATGCCAAGCGTGCCAAACGCCTCAAGCCTCTGTTTGCATGCGTAGCACTGCCCGCAATGCGTCTTGCCCTCCATGTGGCAGCTCCATGTCAGCTCGATGGGCACGTTAAGCTGCCTGGCAAGGCTGATCACCGCCGTCCTGTCCATGTCTGCCAGCGGCAAAAGTATCTGATACGGCCGGCCGTCGCAGAAAAGGCAGCCCTCTCTGAACAGCGAGTTCAGCTTTTCGATGTATCCTTTTGATGCATCCTTGAAGAAATCAACGTCGTGGCTGTTGTGACCTCCAATTATCCAGCTAACGCCCAGGTACTCTGCGTGGTGCGCCGCTATGGAGTAAAACATTATGTTTCTTGCCGGCACGTACGAGGCCCACCGCATGTCGGAATCGGGATTCTTGAAACGGCCGTTGTAAAAGTCGGCCGCCTCTTTCACAAAGGGCACGTCAACTGTTATCAGCTTTGAAACGCCGGCCCTTTCTGCAAGCCTGACGGCTGCCAGCTTTTCGTTTTCAAGCCGCCCAAAATAGTTGAAGGTAATGGCAGAGACATCGAATCTTTGTTTTGCCCAGTAAAGGCATGTGGCGGAATCCAGCCCGCCGGAAAGCATGACAAGTGCCTTGTCCATCTATTCTTTTTTCTCTTCCTTCTTTACTCCGGCTATGATATGCGCGCCCTTGTTCACACCTTCGTAAATGTACACGCCTAACGCCTCGACGTTTGCCGGCATCCTGGGGGCCAGCAGCCTGATGATCTCTGTGGACAGGTTCTCAACTGTGGCTTCGCCGGGCATCATGTATGTTGTAGACTTGGGCAGCTGCAAGCTAAAGTATCCTCTCGGGCCCTCAAACGCGACGTGGTAATGGCTGTCGTCTTCTTTCTGCAAGTATTTTGCATTGATGAAGAACTTGTGGTCTATGGCGTTTAGCGTGTCCTTGATTATCCTCTTGGCCTCGCCAAAATCAACGACAATGTTGTTCTTCATGCTTCCAATTATCTCGACCATCACAGTGGAGGTGTGGCCGTGGAGAACAGAACACTTTTCAACCAGCGGCAGGATGTGGGCGTAATCAAACGCCAGCGAGGGGTCCTCGATAAAGATGGAGCCTGTCTGTGTACGTTCCGACTCGTTGTAGAAAAACATGGAATCCATCTCTCCGATCCTGCCTGCAAATTTGGAATGACCGACAGCCACGATGCTTAGCTGCGGCATCTTTTCCTTTATCTTCTTGAACTTGACCACGTCGGCCTCCGAATCTATGACCTCGATGTACCTGTCGCCGATGGCAAAATCAATCCGCGCACCGGTTCCGTCGGGCAGGTTCAAAGCCGCATCATATCTGTAATCATGACCCAGAAACGTCAGCATCTTGGCGACCGACAGCTCCGCCCTACTACGAAGCAGGTTTCCCTTGTCGTCTAGGTATCGAAGGTCGCTGTTTAGCACGACCCTTTCAGTGGCCATATCTGCAGCTGACTACATCTGCTACTATGTATATAAATGGTATTTCACGCGGCTCGGTATTTATGCCAGAAATCCCACTCATCTTTCCGGCCGTGTCTTACATACAGGACCTGAAAAATGCCCTCTATTCAGCGGTCAGAGAAACCGTGCCTGAGGCGACTGTGGGCGTTGCATTCTCGGGAGGGGCGGACAGCTCGCTTCTGGCAAAGATCTGCCAAGATCTGGACAAACAAACAGTCCTGATAACCGTGGGCTTTCCAGGCTCCCACGACGTCGAGTTTTCAAAAAAGATTGCCGCAAAGATGGGGATGCGGCAGCGTATTACCGAGTTGGAAAGCCATGAATTCCAGCAGGACCTCTGTCACGTGCAGCATCTGATAGGCTGCAGCAACACATCCCATGTCGAAAACTGCATAGCGTACCATTACATAGCAAGGACTGCGCGGGAAAATCACGTTGACGTGGTGCTAAGTGCAAACGGCTGCGACGAGTTGTTCTGCGGCTACAACGGCTACCGCACAGTTTTCGAGCAAGGAGAATCTGCTATAATGAAATTCATGGACGAGAAAATTTCCAACGAATTGATACTGGTAAAGGAAATAGCCATCACTGCCAGCGAATTTGGCGTGGCAGTCAGGCAGCCTTTCCTGTCCTCAAAATTCATCGAGTTTGCCAAATCCATACCCGTGGATCAAAAGATCAGGGGACCCGACGACATGGTACGAAAGCACATCCTGAGGCAGGCTGCGCTCCTGGCCGGCGTTCCGGAGGAGTCAGCCATGAAGCCCAAAAAAGCTTTGCAGTACGGTTCTCTTATCCACAAACACTTTGTTATGTCAAAGAAAAACCGGTAGTCTAGGTTCCCTTTACAAGAATCTCTTTTAGTTCCTGGTTGTCAAGCAGAGCGTCCATAAGCTTCCTCTGCTCTTCCTTTGGGAGTTCGTTGGACATCTCCAGCGAATCGATGGCCTTGAGCTTCCAAAAGTTGCTGATTGCTTTTTCTACGGTTACCTGCGAGTCATAGACTACCTTGCCAAACGCGGTGAGGGCGTATTTGCCACTCTTCTTTCTCACAAGACCAACCTTTGTCATTCTGGAAAGTCTGGAATAATACTGCTTGCGGGTAAGCTTGGTCTTGCTCTTCAAGTTCTCGCTATCAATGCTACCCTGAGCGATGGTCCTGAACAATTCCATCGATTTGTCATCAGAGATGGTCCTAAGGATAGAGGCGGCTGTTTGGGATTTTGCCATCTTCTTACCCCATAATATTGTGACCTTATATTTTAATTATCCCTTCGTAAGGCAATTCTTCCAAAGTTTCCTATACTGCGGACTGTCCCTTTGCCACGAAATATCTAGTATGTGTTCCCTTTTGAGGATTTTTTACAGCAGTATTGTTCCGATGGCCAAATTCGACTGCAGGATCATGTGGAGCGGGAAGATCTTTTTGTGCTGTCTTCTTATGAATTCCGTGTTATCAAGACCTTTCAGCGTCTTGACCATTCTTACTGAAACCAGTACCGAGAACATGCTGGTCAGAATTGTTGTAACCAGACCAATGCCACCGGCTGCGTACAGGGTCCATGACGCAACAGACATGCCTGCGATCAGGATCATTGACATTTTTACCGTGTTTCTCTTTCCTATCACAATCGGTATTGTACGTCTTCCGGATGCCCTGTCCCCTTCAACGTCGCCCAAGTCATTGAAAACTGACGAGACAAAGATCATTGTCCCAAACATTGCGATCGCATGAAGGGGTATAACCGGGTTGTTGGCTATCCTGTCAAGTCCGTAGTTAGACGTAATTCCCAAGGTTGCACAGAGCATGTAAAAAAATGCAATAGACAGCGTCTTTATCACAAACCTGTTAGCCAGCGCAATTCTGGGCGCTGAATATAGAATTCCTATCGTTATCATCGGAACTACCAATACCATCGTAACGACATTAAACGTCAGCACTGATAGCAAGATCGCCAGAGCAGTGGTCCATATGATGAAAACCCATGCCTGCGACTTTGAAACCTGACCGGAAGGTACCGGCCTTTTCTTGCCGTTGGCTTTGTCAAGGTCAGAATCAACAAGGTCGTTGAGTATGTACATCCCTGTTGCGATAAGCAGCGAAATGAACGGCAAAAACGAGTTTTGCTTCATTTCCTCTACTACGTTTGCTACCAAGAATCCGTTGATTCCAGGTACACAGAACAGCCCTGCTACTGTTGCCAGCGCGTAAAGTACTCCCCACTTGGCTCGGGATTGGAACAGAACCAGTTGAGATTGGACAAAAGAAACTCCTGCCCTTTCCCTGCCGACCCTGTTCCTGCGGTGTGCCCATTCTATGGCAGCCATGCAAAAGACCGCGCAAAAGGAGGTTATTTCCCTTTTTTTCTAAAAATAGCTCTTAGTGGCTAATTCTAGGCAATATTCTGCTTCGAGTTGCACTGCTTAAAAGTAGGGTGCTTGCTAAAGCAACTACTATCTTTCCCGAACACTTTCCAGCAGTCTTGGCACGGTGGCATCCTTTGCCAGGGTCTTGTAGTATGAAATGAAGCGCTGTGCAAGATAGGGATCGTCGTAGTGGGATATGGCGACGGTAAATTGTTCTGGATTGGAATAGCTTACGGTTTCATAACATACCGTGGTGCCGTCGACCACCATAAAGCTGGATTGTATGGGAGCTTTTCTTAGATCAAATCTTGGAGATCTTATGATGCTGTTTACAATATCAAAAGCCTCTTTGTTTGGAGGGGTCCTGAGTACCGCGTTAAGCCTGTTCTCAATAGAAATCTGTTCCGGAAGGCCGTCGATCAGGTGCATGGTAAGCCCCTCGTAGATTCTTTTGAACATCCTTGAAGAGAAATTGGGATCGTGGTACCTTGTTGCAAGGTAAACCTCCTTTTTGGCGCTATCCAAGAGTTTTATGACTTCAATAATGAGCTGGTTGTAATCCTTGATGATGGAAAATCCGGAAAGATGGGTGACATTTACTATGTTCCTTAGATTGCAGTTCTGAATGATCTCGTTGATTACCGATTCCTTTTGATGCAGCGGGAAATCCTTTCTTGCCTTAAGGATGTCCACTGCCTTGAGGTTCCAGAAATTGTTGAGGACCTGCTCCATCGTGCTGACGTAGCCGTTACAAACAAGGGAACCAAACGTGGTGGTTCTGTAAAAGCCGTCGTGCTTGTCAATGAAACCAAGGTCCTTTAGACGCTTTAGCCTTGCGTAGAACTGCTTCTTGCTTAAATTCCCGGTGTAACTTGTTGAAGATGCCTTCAAACCGGAATAAGCGTTCTTCAGGATATTTACAGAATGCCTGTCCGCAAGAATGGAGAAAACTTGCTCTAAAGTCGCTTGTTCAGACATCTACCACCTAAATTAAGCCGTGGAATATTTAAATTTTAAACGAATCTCGTCTTAAAAGCGATTTATTATGTTTCTTCTCCATATCTAGAGAAATAAGCCTGCGCATGGTAGATGGCATCATGTAGAAACCAGGTACAGTTCTTTGGTTCTTCAAATTTTTGAAGGGATTAAAAGGTGTGGCTGCCAAGCTTAGATGGGTATCATCACCCTCTCGATCATGGTGGGGTGTTGTTCCTGGTAATGCTTTACCAGCTCCTTAACGGAACCAAAACTGAGTTTGCATACATCGCATATCTCTGCAGCTGATAACTTGGTGAATGAGATCAACGGCTTCTTGCTGACCCTGATCGTCTTGTCTCCGGGCAATGAGATGGTAATCATGCCGCCGTCGTTCCAGCTTTTCAGATGCTTCTCAAACTCCTCATAAAGTGACAGGTTAAAACACGCAACAGGGTCATTGTCAAATTCACATAGTTTCTTCTTTGCAATGTATTCTTCGTGGATGTTTAAAAGCCAGCCATCTACAATTTCCGGATGTTCTGAAAGTATGGACTGCACTATCTCTGGTGTATAGATAGCGATCTTGGTCTCAAGCGCGTCGCTGGGGACAATGCTGTACCCCTTTAACTTTAATCCTAAAGATCTGTCTTCAAATGCTTGGCTCATGCCAACTTCTATACAATTCCAAATAATTAAGCATATCCTTGCAGTTCTCAATAATAACTCGATTAAAATTGGATTTTAGAATGAAATACAATGCATTAGAACTCTTTATTTGCGAAAATTAGATTTCATATCTCATTGGTTTTGCATTGAATGTTATGCCAAGTTCCACGCAAAAGTGACGAAGATTGCCTTATGATCGCCCGTTCATGAAATCCGTGATCCTGACGGTCCTTTCAGACCTGGACTTTCGCTCTATTCTCTCTTTGACCTTTTTCTGGGGCTCTGTGATCCTGCCGGCCATTTCAAGAAACTGCAGCGCATTGGTCGGCGCGCCTGCCCTGTAATGGTTGTTAAAGTAACCGTAGACGGTGCCCACCTTGGTTTCGATCAGCTTCAACTTTTCTACCCATTCCTGCAGCTGTTGCTCAGAGTACCTGTAGTCGTACCAGATCTTTTCGCCGCGGCCATGCCACCTGATGAAAGCATGGGTGCTGGACGTGACGACAGGCTTGGAGAGAAACTCCAGCGGCGAGTCGGTTATCGTATTGGCCACGTTGTATTTTTTCAAAAGCGTCCAGGTTTCCTGCCTATCCCATGATTCGTGACGGAACTCTACAGCAAAGTGCATAGCGGAGGGGAAAAACTCGAAAAGCTCCTCCAGCCTTTCCATCTCATGCTGCCCAAAGACAAAATTTGGAGGCAGCTGCACCAGCAGGCAGCCAAGCCGGTCGGTCTTTACAAGCGGCTCCAGCACCTCAAGAAACGAGGCAAAATCCTGCTCTATTCCAGTTAGGCGCTTGTCATGGGTAATCAATTTTGGCACTTTCAGCGAGAATTTAAACGGCGGCGCAACTGCTTTGGCCCAGCCGGAGACCATCTGCTTTGAAGGTGCCCTGTAAAAAGACGAGTCCACCTCGACCGTGTCAAAAACCCTGTTGTAAAAAGGCAGTTTGGCTATCCTGTTGTTGGGATAGAACATTCCCACCCATTCCTGGTAGCTCCATCCGCAGGTGCCTAAAAGCAGCGCCAACGCCCTTTCGTCAGCAACCACAAAAATATAGATTTGTGATTACGTCGGAAACGACTTATTGCCTTTGTTCTTTGACCAGCTCGTACTTTGAAGAGTACCCTCTCGGGTTTATCATCAGGCCGTTGTAGTTAAAGGTCGACGAATTGCCCACGATGACAGTGGTTATCATGCCAAGCATGTCAGGAAAGTCCAGCAGCTTTTCAAGCGTGGTGATCTGCACCTGCTGACTCTCTCTGTACGCTCCTTTTATGATAGCCACCGGCGTGTCTGGCTTTCTGTACTTTAGGAAAATATCCCGCGTATCACGAAGCTGATGCACCCTCTTCTTGCTTGCCGGGTTGTAAATTACCGTGACATAGTCGCCAAGGGCTGCGGCCTCGACCCTTTTTATGATCATGTCCCAAGGGACCAATAGATCGCTCATGCTGACGACTGCAAAATCCGTCATCAACGGCGAGCCGACAAGGGCAGCACAGGAATTGAGGGAAGAAACTCCTGGCACGCATTCCACCTGGATGCCTGTATCCCGGTTCCAGCCCCTCTCTGCCAGTATCTCGTAGATGAGGCCGATCATGCCGTATATGCCGGGGTCGCCGGACGAGACCAGCGAGACTGTCTTGCCTTTCTCTGCAAATTCAATGGCTTGGTTTGCCCTGTCCACCTCCTGTGTCATGGCGTACCTGTAGACTTCTTTACCCTGGATCAGGTCCTCGACCAGACCGACGTACGTATCGTAGCCAACAATGACCTGGCTTTCATCTATGGCCTGCTTGGCTCTGTACGTCATGTGATCGTGGTGACCGGGTCCAACTCCTACAACATACAGTTTACCCTTTTTGACAGAATCGCCGGCCATGGAGAAATTTTCTGGTGGCAGTAAATTTATCTCTTCCTACAATCTCTGCAGTCAGTCATTTGCCGTTGCCGCCAAGCCCGAATTCGTCGTGAAGGGCCCTAACGGCCTGCTCGCAGTCGCTGTCCTTTACAACAAACGCCAGATTAAGCTCTGATGAGCCCTGGGCTATCATTATCACGTTTATCCCGCATCTTGCGACAGCTCCAAAAACCTTGGCCGCCACGCCTTTGATGCCGCGCATGCCTGAACCTACGACCGCTATGACTGCAACGTCATCGCTGACGTTGACCTGCTTTATCACCTTGCCCAGGAGGTTCAGCTCCAGAGTGGTAGTTGCCTTGTCCAGGTCGACTTTTCTTACGACCATCGATATGCTTGATTCAGACGGGCTCTGCGAGATCATCATGATGTTAACCTTGTTTTTTGCAAGGGTGTCAAAGATTTTCGCGGCGGTTCCAGGAATGCCGACCATGCCGCCTCCACTTACGTCAATGAGCGCGGTATGACGCATCGCGTTGATGGACTTGACTATCTTCCGTGAGTCTTTGCTTGGATTTTGCGTGACTACTGTGCCGGGGTGTTTTACGTTGAAGGCATTGCGGATCCTGACTGGTATGTCGGTATCCATCACCGGCTCAAGTGCCCTTGGATGCATGTATTTGGCGCCAAAAAGCGCCATCTCCATGGCCTCGGCAAAAGAGACCTCCTTGAGAATTCGGGCGTTCTTGACTATGCTGGGGTCAGCGGTTATCAGGCCGTCGGCATCGCCCCAGAGCCAGACCTCGTCGGCTCCGATGCTGGCGGCCACGATGGTTGCGGTGTAGTCCGAGCCTCCGCGTCCTATGGTTGTTGTGTTGCCATGTTGATCCGCGCCGATAAATCCCGTTATTACCGGGACGGCTCCGCGCCTGAGCAGGGGCTCAACTTTGTGGCTCACGCGCAGCTTTGTGGTGTCCATGAGGGGACGGGCCTCGCCAAAGTTTGAATCGGTAAGTATGCCTGCCTCCTTGCCAGTCATGTGTTCTGCGTCCAGACCTGCATCCTGCAAAGCATACGAAACGATGGGAGCAGCAAGTCGCTCGCCAAAGGACATCAGGTAATCCAGAGATTTTGCGGTGACCTCGCCTAGCAGCACAATGCCACCCAGGATGTCGTGAAGCTCGTCAACGATCCCTTTTACTTCTGACAGCGCCTTTTCTCTCAGATTGTTGTCGGAGATGGCGTTCTGCACAATTTCTGCATGGATTTTGTACGTCTTTTTCAGGAAGTCTTCTATGGATGACCGGTCGCCGCGCCTGACGCCGTCGGCCACGGCCAGCAGGCTATCGGTCATTCCGCTGACCGCAGAGATGATGCAAACTATCTCGTTGTCCTTCTTGTAAGTCTTGATCAGCTTTGCGACATGCTTGACCTTGTCGGGGGAATCTACCGCTGTTCCGCCGAACTTCATTACCAGCCGCATAGGTTAATCTTGCACTCTCGGTGCCAGGTAAAAGTGGATTCTGCCCACGTTGGCAATCTTGAACTCTAGCCGAAGCGGCATCTTGCTAGAGTATTCTGCAGCCACAGAGCCACCCATGGCGACTACAGCCTTGGTTATTTTTGAAAGGTAGTCCAAGCTGTAAGTGGCCTTGCTGTCTTCCTTGACAGCCAGGTCTTCAAGTCCCTCGTTGCCAGCTTCTAGACTGATATCGGCCTCTCCGCTGTCGCCCCTGCCGGAGAAGTTTATCTTGCCGGATTTCGATTCCATCAAGATGTACTCGGAAACCACCTGCACGTCTGACAGGATCTTGTCAAAGGCTGCTGCGGTAAGGACCGCCTTGGAATTGAAATTAAGCTTTGGCAAGGGCGTAGAGCTGGCAGAGCTTTCAATGAGCCGGGTCTTGTATTCACGCTTGTAGCCGTTCTGCATCCTGACATGAAGCATGCTGTCGTCTCCCAGATTGATCTCGATGGCATCCTTCTTGTCGGCCCGTTTGATCACCTTGGAAAACTCGTCTACCCTGATGCCAAACTTGACGGCACTGTCGCATTCGTATTTCTCAAACGCGAAATTAGGCCAGTAGATATCGATAAGCGCAACGTGAGAAGGATCCATGCCGCGGAAAGATATGCCCTCGGCGGTGGCCTCAAACGTGGCCTCGTCGACCAACGTAGAAATGGCCGAAGCTATGGCCTTCCACTCTTCCGGAGACTTTGTCTTGGCTACAAACACCAAATTAACAATCTGTCAGGACTATCTGCTTTTAATCATTACTGTTAAGCATAGTTCCGCCAAGTGTGGTTGCACTTGGTGCACCTGTAGAACTGGGTGGTCGGCTCATCCGCCGATCTGGTCTGAAGCATCCACCAGTACGCTGTCCTGTTGCTGCATTCCGGACAGTCAATGCTTGTCGTGGGAAGGGATTCAATGGTGCTTTCCTCATCCATCACCTTGAGCGAAACATCCTTTGAGCTTGCCTTCTTGGTCTCGCTGGCGGCATTTTTCGCACTGCCGCCGGACCCCTTTACCTTTGAGCCGCATTTGGGGCAGACTACGTCTTCCCCGGGTTTTGATCTCAGACGTGTTTCACAAGCAGGGCAGAATCGCAAACCGGAAAACTCCTTAATCTGTTACTTCGGACTTGATAAGATTAGAAAACTCTTTTGAATATTCGGCTGCAGAGGCGGCGGCTTCTTGAACTACCTCAATTGGGTCTTTTCTCTTGGTTACAACCCGCATGATGTAATCCTTGGTCAGGGGGTGCTTGAGCATGACTCCTGCAAAGTCGACGCTCTTTTCCTTAAGAAGTTCGTGCTGAATGACGTAGAGAATAGAGATATCCTCGTCGCGTATCTTTAGCTCAAGTTCATTATCCTTAAAATCAATTATCTCTGCATACATGACAGGCATACAGACAACTACTTATTGAGGATATAAACGATACCATGACGGATTGTCGTCTGGTGATCAGAGCTTTATCAGCGGCGCGATGCTTGAAAAGTCCCAGGATACCGTCAAGCCCGGACAGCCGCTAACACTGAGCCTTAGCTTCAAGATAGACGGGGCAATCAGACAGGCCTTCTCGCAGAGTAACTGGGAGCGGGCGTACAACAAGCACGATAACGGCTTTAGGATGACAATTGAAGTGGACCTGAAATCCGGCAGAAAGGTGATAATGCCGCTCAAATTCGTTAGAAAGGCTGCATTGTTCTGGACGCGCAACCCCAAGATACCTTACAGGGTCTGGGTCTCGATAGTAAAAGACGAGACTCCGTACTACCCGCTGAGCGTGGAAGAAGCGCAGTCTCTGTTGTTTGATGTTGACAAGGTTATCGAGTTGGATGGAAACGACATATCTGCGGGAACTCACAAAATTTCTGCAGACATCCGGGTGTCGTGGGGCAAGCACGAGTATACCGAGCCAACCAAGATAGCCGGCAGGTCCAACGAGATAGAACTGAAATCGGTAGCCTGATCCTAAATAATTATAAGATTATTACGTCAATAGTAGACAGTGCAGTCCGAGATACCCGGCAAGGAAGCAGAGCTGTGCGTTGCCTTGCCCAATGGAAGGATAAAGTGCACCGCCTGCGCCCGCTATTGCGAGATACCTGAAGGCAAGATGGGCCTCTGCGGCGTAAGGGGCGTGGTAGGCGGCAAGCTACGGCTTTTTGTTTACGGCAGAGTAATTGCAGGACACGTGGACCCGATTGAAAAAAAACCCGTAACCCATTACAACCCTGGTTCAGACATCTTTTCCATATCTACCACTGGCTGTAATTGGCTGTGCCAGTACTGTCAGAATTACGACATTTCACAGCGGCGCAAGGTGGAGGGCGTGGAGATGACCCCTGTCCAGGTGGCGCAAACCGCAGAATACTATGGTTCTCAGGGCATCGCCTATACCTACAACGAGCCATCAATTTTCATGGAGTTTGCAAAGGACTGCGGCTTAGAAGCCCACAAGCGGGGAATGTTCAACATCTTTGTTTCAAACGGCTACGATACTCCGGACTCGGTCGCCATGATGGGCCAGTTCCTCGACTGCATAACCGTGGATTTCAAGGGAAGCGGCAAACAAGAGTTTGTCCGACGCTATATCGGCATTCCAAGCGCCGACCCCATATTCCAGACGCTGCGGGAAATAAAGAGCAAGACCAAGATCCATGTAGAGATCACAGACCTTATAGTGCCAAGGGTCGGCGACGACCTTGAAGCCGCAAGAAAGCTATGCCGGTTTGTCCATGATGAACTGGGGCCAGACACTCCGATCCACTTTTTGCGTTTCCATCCGGACTACAAGATGCTGGACTTTGAATCAACGCCGGTTGAGACTCTGGAAAAGCATTACGAGGTGGCAAAACAGGAAGGCCTTACATACTCTTACATCGGAAACGTGCCGGGGCATCCCCTTGAGGACACCTACTGCCCAGAGTGCAAGAAGGTAGTGGTAGGGCGTTACGGCTTTTATGTCGATGAATGGAACCTTGATGACAAGAACCACTGCAAGAATTGCGGCTGCCCGATACCTATAATCGGCAAACTTCATACGCGGAAGAAGAACCGGTTCCAGCTCCTAAGCTGACTTCATTAGGTTAAAATTGCACTCCGCGTGCGCTCTTTTCGGGGTCGTTGTCTAGCTTGGTTAGGATGCCAGCCTTGGGCGCTGGAGGTCGCTGGTTCGAATCCGGCCGACCCCATCCTTTCTGAAAACACCAACAGGATATATCTCTGGTCATCTACAGCTAAGACATGACAGCCGATATCAGCCAGTTTGCCAATCATCAATATCTTAATCTTGAAACTTACAAAAGGAATGGACAGGCTGTTGCCACGCCTGTATGGTTTGTCATCGATAACAACACCATTTACGTAGTGACCAAGGCTGGCACCGGAAAAGTCAAACGGCTTAGAAACAACCAGAATGTCCGCGTCATGCCCTGCGGTTTTCGGGGCGAGCCGGAGGGAGAGTGGGTTGATGGAAAAGCCCGGTTTGCAGGTCCGCCGGAATCAGAACAAGCGATCAGCTTGAGGAGCAAGAAGTACGGCATGAAAGCCAAGCTTGCAGGTTTCTTCTCTTCTGGAAAAGGAGATCTTGTCGTGATAGCTGTGAATCTTGACAGCCAAAGCTAAAGGTCCGTCACGGCGCTACTTTATGGTAAGTCATTCTGCGACTGCACTATGAGCAGCTGACGCCTCTGTTCCGTGCGGTCTTTTGGCCCTTGTTGCAAAGAGCATTGCCGTGAGGAATACGAACACGCCTATGGTGATTGCATAGGTAGCCGGTGCATCGGCCATGCGTATACTAGACATATGTCGAAGATAAAGTTGTCGGAACTGACTGTTGGCACAAGATTGAAAAATTAAAAGAAAGAAAGAGAAGGGGTTTTTTAATCCCACTTACTCCACGCGGCCATCCATCTGTATGTCCACGTGTTGAGTTTCGCTC
>JBBISN010000026.1:17562-23766 GCA_037441265.1 Nitrososphaera sp. | reverse complement strand
CCTAAGGGATAAGAGCCTCAGTCTTACGCCTTTGGCCAAGCTGGGCGACTCCCGCGCTCTTGTTAAGACGCCTTCACCGCGCTAATTTGAATATTTCCTATTGCAGATTATGACTCGCTTATGTCACAAAGAGCCTGAGAAATGAAGGGGATGTTTTTACGCTTATTGACGTGTAGAAGGACATCCTAAACAAACATTCCGGCGTCCAGCAGATCCGAATTCCCGGTATCCATCTTTGGTAACCTTAATCGCTCTTCTTTCCAAAATTAAAGTAGCAGGAATAGCAGTAGTCCTTGCCGTATATCACGCCGGGTTTGCCGCATTTTATGCAATGCTTCTCATGCTCAACGGTGGAGTCAAGGGATTTGGCCTTCTGCAGACACTTGCCGCAGATCGGAGCTTCCAAGTCATAGCTGGATAGAAAACCCGCGCCGCATTGATTGCATCTCAGGCTGTACATCTTGCCCTTTGGTTTCCAACTTCTGAACAATCCCATGTTATCTGCAGTTCACCTCCATCCTTGATATTTCCTGCTTAAAAAGGAACTGTAACCTAGTTACTTGAGGCCGAAAAGAAATCACGGCTGAGTTTTTTCTTCTTCTTTTCTCGCTCTTCCAAAAGACTGCATGAAAAGCCCGCTGAATACCAGCGTAGCAGTCAATAAGGACGATACGATGACTTGCTGTAATGGCAAATGCAGCACAAACCCTAGAATGAACGATATTGCGGCACCTGCCGCACTCATGGGTATCCACTTTGATACTGCCATCCTCGCTCTATCTACCAAGATTTCTCCTCCAAGAGAATGTTTTGCAATTTTCATACTTAAGTCATACGTAGCTTTGTTACGTGAGGCACTACAAGAACGCATTCAGTCGTTCGGTAGGCAGATACCAGCAGTAATGGTTTTTATAGCGCTCGATTTCAAAAACTGTAGATGCTTGTTCCGGTTCGTTGTTTTACGTGCGGCGGTCTGATCGCAGACAAGTACACAGAGTATTCGAATCGGGTCAAGGCTGGCGAGGATCCGGCAAAGGTTCTTGATTCGCTAAACGTCAAGCGGTACTGCTGCAGAAGGATGTTCATTGCCACAGTCGAGACCATCTACCAGATTATCCCGTATTATGAAGCATTAAGGCGTCGTATGTCTGAAGTCCAGACAGAGATAGAATAAATATCCACAGTACTGGCATTTGGTACGATGCCAGCTATCACCTCTCTTGACGGTAGAATAGTATTCAACAGCAGGGGTTCAAAAACTATCGAGATCGATGTTGTAACCGATAAGCAGTTTGTGGGAAGGGCCTGCGCGCCCTCCGGCGCCAGCGTGGGCAAGTTTGAAGCCCAGAGCTTTCCAGAAAACAAGGCCGAGAAGGCTCTGGCCGCGTTCAATGCAAACAAGAAAAAGTTCGTCGGCGTTGACGCTGGCGACTTGAAACAAGTGTACGACGTTCTGCGCTCCGTCGACAAGACAGACAACTACAGCACCATAGGTGGCGCGGTGGCCTATGCAGTGAGCATAGCCGCGGTGGATTCAGCCGCAAAGGCAGAGGATGTCCCGCTTTTCAAACTTTTGAATTCAAAAAAGCCCTACAGGTTCCCGTTCCCCCTTGGTAACATACTTGGCGGCGGAGCGCATGCCGGTCCCGGAACTCCAGACATCCAGGAGATCCTCGCCTGCCCGGTGGGGGCCAAGAGCATAGTCGAGGCCCTGGAAATGAACTTCAAGCTCCATTCCGAAGTGCGCAAAGTCATCGAGTCCATAGACAGCAGGTTCACCTACGGCAGGGGCGACGAGGGCGCCTGGGCCCCCAACGTCAACAACGACCAGGCCCTGGAGATAGCGGAGAAGGCCGTCAAGAATTGCGGATTTACCCTTGGCAGAGACATGGCCCTTGGAATCGACTTTGCCAGCTCGTCGTTCTGGGACGAAGAAAAGAAGGTTTACGACTACTCCCGGCAGGGCCTTGTCCGGGATACCGGCCAGCAGATCGAGTTTACCAACAAGCTCATCCGCGATTACAAGCTTGTTTATGCTGAAGATCCCGTCCAGGAAGGAGATTTTGAGAGCATGGCGGTCCTGACAAAGAAAAACCCAAAGACGATGGTTACCGGTGACGATATGCTTGTTACAAACGCATCCAAAGTCAAAGAGGCCGTCAAGTACGGCGCGTGCAGCGGCGCAATCCTGAAGGTCAACCAGGCTGGAAGCCTGTACGATGCGATGCAGTTTGCAAAGGAGTGCACCAAAAACGACATCAAGCTGATAACGTCGCACAGATCCGGCGAGTCCGTTGATTCGCACATAGCCCACATTGCGCTGGCCACAGGCTCAAAGATGCTCAAATCCGGCGTCCTTGGCGGAGAACGCATAGCCAAGCTCAACGAGCTGGTGCGGCTGTCAGAGTATGATTTAATAGATGGTATGGCCAAACTGTCCTCCACGATATGAGCAACCCGGAAGAAGGTTCTGGCATCCAGGATACAGAGGGCAAGGTCGAAGAGACCACCATAGTTGACAACCCGGAAGGCCAGGAATCCGTTGATACTGACAATTTAGAAAAGATGATACTTTCCACAGGCATCAGAGTAGGAACACCCGTCAAGACAAAGTACATGATTCCATTTATCGTGCGAGCCAATCCAGAGGGCCTGTACATCCTGGACATCGGCAAGACGCTGGCCAGAATTGACGTGGCCGCCAAGTTCATCTCGAGGGCCGACATCTCCAAGGTGGCCGTAACATCTGCCCGCGAGTACGGCAAGACGCCGGTTGAAAAGTTCTGCGAGCTTACTGGCGCAACCCAGATCCTTGGTAGGTTCATGCCCGGCACGTTTACCAACCCGTCCCTGCCAGACTATATGGAGCCGGAAATAGTCATCATCACCGACCCGCAGGCAGACCAGCAGGCAGTGATAGAGGCAACAAGGGCAGGAGTGCCGGTGATTGCGATATCCAACAGCGACAACGTAACGTCCAAGGTGGACTTGGTCATACCTGCCAACAACAGGGGCAGAAAGGCACTGGCCACGGCGTATTGGCTGCTGGCCAGGGAAGTCCTGAAGAAGCAGGGCAAGATCAAGTCAGACAAGGAAATGACTGTTTCAATCGACGACTTTGAGACAAAGTTAGTCGAGGAAATAGCTTAGGCCTAGCAAAGTTATACTACGATTCCCAATAGGGAATTCATGGTCAAAAGCACCGGCCAGTGGATGCAACCCACTGGTTCTTTTCCATTTTCATCTGACCCGGTACTGAAAAGCAGGGTCGATGAGGTTAAACGCAGAAACTTCGTTCTTCTTGTCTTGACTAATGGAAATAATCAAGTCAAAGCATCCTACTTTTCCATATACCTGTTTGTGATCCCCTACATCAAGTAACAGTATAACTAATTCGTCCTCTATTACGTCATAAACAAGTCGAAAGGATTGGTCAAGGTTGTAGTAGTATGCGGCATATTTTCTCCCTCGTTTGAAAGTTCCTAATTTCCGAGGGTCTGATGAGTTTTGTAATTCTCTTATGGCCTTTCGTATTTTTTCATTGACAGGAGTGTTTTCATACCGCTTTCTCTGTCTCATGAAATTAGAAGACGGACTTAAAATCCAGTTCAATCTTCATCCGGCATATTTTTGATATACTCGTCCATTTCCTCTACGGACTTGAATCTGTAGACGCGTCCTGCTTTGATATCTTCATAGGCCTTGGCGACCCTTTCTTCCTCTTCCGGCGTCATCTTGGCGACCCGTTTATGCCTTGTGGTGGCCACGACTACACTTGCATTGTTTTGAATAAAAAGGTTCTGTGGAAGCTTGCTGTCGGATATTTTTTGAAGTTTGATTATTGTCTGCTGCCATGGTCGCAGCGAAAGCTTCCTTTATCTCACCTCTGATGTCGAAGGAAGATTGATTATCAATCAAGGGATTAGAAGATCCTGCAGCTTGTCAAGTACTGCATTAACCAAGAGCAGATCATCGGTCAGGGACTTACGCTTGCTTAAAATCCGGTATTTCAACTGCCTTCTGTAGACCGGCTCCTTAAACCTAAATAATGGACCCATGAAAAAGGCTAATGGGAACAAGATGCCTTTTTCAGTAATGACTTCATGCTTTGACGATTATATAATTATCACAGGCGATAAATTAGTCGAGGAAATAGCTTGAGCAGACCGACCAAAAGACCGCCGGCTGTTGCCGGCATGTTTTACCCTTCAGATCCGGCCGAGCTGCGACTCGAAATCGAGCAGTCTTTTCGCAACCAGAAATTTGGCCCCGGAAGATTGCCACCTTCCAAAAGACGCAGGATATATGGAATAGTTTCGCCGCACGCAGGATATGTGTATTCCGGCGCCGTTGCCGCCAACGGATTTTATGAAATTTCATCGCTTGATTTTGACAACGTTGTCATGGTGGGCCCAAACCACTACGGGATCGGCTCCGGCGTGGCCACGATGCGTTCAGGGTCATGGGAAACCCCCCTTGGGCAGGTACAGGTCAACTCCGAGTGGGCCATGGAAGTGGCCAAGAGATCAGGGATTATCGACTTTGACGAGCAGGCGCACAGCCGCGACCACTGCCTGGAAGTGCAGATCCCCTTTCTGCAGTACATCAGCCAAAAGTTCACTATTGTGCCCATAATCCTCATAATGCAGGACATTAACACGGCCTTTGACGTCGGCAAGGCCATCTCAGACACCATGGCAGAAAGGCAGGACAAAACAATCCTTGTTGCGTCGTCGGATTTTACCCACTACGAGCCAAACGAGCAGGCCCACAGAAAGGACGGCGAGTTGATAAAGGCCATCCTTTCCCTTGATGTTAACAAGTTTTATGCGGTCCTTGAGCGGCTGGACGTCTCGGCCTGCGGGTACGGCGCCATAGCATCCATCATGGTGGCGGCAAAGAACCTCGGTGCAACAAAAGGCGAGCTATTGAAGTATGCCACCAGCGGCGACGTCACAGGCGACACAGGCGCAGTCGTGGGCTATTCATCGATAGTGTTTGTATGAAACCGCAGGCAACGGCGTCAGCGCCGGCAAAAGTCATACTGTTTGGCGAGCATTTCGTCGTCTATGGCAGCCCAGCTATCCTGGCTTCCGTAGACCGGCGGATAACTGTCATGGCCAAAACAGCAGAGCACAACAAAGTTTTCATAAGATCAGACATAGCGGAAGGCGAGTTTTCTGGCGATACTGTCAAAGGCAGTGGAAACGCAGAGGTGGTCCTGAGGCCACTGTACAACGCCATACGGCAGGTTCTTTCAGACAATAAATACAAGCACGGACTTGAGATCGAAGTAGGGTCGGACATCCCTCATGGCATAGGGCTTGGATCGTCTGCCGCTTCATGCGTTGCGACCGTGGCGGCAACTTGCTCGCTTTTTGAGCAACCAGACAGGCAATCAGTCTGCGAAAAGGCCGTTGAGGCCGAACGGCTTATCCACAAGAATTCGTCTGGAGCCGACTGCTACATCAGCACTTTTGGCGGCCTCATCTATTACAGCAGATCTGAAGGATTCAGCAAGATAAAATCGGGTGCAGAAATGCAGATTGTAATAGCCGATACGGGCATCAAGCACTCCACAGGGGATCTGGTTTCAAACGTCAAGAACCTGAAGGAAAGAAACGAGCAGGAATTCTCAAAATTGATGGAACAGGCCCGCAGCATATGCAGCCGGGCCCGCAGCGCCATTGAGGCAGGCAATATCAGTCAGATAGGCGCGCTTATGAACGAGAACCAGGTTCTGCTGTCCAAGATAGGCGTTTCCCACGAGGTGGCCAACCGGCTGATAGAAATCGCTCTCAAGAGCGGCGCGCTGGGCGCCAAGGTCACTGGAGCAGGAGGCGGCGGTGCCATAATAGCTCTGGCTGCGGACAAACACGATAGAACTGCCATTGCCAGCAGCATCAAAGAGGCCGGTTACAGCGCGTTTGAAGCCAAGATAGACTATGACGGCCTGGTGCTTGGCTAGGCGTTGTTGAGCGGAGCTATCAGGTGTACTGGTTTTACCAAGTCTGCCACGTCGACCCAGCATCGGGCTATCCTGTCCATTGAGTATGCAAGGTTGAGGATTGCAATGGTCGACTCGGGGTTCTTGTGCTGCGCAGTCGTCGAGATGTCCTTTATTGAGTTTATTATCCTGTTAAACTCGGAGTACATGTTTACGACGATAAGAGACTCTGACCGGTTTTTGTTGGCAAAGGCGGC
>JBBISN010000026.1:16015-17462 GCA_037441265.1 Nitrososphaera sp. | reverse complement strand
CCTTTAAGCGAGTTCTCTTTTGATTTTATGGCATCCGTCATTTCCCGGAACATGCCAGCGATGAGGGAGTTCATCCTGCGCAGGATCTTTTCAGCATCCAGCGTTTTTGGGTCAAGCAGGAACTGCGAGGAGATGTGGAACCGGTCCTCTTCAAGTATCTCAAGGCCGACGAGCTTTCTCATCGCCCGCTTGATGCGGTCCGAGTCCTCAAAGGAGATGGGTGTGTTGCTGGTCCTTATCTGTATGACGTCGTACCCCAAAAGATACGCGCCGTAAACCTGATTTACAAGTGAATCCATGGACGCCGGCGAGTACGGTATGACTACATCCTTGACCTTTTCAGAGGCATCCTCCGACGGGAATATGGAGATGCTGTTGTCGCGGTTGACATCTAGGGGAACTATGCTCCCCTTCTTCAGGTTGTTGTTCCTGATCCACTCGCTTGGAAGCGAGATCAGGATGCTGCTTCCGATCTGCTGGAGGCGCCTTGCATATCTGGCCATAAATTGTATAAACCCATTTAAACTAATTAAACATTATTTTTATATTGACTGCTGGTTATAAACATCTAAATGGCATCAGCGGCGATAACGGTCCCGTTAGCTGTAGCCAGAGCTTTCAGTCCCGGTCATATAACGGGGTTCTTTGAAACTGCCAGCAAAGAAGAACACAACCCGCTTTACAGGGGGTCAAGAGGCGCTGGCTTTTCCATAGACAGGGGCATATCCACTGCCGTTTATGTTTATGAGGGCCGGTCCGGCTCAGAGATACGGATAAACGGCCGGGTTGTAAAGCCGCAAAAGGCCGAAGTCTCGCAGTGGGTTGTTGATCATTACCTCAGCAACGCCGACAGGCCGTATTTTGTCAGGGTAGAGCACGATATCAACATGCCAGTTGGTTTTGGCCTCGGCTCCAGCGGCGCGGCTGCCCTGAGCCTCTCTTATGCTCTGAACGGGGCCCTTGGTTCAAAGTTAAGCACTGTCGAGGCTGCACAGCTGGCCCACAAGGCAGAGATTGCCTGCAGAACGGGCCTTGGTACAGTCATCGCAGAATTTGCCGGTGGCTTTGAGATGCGCACCGGCATTGGCGCGCCCGGCATTGGCACCGTTGAAAAGATTGCGCTGGACGGCTACAAGACAGTTGTCCTTTGCCTTGCGCCCATCTCTACCAAGTCTTTTCTTGCCAGGCGCCTTGCATCAATAGACGGCCTTGGCGGCCGCATGCTCCACAAACTGTCTGGGTCAAGGAGCGTCAATGATTTTATGAAGATGTCGTACGAGTTTGCAGACATGCTTGGCCTTACCGACGGGAAATGCAGAAGTCCCGTCAGGGCTCTCAGGGCCATGGGTCTTGAAGCAAGCGTTGCGCTTTTTGGCGAGACCGTGTTTACGCTTGTGCCAAAAGACCGTGCAGACGAGGCCGCGGAGGCCCTGAGCGGATTTGGCGG
>JBBISN010000026.1:0-15915 GCA_037441265.1 Nitrososphaera sp. | reverse complement strand
GCCGCGGCTGCACTGCTGTTGCTGTCAGAGCATCCCGTATTGTCGATAAATGGCAACGCTGCAGCATTATGCCCAGAGGAAACAGTCCAGCTGTCCGAGGTAACGAACGCAGGCCTTGAGGTCAACCTGTTTTACAGGACCAAAGAGCGGGAAAGCGCCATCAAGGCAGAGCTTGAAAAGCATGGCGCAAAGGAGGTTCTTGGTGTGGGGCCCAGCGCATCGGCCAGGATCCCAGAGCTGCAGAGTGAGCGCAGAAGAGTCGACCCGGAAGGAATATTCATAGCCGATGCCGTGTTCGTGCCCCTTGAAGACGGCGACAGGACCGAAGCCCTGGTAAAGATGGGCAAGAAGGTGATAACCGTGGACCTAAACCCGCGGTCCAGAACTGCTGTGGCAGCTCATATCACCATCGTCGACAACCTGGTCAGGGCCATGCCGGCGCTGGTTGAACAGGCGCGCATGCTGAAGGGCCGCGACAAAAGATCTCTGGCAAGAATTGTGAGTGGTTTTGACAACAAGAAGAACCTTGCACAGTCGCTTAGGATCATAAGGAGCAAAGCCTAGTTGCAGGAGCGCAAAAAGATCTCGGTAAACGACCTTGTCGCCATGAAAGGAAGGGAAAAGATAGCTGTCCTTACTGCCTACGATTATTGCTCCGCACTTATCGCCGACAGGGCCGGCGCGGACGTTCTCCTGGTTGGCGACAGCGCGGCCATGGTTGTCCTTGGCTACCCAAGCACGCTTCACATCGGGATGGACGAGATGCTGGTGTTCTGCGGCGCCGTTGCCAGGGGTGCAAGGCGTCCCATGATAGTAGGCGACATGCCCTTTGGCTCGTACCAGCCGGGCACCAGCATGGCCATTGAAAACGCCGGCAGGTTCATCAAGGCCGGCTGCGACTGCGTCAAGCTGGAAGGCGGCATGGAGATTGCCGACAAGATCCGGTCAATAGTGGATGCCGGCATCCCGGTCATGGGCCACATCGGCCTAAAGCCGCAGACGGCATCGCTCTGGGAGGGCTACAAGCTGCAGGGCAGGACCGCCGAGTCTGCAGCACGGCTTGTTGAGGATGCAAAGGCCCTGGAAAAGGCCGGCGTGTTTAGCATCGTCCTTGAAATGGTGGCCAGCGAGGCAGCTGAAATCATCACGAAAAACATCTCTGTTCCCACCATAGGGATCGGTTCCGGAGTCGGCTGTGATGGCCAGGTGCTTGTGTTGCACGACATGCTTGGAATATACGAGAACATCAAGCCCAGGTTTGTAAAGCGTTACACCGAACTTTCCAAGTCGATCTTTGAGGCAATCTCGGCATACACGCAGGATGTCAAGGCATCCAGATTTCCAGAGGAACAAAACACATTTCACATGAGCCCAGAAGAGCTTGAAAGACTGAGGAAGATGGGGCGCAAATGACCGGCAGACATCCATCCAAGGAGATAACCGGCTCTGAAGGAAGTGAGCTGAAGGGGAAAAAGATCGTGCTTTGCATCACCGGAAGCGTGGCGGCGTACCGCGCAATAGACCTTGCCCGGCTCTTGATGCGGCATGGCGCGGACGTTTATCCAGTCATGACCGAGTCCACAGCATCGACGCTGTTGCATCCTGACATGATGAAATGGGCCACGGGCAACGACGTCGTTACCAGGCTGACCGGAGATCTAGAACACATCAGGCTTGCGGACTATGGCATGTCAGACCTCATAATCGTGTATCCGTGCACTGCAAACACCATCGGCAAGGCGGCAAACGGCATTGACGACACGCCGGTCACCTCGGTTCTGAGCGTGGCCATTGGAGCCAAGATCCCCATCATAGTTGCTCCGGCCATGCACGAAGCAATGTACGAAAACCAGTTCATCGAGCAAAACGTAAGAAGGCTGAAGGAGTGCGGCATCAGATTTGTAGAGCCCAGCATCGAGGAAGGAAAGGCAAAGGTGGCCGAGCCGGAGCTGGTTCTGAAAGCGGCAATCAAAGCTGTCAGTGGCCCCGGAATCCTTGCAGGCAAGAAGATCCTCGTTACTGCCGGAAGCACTGTAGAGTACATCGACCCCATCCGCGTTATAACCAACCTTAGCTCCGGCAAGATGGGTTTTGCAATCGCAAAGCAGGCCCAAGCCATGGGCGCAGACGTCACCGTCGTCTATGGCCATGGCACCGCAGAAGCCGACGGCGTCAGAACCATCAGGGTTACAACCAGCCAGGAGATGCACGATGCTGTTGTTTCAGAACTTGGCAAGAACTATGACGTTGCGATAATGGCTGCCGCAGTTGCAGACTATACGCCTGCAGCAAAGTCATCCAAAAAGGTGGACACAAGGGCCGGCAGGCTGGACCTCTCGCTGGTCTCGACAAAAAAGATCATCGACGAGGTCAAAAAGATCTCCAAGGATACCTTCCTTGTAGCGTTCAAGGCCGATTACAATGTTTCAGATTCAGAGCTTGCAGAAAAGGCCTACAAAAAACTCACCGAGTCTGACGCCGACCTGGTGGTGGCCAACGATCTTGGGAGAAAGGGTTCTGAGGCCGGTTCTGACAGAAACGAGGTCTTGGTGCTGGACAGGGACAAAAAGATCGCGCACATCCCGCTGGACAGCAAGACCGCGGTGGCCAAAAAGATCCTGGAGATCGTTTCTGAGCACTTCAAGAGTCCTTAAATTAGACGCGATGAAATGAACTGCCCGGTTGTCCTGCAAAATTTGCAGCATATACAACGAGAGTTTCTTCAAGCAAGAGCTGGTAAGCTGCGTCAGGACGTTCTTTTCAAAAGGCATGGTCTCAGTCGGCGGAGGAAACCATAGTTTCAGGTCCGACCACCCAGAGAGGATCTGGATAACTCCGTCAGGATATCCAAGATCGCATCTTGTGCCGGATGACCTGCTATTGATAAACCTTGATGGAAACGTTGTTCATGGCAGCCTCAGGCCCACCATAGAGGCGCCTTTTCACACCGAGGTTTACAGGGTCAGGCCAGACATAAACGCGGTCTGCCACATCCACAACCCCTATACGCAGGGGTTCTTTTTGGCCTCAAAACTGGCTCCAACCGATATCGACGGCATATACACGCTGGCAGACAAACCCCCGATAGAGTTTCCCAAGGTCCTCGGCAGTCCGGTTGTAATTGAATACAAGCAGCTTGGATCAAAGGCCCTTGGCAGGGCCGTGGGCATGGCCTGCCGCCTTGAACCGTTGACCGGCGCGATCGTACTCCTCAATCACGGCGCCATTGGAATCGGCAGGTGCATCCATGAAGCCAGATTCCAAGTGGACCTGCTTGAGGAGTGGGCAAGGTGCCTTGCCGTCCTAAGCAGAATGTAGATCAGAACTTCGATTTCTTGCAATGACAAGCATCTGCAAAACCGCATCAGGCTGGCCGGCGGCAACCTGCGCGCACAGGCCCAAGAGGCGGTTCCAGTCCTCCAGCAGGTCTGGCCTTGAACTGTGCAGCCACTCTGTTCTTTTCTTCCATGCTTCTACCGGATAGTCGTCGTGGAAGTGGAGGCCGTCCTGTGCACAGTACGCGTCTATCACCTCTTCAAACGCCCGCAAGATGGCATGGCATGCAACCCAGGCATTCTTTTGCGCGCCTGCAATTTCCAGCATCTGCAGCGCAAACCGCGCATGCCATTCAGGGGGTGGCAACTCTACTCTTCCTCATCCAATCGCTCGGATTTTGCCAGGCCGGGCAGATCTCCGTATGCTGCTTCTGAGTAGAACATGGTAGTGTTGCAGTGCTGTGGCATCTCTATGGCGTGGCCGCAGACCTGGCATTTGAGGCATTCTACCTTTCTAAACGATCCAGCCAGGCTCCAGACCATGGGCTTGCCATGGTGCGCCGGCAGGTCTTCGCTTACAAACTTGCAGACCCTGCACACAAGGCGCCGTCGGATATTTTCTGAAGGAACGTCTCTGAACATGTCTGTCCCTCAACATATTCTTGGTATCGGATCGCCGGCAGGTTGCGAGACGATCCTTTTGCCACCAATGGCAGTTTCAAGTGCGACAACATCGAATTCGCCTGTTGCTTCCCCTATTATTTCTGCATCCCGGCCGTTGTCCGTCTCCCTCAGTGCCTGCAAGACCTCGTCAGCTTTTTCGGAAATGACGGCCATGCAGACCTTGCCTTCGTTGCCGATTTCAAGCGCGTCCATCCCAAGAAACCCCAGGGCAGACCTGACGTTCTCCTTTACCTGGATCCGGTCTTCTCTGACCAGAATCCCTACATGGGATTTTTCTGCCCATTCGTAGAGCAGGTTTGCAAGGCCTCCCCGGGTTGGGTCTTTGACGCTCACTATTCCACCAACGTCAAGGGCCTTTCGTATCATCTTGTTAAGCGGAGCAACGTCGGATTTGGCGTCTGTTTCAAATCCGTAGGTACCCCTGGCAGACATTATGGCAGTGCCGTGGTCTCCAAGCGTACCGGAGATTATTATCTTGTCCCCGCTTCTTACGTTGGAGTCCAAAAGCCAGGATGAATCAAAGTCTGCCCGGTATTTTCTGACAACTCCAATATTTCTGTCCAGCGCGTCGCCCCTTTTCCCGATGCCAGAAGTGTTTATGATTATCTTGTCCAGCGCACCTCTTTCCACGACCTTTGTATCGCCGGTCAGGACGCCTACGCCGGCCTCCTCGCAGGTCTCTGTCATGCTCTGCAGGATCCGTTCCAGATCGTCCATGGAAAAGCCCTCCTCTATCACAAAGCCGCTGGACAGGGCAAGCGGCTCGCCTCCCATGACAGCAATGTCGTTGACCGTTCCGGCTATGGCCAGCCGTCCAATGTCACCTCCCGGAAAGAATATGGGTTTGACGGTGTACGAGTCGGTGGTAAAGACTATGCCATCAACGACTCCGGCATCGTCCAGCGCCTCCAGAGGGACCTCGAAATTCTGGTTGGAAAAATGCTTCAGCATGCTGTTTTTTATCAGGCGCTGCATCACGACTCCGCCGGCACCATGGGCAAGAGTCACCGAGTTTTGCATGGGACAGAAAAGCGGCCAATGATTATATCATGTTTTTGAGGGCAACTGCATTTCCTTGCATCATTTTTTGGTCAGATTGCCCGCATGAATCTTAAATACGAGGAGCTAAAGAAACCTATCAGATGTCAAGGAAGCTGAGGGTCGGCTGGTTCTCCTTTACCTGCTGCGAGGACAGCACCATGGTTTTCATCGAACTGATGAACGAGAAATTCTTTGAGTGGAGGGACCTTCTGGATTTCAGGTACTTTAGAACCCTGAAGGGCAGAAACGACATGACTGACCTTGACATTGCCTTTGTCGAGGGAGCGATCTCAAACAAAAAGGAGGAAGAAACGGTCAAAAAGATAAGGCAGAACTGCAAAAAACTGGTAGCGATAGGCAGCTGCGCCTGCACCGGCGCGCCGGCCAACCAGCGGAACTTCTTTGACCAGTCGACCAGGGAGGAGATCCAGTTCATACTGGACCGGTTTGAACACAGAGAAAAGGTGTCGCAGCTCTCCGAAGTCGTCAAGGTAGACGACTTTATTTCCGGCTGCCCCATGGACGAGAAGTTCTTCCTTTCAAAGCTGGACCAGTATCTGAAGGAGTTTGGATTGGTCCATGCATGACAGCCTTGACATCAACATCGATCAGATAAGCAAGACGGAAGGCCATGCAGACCTTGAAGTGAAGGTGCGGGCCGGCAAGGTCCAGGACGTCAAGCTCAAGATAAGCGAGAACAAGCGATTCTACACCCAGGCGGTAAGGAACAGGCATTTTGTAAGCGTGCCCCAGTTCGTCTCTAGGATCTGCGGCACGTGCAGCATAGCGCACCTGACGTGCAGCATGGAAGCCGTCGAAAAGTGTCTTGGAATAACGCCGTCCCCCCAGACAGAGCTGCTGAGAAAGCTGGCAGTCTACGGCATGATGATAAGAGACCATGCGCTGCACCTGTACTTCTTTTGCCTGCCGGACATATTCAAAGTCGACTCGGTCTTTGAATTTGACAAGTCCAAGGATCAGCTTGTAAAGCAGGCCTTTGCAGTCAAGGGCGCAGGCAACAACCTCTCCAAGGTGGTGGCCGGCCGGGCGGTCCACGCCACGTACGAGCGCATAGGCTCGTTTTCCCACATACCGTCCAAGGAGGACGGCAGGGCGCTGGTTCAGGAGCTAAAAGGCGTCAGGGATCATGTTCTTGACCTCATCAAGATCTTTTATGACTGCGACTTTGCCTTCAGCAGAAAGACCACCTTTGTCTCCCTTGTAACGAAGGACTATAGCTTTCTTGAAGGCGAGATACGAAGCTCCGACGGGACCGTGATTAGAGAAGAGGATTACTGGGACCATCTCAGCCGCGTCGTGATCCCCTACTCGCAGGCAACAGGCTTCAAGTTCAAGGGCGACGAGTTCATGGTCGGCGCCCTGGCAAGGATGAACCTGAACAAGGATTCCCTGCACAAAAACACAAGGAGGGATGCAGCAAAGTATCTGAGAGTGTTTCCATCGTACAACATTTACCACAACAACCTTGCCCAGGCCATAGAGGTACTCCATTGCATTGATCATTCAATCCAGATTCTTGAGGAAAACGAATTCAAAGAAGAGTCTCCGCCTGCAGTCAGGTCAAGGAAAGGCAGAGGCATCGGCGTTATCGAGGCCCCAAGGGGCACGCTTTACCACATGCTGGAGCTGGACAGTGCCGGCAAGGTAAAGTTTGCCAATTTCGTGATACCCACCGCCCAGAACCAGATAAAGATGGAGAAGGACATTGCGCTGACCATACCGCAGATACTTGACATGCCCAAGCACGACATACATCACGAGTTGGAGAAGGTGGTAAGGGCATACGACCCCTGCATGAGCTGCGCCAGCCACTTTCTCAGGATAAAATGGAACCGATCTTTTGTTTGAGCTGCCTGATGGCCTGATCCTTTCTTATCTTCATGGGCACTCCAAATATCACGACCTTTTCTACCATGCCCATCTTTTTCATGAGCTTCAGCGCATAGGCAAGGTCAAAGTCATGAACCGAGTAGATCTTGTTGACCAGCAGCATGTCAATGTCTGTTATCACCTCGACCTGGCCTATCCCCTCGACAGAGTCCAAGATGTAGAGGGTCTTGCCTTCCTTGTGCAGGTCTTCTACGGCATCAAATTCCTTGAACTCTATATCGGGAAACGCTTTTCTTAATTCTGGCATAATCATCAGTGGAAGCCGGTCCTTTTTGACCAGCGGGTTGCCAAAAACAAGGATCGTCTTGATGGATGCCAAACAGTCTTCATAAAATCAGGCTTGTAATTTTTCCTTTCTGTCATCGTACAGGAGACTGCCTGCCTCCAAACTTTATAGACCGAGCATAGCGAGCGCCCAGGCTCCTCAGTTGCTCAAGCGTCAGAACGTTCAAGGATTTTCCATGCATCCTGGCAAACATCTTGAACATGGCCCATTCCTCAAGTATCTCCACAAAGGCGCGGGCCTCATGAATGCATGCGCCCAGTCCCAGGACTCCTTTTCCCCTTATGAGTATCGTCCTTATCGGCCGCAGGGGCTCGCCGACGCTTGCTTTTGCCACCGATTCAATCAGCTTGCAATCAGTGTCCTTAACAGAATCATGGTCGATGATGGGCATATCGCCAAGTATCAGGGCTGCCTCGCCGTGAACCTTCTCCAGCGGCCCATCAAGGGTTGCATAAACAGTGTACGGGTTTCTGGTGTGGCATATCGCGTTTACATCTGGCCGTAGATCGTATATCTTGGCGTGAAGCGAGATTTCATGCTCAGAAACCTGGCCGAGATTATTGATGTCTATCTTGAAGGTCTGTCCTTGTGCACGCAGCATCCAGATCGCACTTGAGCCGGGCAGCCTTGCACTTAGGGCATCTGCAGGAAAAGACAGGCCCTTGGCCAGAAGGCCTTTTGAGCACACCGCAAGTTCGTCGACCAGTTGCTCTTCGCTGGTTTGGCAGAGTCTGCAAAAGCTGTTGCCGATAAAAAATGCCATGCCTGAAAATCCCTATTTGACTGTCTTGCTGCTTTTTATGGACGTTATAACGCGGTGCTCAGCCCAGATCTTGCAGGTCCCTTCAAGGGATATCATCGTCGGCCCCTTGGGCGTCTGTGGCGTGCACTCCCTCATGTACAGCGGGCATTCTGTTGGCTCGCACAGCCCCAGTATTACCTCGCCGCACCTTGCGCCGGGAACAAACTGCTCGTTGGTGCCTTTCTTTTTGAGCCCGTACTTTTCGTATGCATCAAGGTTTCTGTACTTTTCTTTTAGCGCAAAGCCGGACTGCGGGATAAGCGCCACGCCCCGGACGTAGCCTTCGGCAAGATCAAAGACCCTGTCAAGGGAGCTCTGGGCTGCAACGTTGCCCTCCCAGGTAACGGACCGGGTGTACTCGTTTTCAAGCTTTGGCTTGCCCTCTTTTAGCTGCCGCATCAGCATCAGTACCCCAAGCAAGACATCGATGGGCTCAAAGCCACAAAAGACCTCGGGCTTTCTTGTCTCCAAAAAGTCCGGGTAGTATGGTTTCATGCCGGTCACTGTAGAGGAGTGGCCCGGGTTGATTATGCCGTCGATTCCCAGGACGGAAGATTTTAGCACGGACCCGACCAGGGGCGGCATGTATCTGTATGACAGGATCAAAGACAAATTGGGCGGCAGCCCCTGCAGGATTTCATACGCCGTGGGAGGCGCGGTGGTGTCAAAGCCCACCGCAAAGAACACGAACTCTTTTTCCGGCTCCTTTCTTGCAGTAGTCACGGCATCGTGTATGCTGTACACTATACGCACATCGCCGCCGGACGGCCTTGTGTCCAGAACGCTCAGGCCTTTGGATCCTTTTGACTTGGACATGTCACCGTAGGCAAGGATCGACTTGCCTTCCTGCGCCAGATTAACTGCAGTGTCGATGTCGTCTGCCGGCGTGATGCATACCGGGCATCCGGGGCCGGACCGTATCTCCACGTTTTCCGGCAACAATGACCGTATGCCATGGTGTGAGATGGTCCATTCATGGGAGCCGCAGACATGCATGAAAAGCAGGTCTTCGTCTATCTCCTTTGCGTACTCGTGGATCTTGTCGCTGATCTTCTTGGCCAGCTGCGGATCTCGAAAGCCTTCAAGCACCACGGTCATTTCACCTTGAAGCTGGCCTTGTTCTTGAAATTGATGTCCTTGACTATCGCGCCCATGGAGCATTCATCGACTATTTCGCATCTTTCGCATTTCCAGCTGACGTTGGTCTGCCAGTACCTCAGCATGTTTTCAGCTTCTTCCAGGTCCAGCACCTGTATGGCATACCCAGCGTGGATGAGGACATAATCTCCCTCCTTTGCCGAAACGTGCGATATATTGATCTGTTCTTTGGTGGTGCCCCCGCCAAAGTCGATCTTTGCAAAATCCCCCTTTACCTCGACAACCCTTCCGGGAAAAGCCAAACACATTTTTGGAAAATGAAACCGCACCCATGCCTATAAGTCTTCATCAGTGTTGCAGGCAGCGTAGACCTGGCCAAGCGAAATACCGGCATCGCCAGGAGGCACGCTTTCATGCTGCAGGAACTGCAGGCCGGATGACTCGACTTGCTGTTTCAGCAGCCTAGTAACAAGCTCGTTGTAGGCAACGCCGCCTGAAAAGCCGATGGCCTTGACTCCAGTGCTTTGCGACTGGCTGCACGCAATCTCTGCCAACCCCCTGGTTATGTACGAGTGCGCCGAATAGGCAAGGTCTCTTGTTGGATGTCTGCCTCTGTTTTCGTACACGTACTGCAAAAGAAAGGTCGTGTCCAGCACATCTTTTTCAATTCTTGGCTTGATTCCTAGATCATTTCCACCCACAGCTACAGATTCCAGCTTCATGGCCGGCTCGCCTTCGTATGTCCTTTCATAGCAAACCCCAAGGATGGCAGATGCAGCGTCCAGTATCCTGCCGGTGCTCGTAGTCATTGTGGCAGCCTTGCCCAAGTTTTGCAGTATAAATTCCACTTCACTGCCGCCACTAGGGAAATGACCGGATTTTGAACGCAGGTATTGGTCCAGCCCATCAACCCTGCTGTAGAGTATGCCAGCTACCATCCTCAGTGGGTAGCAGGTGACAAGGTCTCCGCCAACCATCGGCTGCTCGGCCAGATGCCCGGCCCGTTTGAAATCCTGCTTGTTGCAATAAAGCACTTCGCCGCCCCAGACTTTTCCATCCAGACCGTAGCCGGCCCCGTCACAGACAACTCCTATCATCTCATCGACACCGTGCTCTGCCATCAGCGACGCTGCATGTGCATGATGGTGCTGCACCTGAACAAGGCGCAGGTCAGAGCCGGCCATGGCATGGGCCAGCCTTGTCGTGTGCATCGTAGGGTGCAGGTCGCATGCTATTGTGTCTGGCCTTGCATTGACCATGTCGGCCATATGCTTGATAGCATCTTTAAGGAACTGGTACGTCTCGACGCTTTCAACGTCGCCGATGTGCTGCGACATGAAGGCTTTGTTGCCCACTAGCATAGAGAAGGTGTTGTTCAGCTCTGCCCCAAGGGCAAGAACGCAGGAAGACTGGCTCTTCAGGTAGATGGGGGCTGGAACAAAGCCACGTGAACGCCGGATCATGCTTGCTTTGCCGCCATTAACCTTTACAACAGAGTCATCGCATCGCACTGCAATCCGCCGATTGTGTACAAGAAAATAGTCCACAAAGTCTATCTGCCTGAAGGCTTCGTCGTTGTCTTTGACCATCGGTATGTTGCTTGGGTTTGCGCTTGTCATCACCAGCGCCGGACTGGACAGTCTATCAAAGAGCAGAATATGCATGGCAGTGTAGGGCAGCATCACCCCAATGTTGTGAAGCTGGGGTGCGATAAGAGGCGAAAGAATGCAGTCATCGCGTTTTTTCAGGAGCACGATGGGCCTTGCATGCGACAGGAGCAGTTTTTCTTCAGCGCTGTCAACAACTGCAAATGTTTTTGCTGACTCGACGTTTTTTGCCATGACCGCAAAGGGCTTGTTTTTCCGGTTTTTCTTCTTCCGGAGTCTGGAGATGGCATCAGAGTTGAGCGCGGACGCCGCGACGTGAAAACCGCCAATGCCTTTGACAGCGATTATCGAGCCTTCCTCCAGCAACTTTGCGGCAAGGCCCAGAGGGTCCACGCTGTCGATTGGTACTCCCTTGTTGTCTGTGATGGACAACCGCGGCCCGCAGGCACGACACGATATGGTTTCTGCGTGGAATCTTCTGTCCAGCGGGTCGTAGTATTCAGCGCTGCAGTCCTTGCAGAGGCCAAACTCTGTCATTGTCGTGTTCACTCGGTCGTAGGGCAGCGCCTCGATTATCGTAAAGCGCGGGCCACATTCGGTGCACGTGTTAAAGGGGTAATCGTTCCTGCGATTCTGCGGCTCCTGCAATTCTTTGATGCACTGGTCGCAGATAGAAACATCCGGTGGAACTACAGAGCCTGAAAGTTCATGGCTTTCAAAGCTGGCAAGTATGGAAAAGTCGTTGAACTTTTCTTCTTTGTTTGTCTTTTCTACAACAAAGCCGTCATAGCGTGCCAGCACGGGCTTTTTTTCTTTGACTCCTGAAAGAAACCGGTCTATGTCTTGCTCATTGCCCTGCACCACGATCTCGGCGGCTGCATCTCCACGATTTCTGACAAACCCAGCCAGCCTGTTGGCAGCGGCCAGCCGGTAAACAAAAGGCCGAAAGCCAACCCCCTGGATGATTCCGCCGACGATTATCCTTGCAAGCAAATCTGGCAGGCTGTAATTGTCGGGCTGCTATTATAAACTCCTACCAGCGCAATTTACAGGACTTGCAGTTTTCTGCATCTTGGCACAAAGTGTAACCCAGTAGCTAATTCTTTTACCAAACAATTGAATTGTCGTCATGCTACCATAAACTTGCCAGTTGCAAGATTTTCGCAAAACCGGCCCATGTTTGCAAGACGGTCTTGTACCACCGTCGCTATCTCTTTTGTGATCCTTTCGCGGTCATTTTCATTGATGCCCACCGGCTGCACTATTACTGCTTGTGGTTCATCCACCTTGCTTCCTATGGTATTGTACATCCACACAGAAACTTCTTCAATCCCGCTTACCTTCCGATAGATCTCGTCGGCCATGGAAAAACACATCACGTTGTATATCTTGCCGATATGGCTGACCGCGTTCTTGCCAGCCGCCGCTTCAGAGCCTGACGGCCGCATCAACGAAATCACCTGGTTGACCCTGTTTCCTCGTCCTACCTGGCCAGAATCCGAACTGTCAGCAGAAGTCCCCAAAACAGTCAGATAAAGGCCGTCCGCGCCAATGCCAGGTTTATCCAGGTTGTTGATGACGATTCTAGTATCTTCAAAGTAGCCTTTTTCATCATGAAACTCCTTTATCGCCTGGTGCATCTCTTTTTTCCTTTGAAAGTAGACGGCCTCTGAATTTACGTATGCATCTACAAAGGCCACGGCCACGGTAACGTCCAGGGTGTTGCCGTCTCTGAATCCCATTACCTTTACGTCCTCGCCGGACTCGGGGAATTCTGACTTGAACTTCTTTGAATTTATGTACCGCTCGGTTTCCAGCACTGCCGTTTCGGTTTTGGTCATCGGGGCGTATCCTACAAGGGCAGAGGTATCGTTTGCCATGGCTGCACCGTTACGCAGTTTAAGCGTGGACTGGAGCTCCGGCGACGCGGTACCTATTACAAACTCAAACTCGATGTGTTCTTTCTTGACAAACCTCAGGTTCCTTTCAAACCATGAAACGGCCGTCTGTGCTCCCACCTCTTCGATGGGAAAAGTACGCTCACCATCCCTGTAGGTGGCCCTGTCGCCAAGTATCAGCTTCATGGGGCGTTTGATTTTGCCGCCTCCAAAACGATTTTCACTCTGTCCGGCAGCCAGCATGGCTTTGTCCATATTATGATGCAGAACCCTGCCAGATTCCTTCAGGTACAGCCTTGATAACTCGGTTGAAATTTCATCCATCAACAAATCACAAATAGTGTCTGGGTGGCCGATGCCCTTTCTTTCCACAATTTCAAACCTTCTGCCAGAAACAGGCATAACGTTCAGAGGTTCAACAACGATTCTATTCACAAAGTTCATCTTTATTTAAATGAAATAAGGTTATCGGAGAGACAAATAACTTCACGATGGCACGGGATGCAATGCACCCGACTGCAATCATACAAGACTTATAATAAATAAACAATCTATTCTCCAATGTCACAGCCAGCCGGGCAGGAAGCAGTGCTGTACGTAAAGGAAGGAGACAGGGTAAAGTGTACTGCCTGTCCAAGGTATTGCAAAATACCGCAAGGAAAGATCGGCTTTTGTGGCATAAGGGGAAACGTAGACGGCAGGCTATTCCTGTTTGTTTATGGCAAAGTTATCGCTGCCAACGTGGATCCTATCGGCAAAAAGCCGGTAATGCATTATGCTCCGGGTAGCTGGGTGTACTCCATCGCCACAACCGGTTGTAATTTCATGTGCCAGTTCTGCCAGAATTTTGACATTAGTCAGAGACGGAAAGTCGAAGGGACCGACATGAATCCCCGGGAAGTTGTAGAAAATGCCCTGAAAACGAATAGCCAGGGAATAGCATACACCTACAACGAACCGTCCATCTTTTTGGAATTTGCCAGGGACTGCGGCGTGCTTGCCAGGAAGAAAGGCCTGTTCAATGTTTTCGTGTCAAATGGCTACGGCACTCCTGAAAGCGTTGGAATGATGAAAGAATTTCTGGACTGCATAACCGTGGATTTCAAGGGAAACGCTGAACTAAAGTTCGTCAGAAGGTACATAGGTATACCGGACCCCCAGCCCATATTTGACACCATCAAAGAGATAAGGGACAAAACCAAAATCCACATCGAACTAACAGACCTGGTCGTACCGGAGGTAGGCGACAACCTTGAAGAAGCCAAGAAACTGGTAAAGTTTGTTTACGACGAGCTTGGTCCGGACATGCCCATTCAATTCTTGAGATTTTATCCTGATTACAAAATGATGGATTATGCTCCCACATCGATAGAGATGCTAGAAAAACATTACGAGATTGCAAAAAGTGCGGGATTACGGTACGTCTACGTGGGTAACGTACCTGGACACAAGTGGTCCCACACCTACTGCCCTGAATGCAACGGTTTGGTTGTTGGAAGGTTTGGCCCGTTTATCACAAAGTGGGAGCTTGACAAGAGAAATCGTTGCAACAATTGCAGTTATCAGATTCCAATCACAGGTCAGTTAAAAGAACCGCTGTTCAACTATAGATTCGTGTAACAAGCTTCTAACTGCAGAAACTTGATACAGTGATGTCTGGCAAAGTGCATATCTGTGGATTGTCCGCTTTGCGATTCGCCGGTCATTTCAGCCTTTATGGTTCAGGTTGAGATTTCTTCGCGCGGCTCTTCAAACTTGTAGATCGCTTCAAGAACGGTCAGCTCCTTGCCAAGAATCTCTCTTCCAAGAAACATGGCAATGTCGGTGACTGTGATGAACCCGATTACCTTGTGTTGTTCATCTTCCACCGCAAGGTGCCTTACCCTGTTTTTGACCATCTCTGCGGCGGCTACTTCAAGGGTAGTGTTCTCGTTCACCGTTATCACCGGCGCCGACATTATCGCCGTGCCTGGGGTCTTGCTCGCAACAAGGTCTTTGGCGCAGACAAGGCGCGCAAGGTCGCGCTCAGTCAGGATACCGACCGGCTTGCCGCTGTCCACCAGAATTACAGAGCTGACCCGCTTGTCTGCCATGGTTTTTGCTATCTCAAAAACACTGTTGTCACAGTCAATTACGACAAGCTTGCTGCTCATTATATCACTGACAGGCACGTCTTTTACGTTTCGCTCAGCTGACATGATCAAGTCGTGTTCATGTTTCGTTATATTCTGCTGGACTGCCCTGCAGTACAGTGCAATGCAACACATTCGTACAGCAAGAGCAGATTAGAACCGCCAGATAGTGCAGACTGGCACGTGTGAAGATCTACAGCATCTAGGTTTCGAGTTCTGGCTGGGAGACCTTTAGAAGGTTTATCTCCTCGTCCAGCCTTATCCAGAGAGCATCAAGCCTTGCTATGATGCTTATTATCTCTGCGGCCCGCTCCTTTCTGCGCACGCACAGCTCGTTTTTAAGCGACTTGAGCAGGTCTACAAGCTCCTTTTCGGACTGCTCCAGCAAGCGCTCGTACTTTTGCCGGACGTCTGGCGTGAGCATCGACATGACGCCGGAGGTACCAAACCACGATACCACCATCCCAGTAGAGGTCAGCGGAGAGGACAGAGCGACCATGGTATTGTCCTTGTTTATCATGCCCACAGACCGGAACAGGTTGCCAAGAGATTGTATCTTCATGCCCCGGTAGTTCTGTACATCGGCAACGCATTCATCTATCAGGACTGAGAGTTGCTGCTTTGAAAGCACGACCTGCTTCATTTACAGTCACTTTGCAACCAGTACAGGACAGGGCGCATAGGTGACCACGCCGGAGGCCACGCTTCCAAGAAGCAGTTTTGTAAACCCAGACCTGCCCCGGGTGCCAATGACAACAAGGTCTGCCTTTTGCTGCTCTGCAAAGTTCACTATTGCTCCCACCACAGACAGCGGCGTATCAATTACTTCAAACCTTGTCCTGACCTTGTTCTGCTCAGCGTTTCTTTGTATTTCGTTGAACCATTTTGCTGCTTCATTTTTGGCTTCCTCGACTTTCTTCTTTATCGGCTCCGGGTATGACAGCCTGTACACGCCAATGGACTGCAAGTACTGATCGATATTTACCACGTGCAGGACGATCACCTCTGCGTCGTACCTTTTTGCAACCCGCAAGGCCATGCTGGCCGCCTGCATCGACATATCGGATCCGTCTATCGGCACGAGTATCTTGGAGAATTCTTTTTCGCTCAATGCATTATGGTATTCTGCACCTATTGATAAAAAGATAGGTATGCAGTGCAAGAATCTGCGTACATGCTAC
>JBBISN010000025.1:19532-24615 GCA_037441265.1 Nitrososphaera sp. | reverse complement strand
AACAGTCTCGCGGTCTGCTGAATCGACGAGGCTTTTCGCTTCTTCCAGCGTGAAACTATCTGGGTACGTTACAAGCACTACTTTCCTTAACTTGTCCAATGGCGTCAGGACCAATCCATGTATTCGTTTTTGTGTCCTCTTGAATGTGTAGTGTCGCTTGTGGCAGCTGATCTGGAATCATTATTGCCTTTAGCAGCGTAAATCCCGGGAAACACTTTACAAGTCTTGCACTTTAGCAAAAGCATTGGCATTTCTTTAACCGTATTTCTGATAGAGAATAGTCGTATTATAGATATGTATGCATGTGTACGTCTTATTTCAATCAATAAGGCAACCATATGAATTGAAAGCTAGTGATATCATTGCATTTTCGAATAGTCTATTGCATCCATTATTACCTGTGCTGCACGAGACCCAAAGTTTGCCTTGCAATAGCTTTCATTTCTCAATTTTGAATCCAGCTGGTTTGTCCTTATCAGATCCGACACTCTATTTACCGCAGCTAGATAATTCATCGATGACTCCCATGTG
Organism: Nitrososphaera sp.; assembly: GCA_037441265.1. GTDB lineage: Archaea > Thermoproteota > Nitrososphaeria > Nitrososphaerales > Nitrososphaeraceae > Nitrososphaera. Next base: position 24,084 of record JBBISN010000025.1, on the reverse strand, counting down.
AGTATGACGGTACATTTGTCACAGACGCTACATTTCGTGTTCGCTCCGTAAACATAGTTGCAAAAAATGCATCTGTTGTATACCATTGATTTACCTGTTCTTGGGGTGTTTATCCCAAAATGAACCGTGTTAAAACAAGTCCTGCACAAATGCTTGTTACATATGGAACAAGTATGGTATTCTTCATCCTTGTTACATATTTCACAAACTGGCAGTTCTAGATCCACTCCTTACTGATGATATTGTAGTCAAGAAGCAGCAAGGCAAGTTAGACGGATTATTCAGTAACTCAGGAACGGCCCCGCATGTCATTCGGCTACAACCATTGTTACAGTAGATTTTACATCACGAATCGTGCAGATATCATTTAGAACAATTTTTCGCAAATCTTTCTCAGACACAGAGTTTATTTTTACCAAAATGTCGTATATGCCGCCCGTCTGGTAAACATCGCTTATAGAACGCACTTTACCCAATGCTTCGATAACTCTGGAGATAAATGAAAAGTTACAATTAATGAGTATAAAGGCAGAAACCATTGCTATGAGTATTAGGCAAAACGGCTATTAAACAATTTAAGATTTATCAGTTACAGTATCTGTGGCATACTAGAGGTCATCCCACAAATGGCATACATCTTCAATACGGGTAGAGATAGGTGCTTCCGTGGCATTTGTTAGGCCGGATCCCGTATAATGATGGCTGTCCTTCTCCTCTAGTATTTGTGAGATGACTTTTAGTATCTCGTAAATAGGAAAAGATAGACAATCATTAAGTGGGATTATAAACCGGTGAAGTCTAAACTGAACGGTTGCTTTTGATTCAAAATAGTTTTCCGATGAAAGAGTGGCATATTAGTCACATGGAAAGAATGATTCTGAAGTATGTTACAGGATTATCCAGTAGTGCTTCGGCGTGGGAGAAGAGACAAAATAAAAGATATGGCAATTTAACGAATGTTTGCAGACAGATAGATTACGATATCAGGCACGGAGCCACAAGGGAACAGGCTCTTTCCTTTCTAGAAAAAATCAGCCATGATTCATCTTTTTCTGACCTTAGGAAGAATGCCGATTCGTTAGGCAGAGTAGGTGAAATAAAAGAACATTTTGTATCGTTCAAGAGAATCAGCTGATGTAGCATTTTCTCCTTTTTGCTCATGTTTCTAGTTACCAGTGTTGGAAATTTACTGCATACTTGATCCCGACACGATTCGGTAAAAAAAGAGGAATTGTTGGAACGCCATTATCTCGTCGTAACCATGCTTGAAATGCCAGACCCCCGTCTCAGGCTTTCAAACGTCAGGAATATTGCACCTGCAATGACGATTGTTGCTATGACGATGAGCTGTGGGTTCATATCCAACTTGTCCAAGATAGGTACTCCATTACCGTATGCACCGGGATCCCTGGCAAGTTCGACGCGCTCTTTTGCCAACTCCATAATCTCCTGCGAGTAGTCGCCTGCAGCCATTGCGCTAGTGGTCACAAGAGACGATAGCATTCCAACGCTCCCTGCTGCTATCAAGAAAAACTTTACTGCTACAGGAAGTTTTTCCATATACTAGATCCCAATAGTTTTGGTATAAGCAGTGCTAAAACCTGCTTCAAACAAGGAGCGTTTGTTTGATAAGGATAACAAACATTTGCAATTAATCAAAAGCAATGGAAGGCTTATTCTGAGTTTCAAAGCTAAAACAAGAACGCTAACGATTCCTTTAAAATGAATTTGAAGATTTTCGATGTGCATTCGGATCCGGTAGCGATAGCTTACCAGAGAGGAAAAGCAACTTTCAGAGCAGGCGGGAAAGGTCTTTATTTATTGCATTCTTTGTTTACCCGCAACTTACATTTTGTGTGGTGCCTCCAACTCCCATTTGAGAAATATTCGAGATGTTTGACACCGTCACGGTCGGTAACAATCTGTTCCTGTCCGTTTTTCGGAGACTTGGAACGTACCAATACTGGCGATTCTCTACTAAAATTTGGCAAGGTTATGCAGAACTCCTGCTAGCTAAAACAGTCTGTATACATGGATCGCAGTACCTTTCTATAACCGCTATGTCGTTTCCTACGTCAAACAGCATCTCTTTCGTGGCAGGACTACCACATTTCCTGCACATTTTTGGCTTGCCAGAGGCGGATAATTGGTTGTTAGTCAAGCTCCTAACAGACAAAAATTGCTTATTCATCATTATTTAACCTTGTTTGACTAATAAGAATGTAGGCGCATCATAGCGGTACTTTGTCTAACAACGGAGATCATTGAAAATCATATGTATGTGAAGATGCGGCCTAAAATTCCCGTCAATAACTATTCATGACTAGAAAAGACGCGTGCCTTTGCCAAAGAACCTTCCATACACGGTTCTGATGACTAGAACCATCGTTATCGTCAGTGAAAGCACTGCCATGGCTATCGCGTCAAATTCTGGAACCGCGTAAGTGCCGGTTATTGTTATCTCTTCAGAGTCTGCAGGGAAAGAAACTAGCAGGATTCTTTCCTCATCGTTTGTCTCAGTTTCTTTGAAAGGCACGGTCTTGCCATCAACAGTTACGATGTAATCTGAATCCCTTGCATCTATCACGTTTCTTGGCAAGTGTATAGACAATGTGCCCTTCATTGCCGCATCGATGTCTATTTTTATCGACGTGTTTTCGACGGCGATGTTTCTTACCGAGCCGCCCTCAATGCTGTACCTTATCGGGTATGATACATCGTCCACCTTCAGGTTGTAAATGTTCATTTCAGTTCTGCTGGTAACGGTGAACTGCAGCACCGGGCTCTGCGAGCCGATGTAGTACCCCTCGCCTTTGAATACTGCATACACGGTCCAGTTGCCCTCCTTTTCAGGAAATATGGTGTCGGTGTAACTTCCGTCCTTTGCAATGACAACCAGATTCGTCAGGATCTTACCGTCAGGGCCCTTGTACAAAAGTTCCAACGTTTCCCCCGGCAATGCAGGAGAAAGCCTCCCTGAAACTGTCAGGCGCGACAGGGCTATTACTGATTCTGAGGAGATATTCGCAGTAAGAGTGGTGTTAATATCTGTCAGACCTGCAATGACACGCGCCATGTTGACGGAATCTCCGACCAGGATGTTTGTTCTGCCGTCCTGCGTGATGGTGTCCAGCGCATTGATTCCGTTATTGATCGGATGTTTCCATATCACCTGCCCATTCTTGCCGTTTAATAGATAGACTATGGAATCTATGGAGCCGACCGCCAGTTCTTCAAAACCATCGCCGTCCAGATCTGGAACTGCGATAACAGGGTAGCGCTTTGAAAAGTCGTCTCTGCTTCTGTCGGTTCCTAGATCGAACTTCCATTCTTGCTGGCCATTAGTGCTGTCCAGCAAAGCAACGTGCAGATCATCGTCTATTCTTTGGGTTATCGCCAAATAATATTGCGAATGGCCTTTATCAGCTACGTATGCTGCAGAAAACACCGCGCCGCTTTTGTAAGTTCCATCACCGATGTTGACTTTCCAGATCTCTGAAACAGGATCAAGGTCTATGGCGCTGACCCTTGCATAATCAGGCCCTCCTCCGCCTTCAATGAAGTGGAGCCCCAGCGCGTCTTCCGTACCGTCGCCATTAACATCCGGGATAACTGCAAGGTTCCATATTTCCCCGTTCGAAGTTATCTGTTTGGTAGCCCGCTCTTGTCCGGTAAGCCCGTCTATTACATAAAAGACATTGTGATCGTCTACCAGCACAAGATCCAGAATTCCATCGGCATCAAGATCAATTGTTGCAGCTGGACTGCTTCCGGCATTTCCTTCCTTCAGTCCGTGGAGTTCCTGTTCATGTTTGTATTGCCAGAGATTGCTGCCGTCGGCAGTGTTCAGAGCAGTTGCTGTAAATCTGCTATTTTTTGTACATTCATCTCCAGAACTTGAAACGACCGCCACGTCAGGCAGGTCATCATCATTGATGTCAGATATGACATGGATGGAACGTAGATGCACATAGCAGGGATCCTGCGCACTGACCGAATTATTGCCGACATCGTCGATTTTCCATGCAAGAGCCCCCTTGCTGGTCAGAAGGAAAACTGAATTATCTTCAGACCCTGCAAGCACCATAACCTGACCTTTCATGTCCAGTGGTGTTACCCACTGAACAGGTTGTTTTGCGGTATAGCTCCACAACGCCTCTCCAGTTTTGCCGTCAAGCATGTAGACCTTGTGATCATCTGAGCCCATTACTACGTCACCGATGCCATCGCCAGAAACATCTCCAACCGCAGAGATTGTGTTAATGGAACCGCCAGCACTGAAATGCCAGATTTCATAAGAAGACTCGGCAGCATAGCTACTTACAGCAAGAAATGGTGATACAGTTATGACAGATATCAAGGATATCGCAAGAATGTAAAGACGTCGTACCTTGGCCTGCGCCAATACAATATGAAATTTAGCCGAACGTTATAAACATGATCGACGATACTATCACCCGGTCTATTGATTTCAAACGATGTTATGTACAAAATAACATGTTAAGTATCACCAGCTCTGAATCAGGACTGACTGATAACGTGCATTTGGAGC
>JBBISN010000025.1:0-19432 GCA_037441265.1 Nitrososphaera sp. | reverse complement strand
ATGTTAAGTATCACCAGCTCTGAATCAGGACTGACTGATAACGTGCATTTGGAGCTTTTTTTGGGTAGCTTGAAGGTAAGGTGACAGATTAGTCGGACACCCAATTAGATGCGCTTATCTATTCTGCATCACTATATTAAATCGGTATTCGAATTTGGCGTTCAAGTGTAACAAGTGTGGCACAGAGTTTGAGGATAAAGAAAGGCTTGACAGGCACAAGAAAGTTCACGGACGGAAGCCAAAGATATCCGAAGCAGGGGCGATGGATTTCAATCAGGTAGGCGCCTAGCAGTCTTTATCTATTTGACAGATGTATTCCCATTTACGAATCGGAAAGTAGTTGCTGGTTTGGCATTGCTTGGAATCGCAGGTATCTTCCTAGGGCTCAGCCTATTGTTCTACTGGAATTATGCAGACATGGCATCCAAGATCAATCAAGGCGAATATACCATGTGCGACCACTGTCCGTTGGCTATGGAGGTGTGGTTAAACGATTCAAGGCTTTATGGTGTAATAGGCAGCGTTATTGGCGCATTTGGTGCAGCATTATTGATAGCAGGATACAAATCATTTTCGTTAATAGCGTTAAAAGGGTAAACTAGACAATCGCTTCTTGCGATCTGCCTGCCTAGCATCAGCTTGAATAAGGCGATTCTGCGAAATTGTATTTAGGAAGGTTATCGCTACCAGAGTCGGAATGTTTGCCAAGGTTGTCGATGCCGCTGCTCCGCTTTCAAAACTAAAAGACGATTGCGTCATCGCGATTTCCGGCTTTAACATGGCCACGACTCCAGAATATTTGATTCTGGAATTGTACAGGCGGTACGCTGAACAGGGACATCCCAAGAACGTGTTCATAATCTCCGATGCCCTTCCTGCCATGCCCGGCAGAGCGTTGGACCAGGTTGCTGAGGGGATTTACAGCGACCCGGACCAGGAATTTCTCAGAGGAGCTCTTCTCCCCTACCTGGGCTTTTCACCGTGGCTTCAAAAGCTGGTAATGGAGAACAGGATTGAATGCTATGGGTGGCCCATTGGCATCACGGCATACTGGTTCAGGGAAATAGCATGCGGAAGACCAGGTCTTGTAACAAAGATAGGCGTCGATACCTTCCTTGACCCCAGAAGGGAAGGCGCCGCCCTGAATGAAAAAGGAGGCAAGAATCCGTCTTGCAAGGTTAGCGTGATGGATATCGAGGGAGAGGAGTACCTCCTTTACCAGGCTCCAAAACCGGATTATGCCTTGATAAGGGCGACTACCGCAGATGAAAATGGCAGCCTGTCGATGGAAGATGAAGGCCTGAGAGGAACCATTCTCAGCATTGCCCAGGCCACAAAGGCAAGACCAAAGCAGGGCACCGTTATAGCCCAGATAAGGTGGTTAACAAAGTCCTGGGCATTGAATCCAAGAGACGTTGACGTTCCTGGTCCCCTGGTGGACTATGTTACCATCGCCCCAAAGCAGTACCATTGGCAGACTGGAACCACTGAATACGATCCTCGGATCTCATACAAAGTAGTTCCGCCCATAACTGGAAAGCTGCTTGAAGACCTTACCGGAGGGCCGTCTAGCGAATGTGAGAGAATTATAGCCAGAAGGATCATTCTGGAATTGGTCAAGGTATTTGAAGAAAAGCAGGCTCCTGTCATAGCTAATCTGGGCATAGGGATACCGGCTCTGGTATCGTCGGTGGCAGCAGAAGAGGACGTAACAGAGTTCATCATAACGGTTCTGGAATCCGGTCTGTGGGGAGGTATTGCCCTTTCAGGAGCTGACTTTGGCTTGGCTATAAGCCCCTTTGCGCTCTCAACAGTACCGGACATGTTTTCCAACTTTGAGGGCGGAATAATCGATGCAGCGTCCCTTGGGTTTCTGCAGGTGGACAAGTCAGGAAATGTGAACCCATCGATGCTGCCTGACAGGATCTTTGGGCCGGGAGGATTTCCCGTGATAGCCGGCGGAGCGCCAAGAACCTACTTTGCGGGCGCCTTTACTGCAGGAAAGAGCGAGATCAGCATCCTGAATAACAAGCTGCAAATTGTAAAGGACGGTTCAATACCGAAGTTTGTTGAAAGCGTGTTCAAGGTCGTCTTTAGCGGACGCCAAGCACTGAAGTATGGACATGAGATTCTCTACATCACAGAAAGGGCGGTTTTTAGGCTGACAGGGCAGGGGTTAGTCCTTGAAGAGGTTGCCCCCGGCGTAGACGTGGACAGGGACATAATATCCAAGATGGGGTTTGCGCCTACGCCGGGCTCTGCATTGAAGGAAATGGACGAGAGACTATTTAAAAAAGGCAAGATGGGCGTTAGAGAAGAAATTGTGCAGATGACCAAGAAATGATCATCATGGTTGCTAGAGACTTATTATTCAAAGGTTACAAGAACTTCGCCCGTCTTCACAGACTGGCCTTTATCAACCCTGATTTCTCTTATCCTGCCTTTTAATGGAGATTTTATCTGGTTCTCCATCTTCATGGCTTCCAATATTACAAGCGGCTGGTCTTTGCTAACCTCGCTTCCGGCTCTGACGAGAACGTCTATTATCAGCCCGCTTATGGGCGCCTTTAGTTCCCTGACAGAGATGCCCGCAAGCGCGCTTTTCGAAACCAGGTATGTCATTCCGTTTATTATCATGAGTGATGGCTCGCCTTCCTCAACGAAATCTAGATGGAAATTTTTTCCGTTGATGGCGATCTCTTCATCATTTAATTTTACATCGACGTTTTCGCCGTTGACTTTGGCTTCGTTGCCCAGGATCTCTATGTCGTAATCATTGCCGTTGACCTTTATTTTCATCTGGACCACCCGGATAACAGATAATCATGCTGCATTCTGTCGAATCTGCTTCTCATCCAGAGGTCCTTGGCATCGCCCATTTTTAGAAACTGGATCTTTCTTGGCAGCTGTGACAGTACAGCCGCTGCCATCTCACCGTCTCTTGAAGAGAAGGGTTTCAATTCGTCAATAAAAGACGTATCATATTCTCCCTTCAGGAACCGTTCATCGTGCAAGGCCGATATGTGGAAGGGTATTGTGGATGGGATGCCGGAGATTCTGAAGGACAGAAGGGATCTTTTCATCTTCTCTATGGCTCTGCCCCGGTCCTCGCCAAAGCAGATCAGCTTGGCTATGAGTGAATCGTAGAAGGGCGGTATAGAGTATCCAGAATAAAGGGCGGTGTCAACTCGAACATCCTCATCTGTGGGAGGGATGAATCTGGTGACCGTCCCCGGGAAGGGGGCGAAGCTTATCGGATGCTCTGCATTTATCCTGCATTCTATTGCATGCCCCCTTGATTTTACGTCTTGTTGTTTTATTTGCAATCCCGCGCGCGAGGCTATGCTTAGCTGCTGTTCTACTATGTCTATCCCGGTGACTTCCTCGGTGATTGGGTGTTCCACCTGTATCCTGGAATTGACTTCCATGAAGTAAAAATCGCCGCCTTTGAAGAGAAACTCTACCGTGCCAGCATTGTTGTACTTCATCTCCCTCATTATCGATATGGCCATCGCTGTCATCTTGTTTCGGATATCCCCAGTCAGGGCAGGGGACGGCGTCTCTTCTATCAGCTTTTGATGCCTTCGCTGGACTGAGCACTCTCTTTCCCACAGGTGGATCACGTTTGAATCGTCTCCGAGTATCTGCACCTCTATGTGTCTTGGATTTTCCAGATATTTTTCGACGTACAATCTGTTGGAGCCAAAACTCATCATCGCTTCGTTCTTTGAGGAGGTGAACAATCTGCTCAGCTCGTCGGAGGACCGGACTATTCTGAGGCCTCTACCTCCACCTCCCTTGACAGCTTTCAGTATAACCGGATAACCTATTTTCTCGGCCAAATTCAGGGCTTCACTTTCTGTTGAAACCTCTTTTCCCGGAAGGATCGGTGCGATTCTTGATGCAACCTCCCTTGCCATGGCTTTATCGCCAGAAAGCGCCAGGGCTTCAGGCGACGGGCCTACGAAGATGAACCCTTCCTTCCTACACAGCTCCGAGAACTGGAAGTTTTCGGCAAGAAAGCCGTAGCCGGGATGTATCATGTCGCAGCCCAGCTTTTTTGCTGCATCGATGATCCTGTCCATCCTGAGGTAGCTTTCTGAAGGCAGGTAGCCGCCTATGTTCAGTGCTTCTTCGCAATGCTTTATGTGCAGGGACTCCTTGTCAGCGTCAGAGTAAATTCCATATGGCTTTAGGCCAAGTTTTCTGCAGGTCCTTGCTACCCGTAGTACGATCTCGCCCCTGTTGGCTATGAGGACCGTCTTCAAACGTTGACTAGTTTCACTTGCACGTCTTAAAACTTATGGTGTAAGGTCGTTAGGGAATTTTTTATTCCAAAAGTGCAAAACATCGTCTAGTGTTGTCGCAGGATCGGCTTGGTTCTGTTATTGCGGATCAGCCTTTTCTACACAGGGATATTTCCGTGCTTTCTTCTTGGCTGCTCCTCTCTTTTCCTGTAAATAGCCTTGAGGGCGGAGATCAGCCTTGGTCTTGTTTCCTTTGGCTCGATGACAAGGTCTATGTAGCCTTTTGATGCCGCGATATATGGATTGGAGAATCTCTCCATGTAATCCTGGACCAGTTCTGCCCTCCTTTCTTCAGGGTTTTCCGCCTCCGATATATCCTTCCTAAAAATTATGTTGCACGCTCCTTCAGGCCCCATGACGGCGATCTCTGCAGTTGGCCAAGCAAAGTTGTAGTCGGCTCCAATGTGCTTGCTGTTCATTACGCAGTAAGCGCCGCCGTATGCCTTTCTGGTTATGACGGTAAGTTTTGGTACGGTGGCTTCTGAAAAAGCATACAGAAGCTTTGCACCGTGCCTTATTATGCCGCCCCACTCTTGGCTTGTCCCAGGAAGGAATCCCGGGACATCGACAAGGGCAACCAGAGGAATGTTGAAGCAGTCGCAGAACCTTGTGAACCGGGCTGCCTTGTCGCAGGAATCGATGTCAAGAACCCCCGCAAGGACCTCGGGATTGTTTGCCACGATGCCGACAGGGTTACCGTCGAGCCTTGCGAATCCTACAATGATGTTTTTGGCCCAGTGTTTGTGAACCTCAAGAAAATCCCCCTGGTCTACAATTTTCCTTATCACGGCCCCCATATCGTATGGTTTGTTTGGACTTGGGGGAAGGATTGAATCCAGCTCTTGGTCCTGCCTGCCAGGGTCGTCTTTTGAAGCCACGCGAGGAGGATCCTCAAGATTGTTGGAAGGGAGAAAAGAAATCAGCTTTCTGAGGATGGCAAAGCAGTCCTGCTCATTTTCGGCCAGGAAATGCGCGACCCCGCTTTTCTCGTTGTGAATCTCTGCGCCTCCCAGCTCTTCGAAGCTTACATTCTCCTTCGTGACTTCCCTGACCACCTCTGGACCTGTGATGAACATGAATGCAGATTTTGTCATGATTATAAAATCGGTAATGGCCGGCGAGTAAACGGCACCTCCGGCGCAGGGCCCCATTATCAGAGATATCTGGGGAACTACTCCCGAGGCCTTGACGTTCCTGTGAAAGATCTCTGCATAGCCTGCAAGGCTCATGACCCCTTCTTGGATGCGAGCTCCTCCTGAATCGTTTATTCCTATTATGGGAACCCCCTGCTTCAAGGCAAGATCCATTATCTTGCACACTTTGGAGGAAAACGCCCAGCCTAGCGAGCCTCCAAGGACTGTAAAGTCATGCGAGAAAGTGTACGATAGACGGCCGTCTATCATCCCGTATCCTGTGACGACGCCGTCTCCGAGAATCTTTTTCTTTTCCATCCCAAAATCATGGCATTCATGGGTCACGAAAGGATCGAGTTCAACGAAGGTTCCGGAATCAAACAGGGATTTCATCCTCTCAAAAGCCGTGAGTTTTTCCTTTCTCCTTTGCTCTTCTTGTTTTTCCTTCCCACCACCAAGGAGATGCTCATTTCTCTTTTTCTCAAGGTCGATGAAATCCACAGTTCCAGAACACAATCAAATCACTAATAAGGTTTCAAGGTGCCAAAACGTCTGGCCAGAAAATGAAAAATGGTGAAGGTTGTGTATGCTTTCCTAAACTTATGCCTCACATATGCCCTTTATTAACTACCTATCGCACTATGTATCCTTGTTGAGAAAATGGCCCTCAAGGCATTGATTGCGCAAAAAGGTATAGTCAGAACCAAGGACAGCGTGATCGCAGAAAGCAATGAAGCTCGTAGTGCCGGATGTGTAGTTGAGTACGAGTTTCCAGCCGGTGTGCTGGTGAGAGGAAACGAGCAACAATTTGCAAAGCTGGAAAAGAAAGGGTTTCGCATCAAATTACTGTCCGACACCAACATACTTGTCGTCGGCGCTTACGAGATCAACATTGAAGAAAAACTCCCCAGATTGCCTAAGGGGTTACGGGTGCCGAAATCGCGCCAGAAAGTGTGGCGACATCATCTTGTACAGCTGATCGGTCCGCCAACCGAAGAGTGGATACATGAAATTGAGGCGCAGGGCCTAGATGTCGTTGAGAAAATTTCAAGCTACGGGCTTTTCGTTGTTGGAAATGCGGAAGATGTAAGCAAGCTTAAAAAGATGCCTTTTGTTGCATGGACAGGTCTTTTCCAGCCAGCGTACAAAGTTTCCGCCCGTCTCTTAAAGATGCGCGGTAATGTGCGCGTAAACATTGGTTTTCTTGTCAGCGGCGACATAGACTTGCTCTACAAACAGATAGAGGAATTAAACGGAAGGATAATTCTGAAAGGAGAAAATGTTTCCGGCAGGTTTGTCTCAATTATTGCTGAACTTGATGCAAGCAAACTGAGCAAGATAGCAAATCTTCAGGATGTCCGGTGGCTTGACTATCATCCTGAATCCATACTCCTTGACGAGCGTTCTTGTCAGATAGCTGCAGGCGACCTGAATGGTAATGCCGCGCCCAATACCGGGCCTAACACGGGTTACGCAAACACGCTGACAGATCTAGGTGTGAACGGAAACGGCATTACCATTGCTATCTGCGACAGCGGCGTTGATACCCATAACAATGCCACCATGCAGGCAGACCTGGCAGGGAGAATGGCCTTCTTCCTTGACCAGACAGGCGGTTCCATTACCGTGGACCGCAACGGGCATGGAACCCATGTTGCAGGCATCGCAGCAGGCAACGGAACAAGCGGCGATGCCGATCCGCAAGGTTTTGTTCTTGGCCAAGGAATGGCTCCAAACGCGAATTTTGGTAGCATAAACGCCATAGCTGGCGGAGTCGCCATCAACCTGAGCGCATGGGTGCAAAACGCCGTCACAAACAACTCAAACGTTATGAACAACAGCTGGGGGACGGCCAGCGGGGGAGTTGCCCTCTTCAATCAGGGGTACACTGCCCTGTGCAGGACGCTTGATCAGCTGGTGCGCGACCCGAATACCGGCACCGCAACCCTCGAAAACTTGGCGATTGTTTTTGCCGCAGGAAATTCTGGCCCCAACAACTCTACCATCGGTGAGCCATCAGAAGCCAAGAACGCCATCGTGGTAGGCAATTCCTTGAACTTCCGGCCCGGCGAAGGAGACCTTGACGATATCAGGGGATTGAGGCAGAGCTCCAGCCGCGGTCCTGCGGTGGATGGACGTATACTGCCCACCATTGTAGCTCCCGGCGCAAACATTATTTCAGTCCGGCCCGGGCCTACGGTAGATTCGGACCCCGGAACGCCGGGAATACAGCGACCAAGAACCGCCTATACCGATACCGGCGGAACCGCGCACAACAATCATTATGATAATAGTGGGACTTCCATGGCTGCCCCTCATGTTACGGGCATGTGCGCCCTGTTATACGAGTGGTGGCGTAACAGAACCGGGGGAGCGAACCCCAGCGCCGCTTTGCTCAAGGCGTTGCTCGTCAACGGGGCGGTGGATATTGCTGGCGGCCCCACGCGCCGCCTTGATGCAGCTGGAAATCAGATCCCGATTGCAAACATACCCAACAACGACCAGGGCTGGGGCAGAGTAAACCTTGAAAACATCATGCTGCAGGCTCCTGCCACCAACAGGGGGCCCAAGATCATTTCTGACCAGCGGCACGCTTTTACTGCGAACGGCCAGGAATATCAGATCAGAGTATCACCGGTCGATACAGCGCGCCCCATGCGGATTACACTTGTTTGGGCAGATGCTCCTGGTGCTGCCAACGCTAACCCTGCCCTGGTAAACGACCTTGATCTTGAAGTGACAGAGGTTTCCACCAGCAACGTCTACCGAGGAAACGTGTTCAACAACGGGTTTTCTACAACCGGCGGTGCTTTTGATAATCTCAACAATACAGAATGTGTCTATATTCAGAATCCAAGCGGAGTCTATCAGGTGCGAGTCATAGCTTCAGGCCTGAGCATGAATGCAAGGCCTCCTTTTGATGCCACTCCATGGCAGGATTTTGCACTTGTTATAGACAATGCAGAGGTCCCCTCCACCACCCCGGTCAGCGTCGTGCCGACGATAGATCGTTCTGGCAGCATGGTGACTTTTGGTTACGAAAATGTCACCAGAATCAGCAGCAAGCAGTTTGTAGACTTGATGAGCGTGGATGACCAGGTCGGAGTTGTAAGTTTCGGCAGCACCGGGGCAGTAGAGTATCCCACTGGCGCATCGCCAGCTGTGCAAACCATAACAGGTCAGCCCATTCGCGATGCCGCGAAAGGCGAGATCGATGGCATGGCATTTGGAGGCTGCACTTACATGGGCGACGGCATACTGAAAGCCCGGGACCTGCTGAACACGGCTACCGTCGCCGGAGCCAAAGCCATGGTGTTGCTGTCTGACGGTTATGACAACAAGGGTTGCGATCCTGCAAACCCATCAAAGCCCTCTGCGCTGGACGCAGTGGCCTTGCTTCCCCCAAACCTGCCGGTTTATACCTGCGCCATGGGACCTGCATCGGACCAGACTCTGCTAGAACAGATTGCCAGTACCACTAGCGGCCGGTACTACTACATGCCAACCATCGACGACCTGTTTGAAATATACAATTACATAAGAGGGCAGGTCAGCGGCGACAGCATAATTGTCAACGATTCGGCCACGGCCTCCAGCAGCCGCCTGCCGGCCTTTGTAGACGCATACGCCACTGAAGTGACCTTCACTGTATCATGGGCCAACCCAAAGCTGAAATTTGTTTCCGGCAATCCAGGCAAACCAAGCGAGATCAACGTGCGGCTGCGCGACCCTCGTGGACGGCTGTTAAATTCCGATTACAGCTATCTTCGGCGCATAGAAGGTGAGGGTTATGTTATCTTTAAACTCCAAGAGCCAATACCCGGACAATGGTTCGTAGAAGTAAAGACACAGGAAAATACGCACGTTCGTTACACCGTGGGCGGATTTGTCAGATCGCCGCTCAAGTTAGCAGATTCCCTTTTCCCCAAACACGTGGTCAGAGGTGCCCCCATAACGATCGCTGCCCAAGTCTACAATGGCAAAACCCCCATCAAGGGGTTTGCTGCAACGTGCAATGTCAAGACCATAGCAACAAGCATATCGGATTTGATGGTGAAATACGCGTCGCAGCTGCAGAAGATAGTTGTGTCAAGCCGGGGAGACAAAATGCCGCAGGACATGGCCAAGCTGGCGACTTTGCGCAACAAGATGCTAAAAGAAACCGACATATTTGCAACTGCCAGTAGCACCGTAAACCTCAAGAGCACGTCTTCTGACACGTTGGGACGGATCGGGCTTGGCGGCCTCTTGTCCTCGGGCCCTACTGTTACAGTTCCAGACGTATCCGTGACGACGTCGCCCGTAGTTACTGTTCCGGGCACCGTGTCGCCAACAGTTCCGTCAATCAGCGTGGGAACCGGCGTTCTTGTAGGACAGTTCAGAGAGACCAAGAATCTCGGAAGTTACAACGTAATAGTCACGGCCTCAGGAATGTGCCCTATCCTAAATACGCGCTTTGTGCGCAAAGATCTGGTCAGCGTCTATGTAAAGTAATGCTGCAAAAGCTCAAAGCTGCACATAGTCGTACTCCTTTGTTTGCGTGTCGAGAATCATGATTCCGGCCTGCTCGAACACCGGAACGTTCTCAACCCTTCTGTGCGCAGAGCCCGGATTCAGGACGAGCGTTACTTCACCTATCCTGCCTCTATCTTCTTTTGGTTCTTTTTTGTGTGTGTGGCCGCAGACAAGGACGTCGTATTTTTTGCTGCTGGCAAGCGTTTGTTTTATCTCTTCACTGGTCCCGTGATAGATCCCAAATTTTATGCCGTCGATTTCCAGTTCTCCAAGCTCGCCCAAGAGCTGGCCTTCGATCTCAAGAAAGCTTCGCAGGAGGCCGGTCCTCTCCCCGTCGTTGTTCCCCAATACCCCCACCAGTTTTGCGCCTTGAAGCGCCTTGAACTCTTTTACCACGCCGGGAAAGACGTAATCGCCGCCATGGATGACAAGCTCGACGTTTCTTTCATTGAATATTTTGATAGCTTTTCTTACATTGTCAACGTCGTCATGCGTGTCTGATATTATCCCGATCTTCATTGAGATGAAGAGGACGATTAAGAAGATTAATGTTTAGCATCAAACAAGAAAAGCGCGTTGAGAGAAGCCTTTGTCAGCGTGGACGGCCTGAAAATAAGGTACCTAGAGCCGGCCGACAACATTATCAAAGACAGCAAGGCAAAGAGCCATCCCGTTTCCGATAGACACATACTGTTTATCCATGGCCTGGGCTCTTCTTCCGACCGGTGGCTTGACATACCCGACGCTCTGTCATTGTCAGGCCTGCACACTATTGCCGTCGACCTGCCGGGATTTGGAGGAAGCGACAGGCCTGCAGACATGGACTACACAATTGAGAATTTTGCAAAGGCTATCGCCAGGTTTATGCATGAAACGCGGATAGACGACGGCAAGACGTGCATAGTGGGCCATTCACTTGGAGGATACATAGCTGCTGAGCTGGCCATAGAGAACAGACCTCTTGTCGACAGGCTGGTGCTGGTAGACTCGTCTGGGATGCTTGACGGCCCGACGCCCCTGCTTGAGCAGTATCTGGATGCGGCGATGAACCCCTCAAAGCAGTCAGTAAGAAGCGTGTTTGAACAACTGGTGGCAAACCCCATCAGGATCCCGGAAGTTTTGGTTGATGGATTCATCTACAGGATCGGCCAGCCAAACGCAAAGCACGCCTTTCAGTCGGCCTTCCACAACAGCACGAAAACCCGCATCGGAACTGACAGGCTTCAAAAAATCAACGACAGCAGCATCCCAGTCCTCATAATATGGGGAAGCGAGGACAGGCTGATACCGCTTGATTACTACCAGATATTCAAAAGGGAATTAAAAAACGCAGAGAGCATAGTAATAAACGACGCAGGGCACGCCCCCTTTGCGGAGAAACCGGCCCTGGCCTGCGAGATACTGCGCAGATTCTTAACAGCCGCGCAGACCTAAAAGTTCTCCTGGAGGTATCTAACCAGCTTCCGCGCGTCCTGCTCGCTGACCGGGACGTCCTTGGCAAACATGGGCTTCTTGCCCTTCATGACGTCCAGCCTGACTGAAGATCCAGACACGCTGAGATGAAGTTCCGGGCCTTTCATCATCATGCTTTTGATTGCGTCGGTGTTTAGCGATTTGCCGTCATCTCCCCGCCGCGGGTTGATGAATTCTGAAGTCAACCTGTTTACGCTATCTTCGATGGACAGGGCCACCTTTCCGTCGGGCAGCTTTTCAAGGCTGAACACGTACTTTTCTAGAGCTTCGATTTCGATCTTTTTTCCAACCGGTCCTTCCTCCTCCACCTTTGCAGCCGGCGTCCACACCGTACCCTGCCGGCCGACCGTGATTGCAAACTTGCCTTCTTGCCCGGTAACACGCAGATGATCGTTGATGACTTTCTGAAGCTCGTCAGGAGCCAGCGGTCCAACTGGGCCCCTGTGCCACTGGTTCCGTTTATCTTCCCTGTCTTTTTCGCCGCTATAGTGAAGCACGTAACAGTCCTTGGCGTTCCACCGCCGGACGATATCGTACGCATCAGAGACAGAGATCATGCCGGTGGACTGATGCTCGTTGTAGGTCTCTGTCCCAAGCAACAACAGATCCGGATTCCACATCAGGCTCTGCTCGGCGTTGAGCAGCGTAAGAAAGTCCCAGCCTGCAATTATCTTCCTGTCCCCGATTCTGATGACATAGATGACAGAGCCCGGGTAGCCCGGCTCATCGCCAGCGTTTTCCGCAGCTACCGGAATCACGGAAAACGGGCCTGCTTCAAAAGGCTGGCCCGGCTGGATGGCCGTGAACATGGCTTGCTTGTCAGCAAGAGAAGGCAGCTTGTTGATTATCTGATTCATGCAATCAGTCGTGCAGAATATCTTGGCGTTTGATTGCGAAACCAACGAAGGCAGATCGCTTATGTGTTCATTTTCGGCATGCGTGATCAGGACAGCGTCCGGCGCTGGCCCGCCCAATTGCTGGCTGGCTTTAAGACTGGCAGAAACGCCGCCTCCCGCATCCACAAGCAGGTGGAAATCGCCCGAGTATATTGAAACTGAAGTATTCGCCTCGCCCGGTCCGGCCGCTACATCAGGAAGGACTCCGTTTATCCTGACTGCAAGTTCCATTGATCCCATTTCTATTACAATTGCATGGTCATCGTAAATAAAGTTAGAGCTGGTCAAGCAAGCCAGACAGGCGGTTCTCTTGATTTAGGTATGCTGATGTGGATAAAAGATGGCCAGTATTACCCGGATGAGCAAAAACGCAGTTGTGGGAATAACTAGACGCCGGCCAGTTTGGCCTGTCCGTGTATGCGGGCATAGTTGACCTCGCTTATCTCTTCTTTTTTGTGCTTCCGTCTTTCAATCACGTAGCCGGAGGTTGAGTGGTAGATTATCACCATGTCCTTTGGGTAGAAGGACAGCATCTCGTGATTGTCGTAGTCGGAGGCCATGTGGCGCAGGTGTATCCGTTCCCATGCAAAGAGATCGTCCATCTTGCCGCGGAAATGAAACGTGCTTCCGCAGGGGCACTTGGCATCGCGCCAGCTGCCGGAGATGTTCTCAAGCCAGACGCCCTTGGACATGGTATTTCTGTACCCCTATAACCCGTATTATACTGTTTAGCCGCCGGTCATTCTCGTAAAGTCGTTTATTCTGTTTACCGCCTTGATATAATCGAGGTTGGCAAGCGCGACCACCGCTGAATCTTGGACTTCTTCACTTTCGTCATCCAGGGCCTGGTTCAGCGTCTCCCTTGCATCCTCGGATCCGATGACGCCTAGGGCCACCGCAGCCTCGTGGCGAACAAAGAAGCTTGAATCCTTCTTGACGGCCTCGGCAAGGGCCGGAATTCCGCCATTAAGACCCAGCTGGCCAAGGGAGAAGGCGGCCTCATGCCTTACAAGGTCGTTTTTGTCAAGTTTGAGAACGTTGCTGATGGGCTCGATGGCACTTTCGCCGGCAATCTCGGCTAGGATGCAGATGGCCCGTGTACGGACCACGCTGTCTTCATGGGTCAGCAGGTCCTTGAAATGATCTATGTTCTTGTTTTCAAACTGCCGTTCCATTTCCTCGAAAAGCTTGTTCCTGTCGGCGGAAAGTGAATATTTTGCAGCTGGCATACAACGAATGGCAGGCAGGGTTCATTTATTTTTTTTACCTGATCTAACGTTATTATAATGCCATATTCTACACGACTGCCATGCGCGTCAGGTACTGGCGTCTTGTAATCACCGATGTCCTCTCGGCGGACTATCCCGCTGAAAAGGCAAACCACTGGGACATCAAGTGCATGCAGGGCGAGTACGAGCATTTCGGTGTTTTCTGGTACAGGTACGGCACCCCCTTTGACAAGGAGCCAGTGCATGGCATCTGTTTTTACTTTAACGACGTGCCAAAAAAGACCGTGGAGGACCTGGCGGCATTTCTGCAGGGCAAGTTCGGAGGCCAGTTGCTATACAGGCAAAACAGAGGCTTCCTGCAGGGCTCCAAGGAATTTGCAGATGCAAAATCTGTCGGCGTGCTTGCCAACGAGCTGAGCCTAAAGTTCAACGCCCCCGTCGAGCTCACGCTGGAATTTGAAAAGGCAACGAAGGACGACGTGGACAAGGAGTCATGGAAGCTTCCCGCCGGCAAAGCGCTCCCAATCCCCGGTCCCGACTAAATTATATTTCACAGGCGTTTATTGTAAACACATTCAATGGCCACGGAGATGACCATAGGTGAGCACCTAGATGAGCTACGCAGGCGTGTGGTTCGGATAGTCATCTCTGTAATAGCGATAACCGCCTTTGTCATGTCCTTTGACCTGCGGCCCATGGAATACAACGGCATCATGCTGGCGTACCCGTTTCCAGACCCGATACACAACCTCTCGGCCAGGATAATGATGTACATGCAGCAGACTCTGTTGCCTCCCAGCGTGACGCTTGTCCAGACGGCCCCCGGCCAGGCGTTCTTTGCACAGATCTACGTCTCCGCCCTTATCGGCCTGATAGGCTCGATGCCGGTCATAGTCAGAGAGATTGTCCTGTTCATCTCGCCGGCCATAAGCCAGCGTAGCAGGAAAAGCATCTCAAGGATACTGATTCCAGCCGTTGCCCTCTTTGTGACCGGCGTTGCCTTTGCGTATTTTGCGGCTGTCCCGTTCACCTTGGACTTCCTTTACCAGTACGGCGATGCAATCGGCGTCCTCCCCCTCATCAACATAAGTGACTTTATCTCATTTGTCATGCAGTTCTTCCTTGGCTTTGGGATAGCCTTTGAGCTGCCGATAATGATGTACGCCGTATCGATGACCGGCGCTATGTCGCCCAAGTTCTGGAGGAACAACTTTAGGTACGCTGTCATCGTCCTTGTGATTTTCGGGGCCGTCATAACCCCTGATGGAAGCGGCATCACCATGTGGTTTGTCGCCGGGCCCATGATTGCACTGTACCTTGTGGGAATGGTGGCCGTAGAGAGAAGGGCCAAAAGGATAGAGAGCGCCGCCAGGGTCAATACCTAACACTTAAATTCCAAAGCCAACAAGTTATCCCGAATGTCTGCAGGATTTTCAGATCTCCTATTGCAGTTTGGCATTGGCGGATCCGAATGGATATTCATCATTATAGCAATCGTGGTTATCTTCTTCGGAGTCAAAAAGATCCCCGAGCTTGCCAGATCCTTTGGCAAGGCATCAGCTGAATACGAAAAGGCCAAGATCGAGGCCAAGCGCGAACTGCAGCAGATCAAGAGCCAGAGCAACGTGGGCAGGGAAAAGCTTGAAGAGATCGCCGAGTCCCTCGGTATAGACTACACCAACAAGAACGACGACGAGCTCAAAGCAGCCATAGAAATAGAGCTGAACAAGGGAGCCAAAAAGTAGGCTTTTTATTACAATCTTCTGACTCTGTAGGCGTTGATAGGCCTTCAGCAGATAGCCGGCATTGTCGACCAGTACGACACCAAGAACATAACCATAGGAACCATAGGCAGCCACTCTGCGCTGGAGGTCATGGACGGCGCCAAAGACGAGAACATGAAGACAGTCTGCATCTGCCAGAAGGGAAGGGACCTCCCCTACCGGCGGTTCAAAAGGCTTGCCGACGAGATAATCCTGCTTGACAAATTCTCAGACGTTTTAAACCGCGAGAACCAGGAACGGTTACGTGAGCTTAACTGTGTCATGGTGGCCCACCGCGCGTTCACGGCGTACCTTGGCTACGACAACATAGAGAACAACCTGAAGGTTCCGGTGTTTGGCAACAGGTCCTTGCTGCGCGCAGAGGAGCGGACCGCGGCAAGGAACCAGTACTACCTGCTTGAGAAGGCCGGCGTAAGGCACCCCAAGATCTACAGAAAGCCGTCGGACATAGACGGCCCGGCCATGGTTAAAGTGCAGGAGGCCAAACGCAAGCTGGAGAGGGCGTTTTTCATCGTGACCTCGTTTGAGGATTACAAGAAAAAATCCCAGCAAAAGATCGAGCAGGGTCTTATAAGCGAGCAGGATCTGGAATCGGCCGTCATCGAGGAATACGTGCTTGGGACGTACTTTAACCTGAACTTCTTTCACTCGCCGCTTACCGGCGAGACGGAATTCCTTGGAATCGAGAGGAGGCTTCAGACCAACCTTCACGACTTTGTTTCGATGCCAGCCAGGCAGCAGATGGAGATCGATATCCAGACGCAGAACATAGAAGTCGGACACACGCCGGCAAGCATCCGCGAGTCGCTCCTTGAGAAGGTGTTTGAGATGGGCGACAAATTCACCGTCGCTGTCAGAAAGGAATACCCGCCGGGCATAATAGGCCCCATCTCGCTTCAGAGCGTGGTCACGACAGACCTGGAATTCGTCGTATACGATGTATCGCTGCGGGTTCCCGGAAATCCCATAATGGCAACGACAAGCCCGTACACAAAGTACTACTACGGTCACACCATGGGTGTTGGCCGCAGGATTGCCATGGAGATCAAAAACGCCGCGGCCCAGCGAAAGATGCGCGATATCGTAACCTAGTGCTCTATTGCCTCTTCAAATAGGCTTTTGCGGACCTTGATCGGGATGTCGTAAAAGGCTGCAAGAGCTATCGAATCAGACGCCCGGTAGTTCCGGAGGATGATCTCGCCCTTCCTGTTTTTGAAGTAAAGGTTGGCTCGCAGGACTGTGCCGCTCTGGTAAACCCGGATCTCGGTAAGCAAGAGATCCTGCATGACGGATATCTCCTCAACAAGGTTATAGATGGTTGGTATGCTTCCCTTGTCCCCCTCCCTGAACCGCGAGATATGCCTTGCCACCTCTCCGGAAAAGGCCCGCATCGGAAATTCCCGTTCATCCTCGGCTTTCAGTATGACAACGCCTTCAAGCCCCATCTGGTCTGCAAATCCAACGTAGCTGATCTTGGCCAGAACGTATTCATCGTCCTCCGGGGAGGCGTTTCCGCTCATGTGCTACTATTGGTAACACACTGAATTAAGTATTTACGGGGGAATGATAGGATTTAATTTGCTGTAGGACTGGTTATATCAGGTATGAACGCAGAGTGGCACACTCTTCGGGAGAGCGGTTTTAGGATCTTTTTCACAGGCCTGTTCTCCATAGTCATTGCGTTCATCATTTACTCGCGCCTCTCAGCACCGTCTGGCGCGCCGCTTGAAGCATCGCAGCTGACGAATCTGGCATATGCGGTGCTTGCAATAACGGCTGCCTCGATAGCTTCGGCCATTCACGGCGCGTACACCATCTTTCGTGCAGAAAAGATCCGCACGGCCAACACCGACAGGCTGATGTCGGTCATCACCGCTGCATTTTCTGACAGGAAGTACTGGAAGATCATGGTGGCAGCAACCATAGGTTATGGAATATTTTTCGCGTTTTTGTCCCAGATACTCGTTTACAGGCCGGATATCTCCTTTGCCGAACGCGGCGTCGCGGTTCCTTCATTTGAGATGATACCCTGCTGCGCCGCGCCGGGATACATGCCCATGTTCACGGTGTATTTCACGGACCACTTCCTTCTGCTGGTCATACCCATCAACGTGATCCTGGCATTCGTAGTCTCCATAATGGTCGGCTTTAACGTTGCCCTGAGCGTGTACGCCTACCGGCTGAGCAGAACTGTCCAGACACGGACGTCCATGGTTGGAGGGCTGGGCGCAACCACCGGCCTTTTCGTGGGATGCCCGACCTGCGCGGGAAGCATTCTCTCAGCCATCCTTGGCCTCGGCGTGGCTGGAGCCGGCGTAAGCACCAGCGCGCTTGCCTCGTTTCAGACCGTTTTCATACTGGCAAGCATCCCGGCCCTTGCGGTTGCGCCGTTTCTGCTTGCACGCAGCATCAGATCCATTTCCCGGTGCAGCATCAAGTAAGAATATGGAAATGAATTGGAAAAATGCTTAATTCTTCAAGCGGTGCTACCTGCAGTATGAAAGCAACTTTTGGAATGGGCTGTTTCTGGTGCTCTGAAGATGTTTTCCGCAAGATAAAGGGCGTCAAGTCAACCGGAGTCGGATACATGGGCGGCTGGCTTGAGAACCCCACCTACGAGGACGTATGCACCGACAGGACTGGACACGCAGAAGTGGTGCAGGTGGAGTACGACCCTGATTCCACATCCTATGAGGAGATTCTCAAGGTATTCTGGAGCAACCATGACCCCACCACTCCAAACCGGCAGGGTCCGGACATCGGAAAGCAGTACAGGTCCGCAGTTTTCTTCCACACTCCCGAACAGGAGGCAGCTGCAAAGTCGATGAAGGAAGAGTTGCAGGACTCCGGGCTGTTCAAAAAGAAGATAGTAACAGAGATAGTTCCTGCCTCCACATTCTGGAAGGCTGAAGAATACCACCAGCAGTACTACGAAAAGTGCGGCATCAGGTATCACATGTAAGACTGGATGCAGAGCAAAACTCTATTAGCAAAAAATGCATAGATACTGCAGAAATGGGCGTGAGACATGCGCTCTGCTTGTTTTTGGCCGCAGGCATGATTGTCAGTCTGGTTCTTGCAAACGGCAGATACTCCTCTGCCAGCACGTCGGATGGCGTCGGAGCAACGTCGGAAGCCGTCGGTCCAAGCGCCAAGCTGGGAATCCAGATAGCGGACTTTGACCTTAACATAAATCCGCAGAGAACCGACAGGTTTGAGGGCGACGATACAGGCGACGGTCTGGTTGTGTTCAGGACCGACAGGAGTGAGGCAGGGCAGGCAAGCCCGGACCGGGAGGAGACCGGCCCCAATACCGGCGTATTCCAGTTTGAAATACAGCTGGTCCCCATAGAAGGCGGCGATAACGGCAAGCCAATCCCAGTACAGGGAGGCTCGGATCCCAGGATTGGCGCGCTTCCCGGCGATCTGCTGGTGATAAGGTACGAGGACAGCAGAAATGCAGAAGGCCGCTCGGCAGTGCTATCAAAGACCATCGAGGTCAAAAGCTGGGACCCGCAATTCACCCCGGACAAGGAATCATACGGCGTAAACGATCGCGTAACGATAACCATAGTTGATCCGGACGCCAACTTGGATCCGGACATTGCCGACTCGCTGACCGACATCCGGGTGTTCTCCGACAGCGACGCTGTGGGCCAGACATATTCTGCCTTGGAAACCGGCGAGAACACCGGCGAATTCCGACTATCATTTCAGCTTGCAGACGAGGCAAGGGGTGGAGCATTGATGGTCCGAGACGGGGATACAGTAACCATAGTTTACACCGACGAATTTCCGGCAGACTATGCCCAGAGGCTTGAAGAGACTGACAACCCCGACAAAAAATTCTACTACACGTTTATTGTCGGAGAAATAGCAGGTCTGGATGCGACGACGCCGTCACCGCCAAAGGTCAGGGACTTTACTGGCAATGAGCTGACCAAGATAGAGGCCGGCCAGCAAGTGGCGCTGTCCACAGAGATCGAGAACAACAGGGCCAGAATGCAGCCGTTTGCGGCAATCATGGAAGTACGGGATTCTGAAGACAGGACGGTGTACCTGCAATGGCAGGCAGGCACGTTGAATCCAGACGCC
>JBBISN010000024.1:13169-25229 GCA_037441265.1 Nitrososphaera sp. | reverse complement strand
ACGACGTTGATGACGCTGACCAGAAGCAGCGTGGAGCTGTTCCTCTGAAACCAGGCCTGGATGCTGCCAAGCGGCTTTTCCTTCGGAGCAGGAGGTTTTCCTGCCATGGTTTTTTTACCCTAAACTGGCCATTAAGCATTTCTAAAACATAACAATTTATTGGAACCTATGCAGATTCAGGGTAGTGGCCCCGCCTTTCGGATTCTTTAAGAAAAAAGATAGAGAACCAGACAAGGACGACAAAAAAAGCCCGGCAAACGCTGCCATGGCCGGGTTAAAGGAGCAACCTGAAGCCGGCGACATTGCAATACAGAAAGCGCAGGCGCTTTTGCAGGACATTGAAAATGCAAAGGTCCAGGCACTTTGTTCGCGTCTGGCTGAAATCCGTAATTCTGCATCCGAGTCTTTCAGGAACCTGGCCAGAATAGCGGAGGACATGGAACGCGAAAAGATCAAGCTTGAAAACGTCGAACAAAGGTTTGGTTCCACGGTTGAAAATTCTAAAAAGACCATGATTTCGGCTTTAAAACGCGAAGCATCAACTGAACTGGCAAACCCGCAATCAATAAACGATGCCAAAAAGCTCCGCGAAAGGCTGGAATCTACCATGAACCGCTTTGGGGAAGTCAGCGGCTCCCACAGCAAGGTTCTCAACTACTTTATGAAAAAGTACGCCGAAAAGATGAGACAAGAATTCGAGACCCTGTCCTCCTTGTTGAAGGATACCAAGTCCATAATGGCCGACTTTGAGCAAGACCGCTCGCCCATAGTGAAATGCAACAATATGCTGAACACGGCCCTGCAAAAGATCTTGACTGCAAAATCTGCAGAGGTGTCCATGCAGCACCTGGTTGAGCGGATCCAGCTGGATGAAAAAGAATTGGAAAAAACAAAGATGGAACGTGATTCGCTAAGGGGTTCTCCTGACTTTGCGCAGGCAGAATCGCTGGTTGCAAAGCTCTCCGAAGTGGAGCAGCACATACAAGAATTCCGCGCACGGGTATCCGTTCTCTTTTCGCATGCTTCGCGGGCTTTTGGAAAATACTCGTACGGCGTTACAAAGGAGACAGAAAAAAGGCTCCTTGTCATGACCGATGAGCCGTGGAGGATCTTTTACGAGGACGACATGTCGCCGTACACCGCGCTTCTTGCTGAAATCCAGAAATCCATCAGTACCGGCCAGATCCAGTTGAAGGATTCCGAGCGGGTTCTCCGGCACATTGGCACCATCCTTGCATCCATGTCAGAACTTCAGGCCACGGCCACGGCCCTTGCAGAAGAGCATACGGGCCTCAGCGGCGACAGCCAGTCCAAAGACATAGTCGTGCAGGTTAAGAAGGTGGAAGACTCTATCTCCCTATACACTGAAGAACTGGCCCAGTACCAGCGTGAACTGGCCATGCAGAAAAAGCAGATGCAAGAAAGAAACGACGAGGTACAGGTGCAGCTGTCAGAAGCATCCCAGGCACTTTCGTCGATTACAGGAAAGAGATATTCGATACGCCTTTAGGCTGCCTGGTCAAGTACCTGCTGGAAAGTCTGATACGGGTACGCGCCTCGCAGCAGCTGCGGCTCGCCGTTTTCGGGGATGATTATGAAACTTGGAGTTGCGTTTAGCCCTATGTTTTTGGCAAGGTTGTAGTTGTCACGCACGACGCCAACATACTTGCCGGAATCCAGGCACTGGCCAAAGGCAGCCTGGTCTGAAATGCCGACGTTTGAGGCAAACTGCCTAAGACTGTCCTTTGTGACCCATCCTGTGTTCTCTCCCTTCCAGTTGTTGTACACCTCATTGTGGTATTCCCAGTACTTGCCCTGATCGGCAGCGCAGTAGGAAGCCTCGGCTGCGAGTGAAGAAGCTCTGTCTGAAAGGTCGTTTATTGGAAAGTCCTTGAACAGGAACCTGACCTTGCCGGTGTCCACATAGTTTGTCATGATGTTCTCGCGGGTTTCCTTGTGAAAACGCGCGCACCATGTGCATTGGTAGTCCCCAAACTCGACGATGGTGGTCTTGGCAGAATCGCTCCCCAGGGCCATCGCGCTTGGGATCGTCGGCGTGGTCAGCTTTGCAAGTATCACGTCTGCTTGCTGCTCGTTGCCCGCGGGTTTGGGAGCAAAAGCACCGGACATCAGGGCAGCAACTACACCGACTACAACTACGCCAGCGGCTATGGCAGCAATAATGATGCCCTTTGGCTGTCTTTTTTCCTCCATCGGTTGCTATCTCCAGAATATCGAAAAGATGCCAAGACCGATGATGCAGAGGCCTCCAAACGAAATCTGTGGTATACTGAGAACCAAACCCAGTATGCCTAGGCCTATTCCGCTTCCAATGGTTACTGCCTCTCCTACTCTCCTCTGGTTACGGAGAACGCGCCTTTGACGCATGGACCAAGGGATTGGATGCAGGTCTTATAAAACTACCTGTGGCTTCCTTTCCAGTATGGCCGACGCAAATGATTTTGTCAGGATCAGTGCAATCAGGCCGTAAAACACGTTGAACCCAAGGGCCATGTACACGACGCGGTCTATCATGGTCAGCAGTTCGCTTGTAGCAGTCCTGAACAGGTCGCCGATGGGTGCTCGCTGGCTTATCGCTGCCTGGCTGTCAAGAGACTGAAGCAGGGGTATCATTACCCCATAAGTCATCGGCAAAAATAATACAAGCCAGATTGCAAATCCTGCGGCCAGACCGTATGCCGGGGAATACTTGCCAAGAGACATGTATGCCCTCTGCGAGACTGCAAACGGGATGGACATGATGAGCCCTATTGCCGAACCGGTTGCCAGGTGCAGCAGCAACCCCTCGCCGATGGCAAAGAGGCTGTATTCCTGCGTCTGCGTTATTGCTGACACAAGCATCATGTAAAATGTCCCGATAGGCAGCTGTGCCACCCTTTCTGCCAGAAGGATCAGCGCACTTATTGCCAGCGACGCGATGAGTCCGGCGGCAACCCCAGATCCAAGGATGGTCAATGCGCTCTTTGTTTTGTTCTGGGAGCCGGAGCCCACCTTCTCTGAAACTGTCATTGCATCGTCTCTCCTTTGGCGTGCGTAACACGGAAAGCCTTGATCCTTACCAGCGAGCTAAAGATGTAGCCAAAGATCGCGCCCCAGATTATGTGGAATGCTATTGCGCTCAGACCTATGCCCCAGACCAGCTGGCCAGTGTTGCCGGAAAGCATCGCGCTTTGGGAAGGGAAACTCTCTGCCAGCAGAAAACTTATCCTCTGTATCGAAGGCTGGACCAGAAGTGCAGTGACCGGCAGGAACAGTACCAGCCAGACTGCCATTCCCGTAGCCATGCCCAACAGCACGGACTTGTAGGGATTCAGCACGACTTTTGTCACAAGGCGGCTGGAAACAAAGCCAATGATGATGCCCAGAATTGCTCCTGTGATGAGGTGCAGTCCAAAGCCAAGATAGGCTGCTGGCACGAAATCGCTGTAGCCAAGGCTCATCCCCATTATTGCGTAAAAGGTGCTTATCGGTAGTCCAAGCTCAAGCTCGGATGCGGCTATGGCAGTTGATATCGACCACGTGGCTATCAGTCCGGCTATTGCTCCATACTTTATTCCAGTTCGTACTACGTTGACACCAGAGATCGATTGCGGTTGCATGTAGAGATATTAGTGAATGTAATATTTCTGCTTTTATTCTGTATATGGTGTACTTAATAGGATAACACTCTATTAATGTATAATATAGTAAAGATGTTTGCTAGTTTAATGCAATATTTGCAATATGCCCTAGACTGGTTTTGGGATGACGACCGGATCCTCGGTCTGGAACTCTTTCATCAGCGAGTCCCGTATCTTTGCTATCAGTTCGTTTGCCTGGTCCAGGGTCATGTTCCTGTCCAGTTCTATGTGAACCTGTGCAAAAAAGTCCTGCCCCACCGGACGCAAGAGTATCTTTTCGACCTTGACGTTGTACTTTGACTGTATGTGTTCAGTCATCTGAGCCTGGAGCGCGGGGTTCTTGACCGCGTCCACCAGCACCAGCGCAGATTCTTTGAGCGCAGTGAAAGCCATGTAAAAGATGTAGCCAGCAATCATGATGCTGCCCACCGCGTCCATGTGTGGTATGCCAAAAAAGTAGGCCGCTGCTATGCTGGCAAGACCGACGAAAGATGCGGTCCCGTCCTTGATAGAATTCTTGGCATCCAGATTCAGCGATATCAAGTTATACTTTTTTGCGATGCTTCTTACCTTGAAGGCGCGGTGAAGTGACACGCTTCCGGCGCCTGCCAGGGCGATCATGGTTATCTCCGGATTCGTAATTTTCTGTGGTTCTATGAAGTGCAAATAGGCGTTGTAAACGATTGAAGATCCTAGGACAAGAATTATCACGGCTGCTACAAAAGCTGCAAAACTCTCTATCTTGGCGTATCCAAACTGAAACAGCTTGCTCCTTGGCTTGTGAAGCATCCTGATCCCAAACCAGACTACAAAGGAGACCAGCGCGTCTGCCAGCGAGTCAAGGCCGTCTGCAAAAAGGGTAAGGCTGCCGGTAAACGTAGAGATCAGGATCTCTGCAACGCCTATGCTTACCAGTATCCAGATGGAAACCCATGCCGCCTTTCTGGCCTCCTCAAACACCACCGACTTGTCCAAAAAATGATTACCATCAAACACTTCTGGACATCTATTATACTTTTGTACAAGTTTCGATTCATTTCTATAACCGACAACGTTTACGCAGCAAAAGGATGGAAGTATCCATAGAGCCATGGAAAAAGCTGGTAGTGCACGAAGTGATAGAGTACGAGTTTGAAGAACTAATGAACATAGTGTTTTCCCAATCCCGTGCGGCCGGCGGCGGAATTGCGTCTTTGAACTGGTGCAACGGCATTGTATTCCAGCACACGATATTTCCGGACACCGACAGCGTCGTCCAGGAGAAACTGAAGGGAATTATCCATTATTCGTCGGTAGTCTTTGCAGTCAAGGACAAGTTTGAAAGGCAGGTTGTAAGGGGTGCCGGAACGCTGAACCTTTTGGACGTGAGCGCCAACAGCATCTTTAGAGGGTTGACCGATGTGCTGAAGCAAAATCGTAAAACGTGATATTGATAGTCGTGAAGTCTGCAAGGAAATTGGCGTGAAATTCACATATTGAGTGCAAGGGTTCAATTGGTTGACTAATGGGAAAGATTCATGCTGGATAAGATGAACTAGGCAAGATTTGTCTGGATAAATGTTAATTAGAAGTAGCCAACGACTCATCTTATGGGTTACGACTATTATCTAACCCTTGGTATTTTGATTGTCAGCATCTTGATATCCTCATTATTTTTGGCAAACGCGGCGATGGCCCAAGAGCCTAAACTACCACCGCCAAGCCCGCCGCCAGCGGAATATCCATTACTTGAAAATGTGGATTCCTATATCGCCAAGCCATTTACTATTAACCAGACTCTGGATGCATCAATAGAGTTTGAAGTGCATAACGCAAACAACTTTACCTTGTATGATGTACGAATCCACAATTTCAATACTGCAAGCATTCCTCTAACCTTAAGTCAGGTAGAAACCATCGACAAGTTATCGCCAAATGAGACTAAAACTATTCATGCGATGATCAGTACGAATCCTAGATTCAATGCAACAGGAAAGTCGGTTATTTTTTGGACAATTCTTGCAGAGGATGATACAAAGACGACAATGGAATCAATGATATTCCAGAGGGATATGACAGTCGTTGTACCTGAATTTGGCTCGCTAGTCATATTTGTGGTTGCGGGATCCCTATTTGCAACAATGATTGGCGTCACCAGAGCATTTAGAACTAGGTTCTAGTATACATTGGATTAGAAGTAGCCGTAATCACCCAAATTCTCACTAGTGCGCGAGGTTGTCCGCCTCCCGACATCCAACAAAAACTCCTTGGTTCGGGGGCGGGGGCCTTACCAGAACTATCGCTAGCGATATCTTAATATTTCACTAGCGATATTACTAGTGATATGATAAGTGAATGGCTCTCAAGAGTGGGAAGCGCTGTCCCAAGAGGCTTCTCCAGGTTCTACATCCTGAGCCTGCTCAAGGAAAAGCCCATGACTGGCAAGGAGATCATAGACACGGCGATATCTCAGACAGAAGGCCGGTGGAAGCCGTCGCCTGGCCTTATTTACCCGCTACTTGGCCGGCTGCTGGAAGACGGCCTTGTAACCGAGAACGAGAGCGGCAAGTACACGATCACAAAAAAGGGGCTGGAGATAATGGGAGACCTCGAATCGCTGAACAGCGTCATCAGAAAGCAGCTGGATGTCATGCTCCGCGTTGGCAGCATCGGCGCGGCTGTAGCAACCGATCTCGTGGACCGGGTCATAACCATTGGCTCGTCTCTAACCTCGCGCCCGGACATCCTGACCAAAGACGAGCGGGGCAAATACCGCGATTTCCTGATTTCAGAGCTGAAAAAACTAAACGAGCAGGACCAAAAAAAGGAGCGCAAAGAAAAGATAGACGTTGAATAGGCTTCAAAGCCACGGCCAGTGGGGGATGCCGCGAATGGCGCACTGCTTGCGCACTATGGCCCTGGCCTTCTTTGCAGCCTCTTCTTCAGCCAAACCGCCCTTGAGGTATTGAAGCATGATCTCTTCGTACAGCTTTTTTGCCCGCTCCTCAGTCAGCTCTTTGTACTTTTTTTCAAGACTGGCCGGCTCGCCGGCACCCTTCATCTCTAGGTATTCCAGGCGACAATCCTTGCAAGAATCGTCAAAAAAGTCGGTATGCACTGGACACGGAGCCATAGTCACATCTCCGGCTCATTTCTTGCTTCCAGGCCGCCCTTGTCTACATCGATGCCCATTATCGCAAGGATGGGCCTGGCAGCCTCTAGCCCCTCCCTTTCTATTATGCTCCGGGCCACCTTCAGCCTGTAAGGCTTGGACCACTGCTGGCCTATCTTGTATTTGCCCCGCATGTCTTTTGGGACCACTTTTATCACGGCAACCTCCCTGACCACCGGCATGTCTCCATCCAGTCTTTCGTACCGGCCCTCTTTCTGGTATTTTTCCATCAGAGCATTGAGCGCCATCGCCTTTTCCTGATTGTCTTGCACGATGACTGCCTTGCCCTTTATCACCACGCTGATGTACAGCGTGTCGGCCTGCGAAGCGTCGGTGGGATGAAAGTAGTACGAAGGCAAAAAGCAGACATGCTGGTCTGCCTCAAAGCCCACGCTGGGGTTGCGCAGGATGTTGTCCATCTTTTCTCCCACCGGGTGAGAGTGCATGTATATCGCGTCGTTGGCATAAACAAAATTCATCGGGATCACCTGCGGGTATCCGTCTTTGTCTATGGATGCAATCCTGCCGGCAGGCTGGCTGTTGAGAAAGTCTATGATCTTTTGCTTTGACCGAATTTCGTATTTCCTGAGCAGCTGCATCCAATGAAGTATTGTCTGATCGCTTATTAAAAATTATCCGCAAGTAAGGTTATACGCCAGCATTGCGAAACACCAGCCATGCAGAAAAGGACGGTCCGCCTTGGGATTTTTGGCTGCATAGCCGCCATGATAGCGGCAGTTGCTTACGCGTTTACGCGCCTGTACATCATGAACATGCGCGTAGACCTTTCCATCCTGGTTGTAAACATTGTAGTCTTTACCATCAGCGCCGGCCTGCTGGTCTATTTCACCAGAAAAGAACAAGACATAGAAGAGGAAGAGCTGTTCAGGGATTGATTTAGTAGGGGCCTTTAACATCCTTCTGTCATGCAGGACGACTTGGTAAGGTTCAAGATAACCCAGCTTACCGATACTGGAAGCAGCGTGACACTGGCATTGTCTGAAGACGTCGAGCTTGAAACGGTCTCCCAGCAGCAGATGATGCTTGAGGCCGTGGACAGGGCCGTCGCGGACAAGGAGGTAAAGGAGCAGTTAAAGCCGATACTTGAGGCGATGCTCCGGTCCCAGCCGCAGACGGTGATCAAAACCTACTCGCAGACCGTCATACAGATCACCATGCCCAAGCGGCGTTATGAAAAGATAGGCAGCCCGAGGGTTGGCGAGAAGCTGACCATAGACATCAGGAAGGCGTAGCCAGCTGCCTTGCTAGCTCCTTTTGAGTCGTTATGGGGAGCGAGCAGGTAAAGTTCCTGCACACAAAGGCAGTCTCGCCACCTTCTGCCGTGCGGCCTTTAAAGAAGGCATAGTCCTGCAAGTCTTTCAAATCTTCCTCGGTCGCCACTGCCCTTATGGCGTCTGGCAGAAAGACACCGTTTAGCCATCGCGACATCTCGTTGCCGGATTTCGTTACAACGGTGACCTCCACTGGCTTTTTCACGTACAGGTAGATGGACATGAGCAACTGGCCAAATCCAAACGGGTTTTCTGCCGCCGGCCTGGCGCCTGCCGTCATTATCCTTACAGATCTGTCCAGATAGTCGTTGTTCTGTGTGTAGTGATACAGCCGCAGCAGGTTGGACGCAGCAATGGAGTTGCCAGATGGAATGGCCAGGTCGTAAAAGTTCTTTGTGCGCACGATCAGCTTTTCATGGTCGTCAGACGTGAAGAAGAGCGTCCCCTCGTCTTCGTCCCAGAAGTGCTTTAGCACAAAATCCGTGTACCTGATGGCGCTGGTCAAAAGCCCTGGCTTGGAGTGCACAGAAAACAGGTCCAGCAGGCCGTTTACGTAGAAAGTATAGTCGTCAAGGTATGCGTTCAGCTTGGCCTGGCCGTCCTTGAATGTCCTGAAGAGCCTGCCGTCATGCGAAAGTTTTGTTTCTATGAACCTGACGGCGCTTAGCGCTGCCTCAAGATACTTGCTGTCGCCGGTCACCGCGTACCCTTTTGCAAACCCGGAGATCATCAGCCCGTTCCACGCGGTGAGGATCTTCTCGTCCCTTCCAGGCCTGATCCTCTTCTCCCTTGCCTCAAAAAGCTTGGCGGACGCGTCGGCTACCGTCTTTTCTACTTCGGCTTCTGTCGTGCCGTACCTCTGGGCAAGGTTCTTCAATGTCGTGCGGACGTTTAGGATATTCTTGCCCTCAAAGTTGCCGCCGTCCGTCACTCCGTAGTACTCGCAGAAAACGTCCACTGCCGCCGGGTCCAGAATTTCGCGGATCTCTTTTTTTGACCAGACGTAGAACTTGCCTTCCTCGCCTTCCGAGTCGGCATCCTGCGCGGAGTAAAACCCGCCTTCCGGGTGGGTCATTTCGCGGATCACAAAATCCAGGGTCCTGCGCACCGTGGCCAGGTGCCTTGGTTCCTTTGATATCTGGTACAGTTCGGCATACAGCTGCGCAAGAAGCGCATTGTCATAAAGCATCTTTTCGAAATGCGGTACAAGCCATTTCTGGTCTGTCGAATACCTGGCAAAGCCTCCGCCCAACTGGTCGTGGATCCCGCCGGCGGCCATCTTGTCGGCCGTAAAGACCACGAAATCCCTGAACCGGTTGATGCCGGATATGTCGTAGTATCTTAGCAGGAACATCAGGTTGGACGCGTTTGGAAACTTGGGGGCCTGCCCAAACCCGCCGTAGATGGTGTCGCCCATCTGCAGGAGGCCGACGGCAGCTTCGTCCAGTATGGACCGCTCAAGGGTGGATTTCTTGCCTGGCAGGGCAACATCCCCTGCCGTCTGCACCAGGGCATCCATGAACTCCTTGCCGGCAGCAACTATCTCGTGCTTTTTGGCCTTGTAAGCCTCGGAGAGCTGGGTTAGGACCGTGGTAAATCCAGGCATCCCGTAGTGTTTGCCGTCCTTGGGAAAGTACGTGCCCACGTAGAAGGGCTTTTGATCCGATGTCAGGAAAACAGAAAGCGGCCAGCCGCCGGTCCCTGTGGCCAGCTGGCATACGCGCTGGTAGATGTCGTCAATGTCTGGGCGCTCTTCTCGGTCAACTTTGATGTTGACAAAGTTTTCATTCATTATCCTGGCGGTCTCTTCGTCTTCAAACGACTCGTGGGCCATGACGTGGCACCAGTGGCATGAGCTGTAGCCGATGCTGAGAAAGATGGGCTTGTCCTCCCTCCCTGCCCGCTCAAGAGCTTCTCCCCCCCACGCATACCAGTCAACAGGGTTGTATGCATGCTGCAAGAGGTACGGGCTTGTCTCCTTTGCAAGACGGTTTGGTTTACCGGGATTAGCGTTATCGTGCATTGAGGGGATCTTGCCCTGATGGTATTTAGACTTTGTATGTCTGCCTCTTCGGCAATTGCATAAACAAAGGCTCAAGACGGCGGGCGGTTTTAAGTGATCCATATAAATCATGTTGGAAAAAGGAGAATCTTGGCAAAGACTTTATTAACAAGCTTTGCCAAGCTTAGAGTAACACTAAATTCGGCAAGTGCATTGGGCTGTATTGATGTGTTGACTCACGTTTTACGCTCGTTGAAAAGATTTATATCGCTGGGCCGTAAAGGTTAGTGACGAACGTAACATCAAGGCGGCGTCAGTGATGATGTTGGTGTTGTCGCCATTTTGTGATTCACTGACCTCCAGTTGCGCTCATAACATGGGGATCTGATGTCAACATTGGATCCGACATAGGTCACACGTGCACCCGCTAAAGGGAAAATAGCGACCCGCACAATAACCAAGTTGTCCGGCCGTACTCTTTAATGTTAAAAAAGGATTGACTCCGGTTGATCCTGCCGGACCCGACTGCTATCAGAGTGGGACTAAGCCATGCGAGTCAACGCAGCAATGCGTGGCATACGGCTCAGTAACACGTAGTCAACATGCCCAGTGGACGTGGATAACCTCGGGAAACTGAGGATAAACCGCGATAGGCCAAGGTTTCTGGAATGAACCATGGCTGAAACCTACATGGCCCCTGGATTGGACTACGGCCGATCAGGCTGTTGGTGAGGTAATGGCCCACCAAACCTGTAACCGGTACGGGCTTTGAGAGAAGGAGCCCGGAGATGGGCACTGAGACAAGGGCCCAGGCCCTATGGGGCGCAGCAGGCGCGAAACCTCTGCAATAGGCGAAAGCTTGACAGGGTTACTCTGAGTGATGATCGCTAAGATCATCTTTTGGCACCTCTAAAAATGGTGTAGAATAAGGGGTGGGCAAGTCTGGTGTCAGCCGCCGCGGTAATACCAGCACCCCGAGTGGTCGGGACGATTATTGGGCCTAAAGCATCCGTAGCCGGTTCTGCAAGTCTTCCGTTAAATCCACCTGCTCAACAGATGGGCTGCGGAGGATACTACAGGGCTAGGAGGCGGGAGAGGCAAGCGGTACTCAGTGGGTAGGGGTAAAATCCTCTGATCCACTGAAGACCACCAGTGGCGAAGGCGGCTTGCCAGAACGCGCTCGACGGTGAGGGATGAAAGCTGGGGGAGCAAACCGGATTAGATACCCGGGTAGTCCCAGCTGTAAACGATGCAGACTCGGTGATGGGTTGGCTTCGCGCCAACCCAGTGCCGCAGGGAAGCCGTTAAGTCTGCCGCCTGGGGAGTACGGTCGCAAGACTGAAACTTAAAGGAATTGGCGGGGGAGCACCACAAGGGGTGAAGCCTGCGGTTCAATTGGAGTCAACGCCGGAAATCTTACCGGGGGCGACAGCAGTGTGAAGGTCAAGCTGAAGACTTTACCAGACAAGCTGAGAGGAGGTGCATGGCCGTCGCCAGCTCGTGCCGTGAGGTGTCCTGTTAAGTCAGGTAACGAGCAAGATCCCTGCCTCTAGTTGCTACTGCTGATCTCAGGATCAGCAGAGCTAATTAGAGGGACCGCCGCCGCTGAGGCGGAGGAAGGAGGGGGCTACGGCAGGTCAGTATGCCCCGAAACCCTCGGGCCACACGCGGGCTGCAATGGTAAGGACAACGGGATCCGATTCCGAAAGGAGGAGGCAATCCCACAAACCTTACCTCAGTTATGATTGAGGGCTGAAACTCGCCCTCATGAATCTGGAATCCCTAGTAACCGCGTGTCATCATCACGCGGTGAATACGTCCCTGCTCCTTGCACACACCGCCCGTCGCTTCACCGAAGCTGGTTCTTGGCGAGGTGGCGCCTAATTGGCGCTATCGAACCTGGGGTCAGCAACGGGGGAGAAGTCGTAACAAGGTAGTCGTAGGGGAACCTGCGGCTGGATCACCTCCTTAGTT
>JBBISN010000024.1:4146-13069 GCA_037441265.1 Nitrososphaera sp. | reverse complement strand
AAGTGATGAAGGACGTGGCAAGCTGCGATAAGCCCGGGGTAGGTGCATGCGACCGTCGATCCCGAGATTTCCGAATGAGGTCTCTCTTTACACTCCCTTGCTTGCGCTTGGGAGGGCGAACCGTCCGAAGTGAAGCATCTGAGTAGGACGAGGAGGAGAAATCAATTGAGATACCGCTAGTAGCGGCGAGCGAAAACGGCAGAGCCCAAACTGAACCTGCCACGGTAACGTGGTAGGGATGTGGTGCGCCATGGCGTTGGATGCTGTTCTCTGAGCTGAAGTGCTCTGGAACGTGTCGGCATAGAAGGTGATACCCCTGTAAGCAATAGGGAATGGGATTCTGCCATGGTAAGAGTAACTGGCCTTGGCAGTGGCCAGTGACTATGGGTGAAAGTAGCATCCAAGGCTAAACATTAACCAAGACCGATAGCACACTAGTACCGTGAGGGAAAGTTGAAAAGTACCCCGGAAGGGGGGTGAAAAGTGTCTGAAACCAACCGGTTACAGACGTGTACGGCTCAAAAGGAATCAGGTGGAGGTCCCGCAAGGGACTGAAGCCTTCTAGGGTCGTACGATCCGTCTAGAAACACGGGCCAGGGAGATTGCTGTCATGGCGAGCCTAACCTGACGAGGGGAAGGCGAAGGGAAACCAAATTCGCGCAGCTTCGGCGAGGCGAAGGATCTGAAAGGGTCTTCAGTCATAGCAGTAAGGCTAGAAACCGGACGATCTAGTCCTGGATAGGACGAAGGCGGGCGAAAGCCCGCTGGAGGTCCGCAAGGGTCCTGACGTGCAAATCGGTCCCCAAATCTGGGATTAGGGGTCAAAAACCAATCTAGTCCGGTGATCGCTAGTTCCCACCGAAGTAGATCGCAGTCTTGCCTTGGTGGAG
Source organism: Nitrososphaera sp. (assembly GCA_037441265.1). GTDB lineage: Archaea > Thermoproteota > Nitrososphaeria > Nitrososphaerales > Nitrososphaeraceae > Nitrososphaera. The sequence continues at coordinate 12,179 of JBBISN010000024.1, read as the reverse complement.
ATAGCTTGTATTGTAGAGCACCGATCGGTCGGTAAGGGCTCGAAAGGGCTCGCCAACCATTCGAACTCCGAATGTACAAGCGTCGAAGAAGCCAGGAGGCGGGTTTATGTGGGGTAAGCCTCATAACCAAGAGGGGGACAACCCAGACTAAAGTTAAGGTCCCCAAATTTCTGCTAAGTGTCAAACAAAAAGGTGTTTTCGAGCAAAGACAGCAGGGAGGTAGGCTCAGAAGCAGCCATCCTTCAAAGAGTGCGTAACAGCTCACCTGCCGAGCTCGGAAGCCCTGAAAATGGACGGGGCTCAAGCAGACTACCGATACTTTAGACCACCGGCGAGGCCGGTGCGTGGTAGGTGGGCGTAGTGATTGGGTAGAAGCTGGGCTGTAAAGTCCAGTGGACCGATCTAACTATTGCAGATCCTGGTGGCAGTAACAGCATAGCCGGGTGAGAATCTCGGCGACCGCAAGGGCAAGGGTTTCCCGGCAATGCGTCATCAGCCGGGAGTTAGCCGGTCCTAAGAACAATCTCAACAGAATTGTCCGAATGGGAAACTGGTTAATATTCCAGTGCCATGAAGGGGTCGTTTGTACCTGACATGTTGCTTCAGGATAAGGTGAGCAGAACCGTCGTTCTGTCTAAGCTTACGAGTCTGAGGGAGTGCTGTAATGGCGAGATCTCAGACGAGTGGTGAATGGCCTTCCGCAAGGAGGGTTCGCTTGATTCCAGGAGACATTGAAAGCATGTTCAGGGAGAACTCTTCATGACCGTACCGAGAACCGACACTGGTGCCCTGGGTTAGTAGCCTAAGGTCTTTCGGGTATACCGTAAGGCGAGGGAACTCGGCAAAATAGCCCCGTACCTATGGTATAAGGGGTGCCTGCAGTTTTTGCGTGGAGCAGGAACTGCAGGTCGCAGTGACTAGGGGGTCCCGACTGTTTAATAAAAACACAGGTGGTCGCTAGTCCGAAAGGATGAGTACGGCCTCTGTATCCTGGCCAGTGGCGGTACCTAAAACCTGAGTTCAATTGGGCTAAGGGCCGCTAAACGCCGGGAGTAACTCTGACTCTCTTAAGGTAGCCAAATGCCTTGTCGGGTAAGTTCCGACGTGCATGAATGGAACAACGAGGGCCCCGCTGTCCCCGCCTGCAGCCCGGTGAAGCCACTTAACGTGGACGAACAGTCCACGAACCTCTGTCGGGGAGAGAAGACCCTGTGGAGCTTTACTGCAGCCTGTTGTTGCGGTATGGTTGTGGATGCAGAGCGTAGCTGGGAGCCTTCGAAGTCAGCCTTCCGGGGCTGGCGGAGGCGCCGTTGTAACACCAGCCACTCATAACCGTATCGCTAACCCGTTTTCACGGGAACATCGGCAGGTGGGCAGTTCGGCTGGGGCGGCACCCCCTTGAAAAAGTATCGAGGGGGCCCAAAGATTGGCTCAGGCGGGACAGAACTCCGCCGGTGAGGGCAAAGCCAAAAGCCAGTCTGACTGGATTCCCAATGATACGGAATTCAGAGGCGAAAGCCGGGCTTAGCGATCCATCGTGTCCCCACTATTGGGGGCCGGTGGTGACAGAAAAGTTACCCTAGGGATAACAGGCTCGTCGCGGGCGAGAGCTCCCATCGACCCCGCGGTTTGGTACCTCGATGTCGGCTCTTCCCATCCTGGTTCTGCAGCAGGAGCCAAGGGTGGGGCTGCTCGCCCATTAAAGGGGAACGTGAGCTGGGTTTAGACCGTCGTGAGACAGGTCGGTCTCTGCCTGACAGGGGCGCGGTTGTCTGAGGGGAAGTCGCCCCTAGTACGAGAGGAACAGGGCGGCGCAGCCTCTGGTTTATCAGCTGTCCGACAGGGCACGCTGAGCAGCTAAGCTGCTTAGGATAACTCCTGAAAGCATCTAAGGAGGAAGCCTTTCCCGAGAAAAGACAGCCTTCCGTAAGGAGAAGGGCGGCCATAGAAGATGGCGTTGATGGGATGGAGGTGTAAGCACCAAGCTTCGGCGAGGTGTTCAGCCTGCCATTCCCAATAGCCCAACGCACTTGAACCGGATTGTTCGTAATTCGGTTTTGGTGGTTAGCCATCTACACCGTGTAATGGACGCACCGAAATCAGTCCCGGAAACACGCAAAGAGCGTGGTAAGGCCCTTGTGGCTCGTTTCTGTATCCTGTGCATGACGGTCGACCGTTTTTCATTTTTCCTCAAGCATTAAATCAGGCCCCTAGGAGATACCTTGGATATGTCTATAGTTTGCATGTCTCACAAGGAAGACGTTGACGGTTTATCGTCAGCCGCGCTTGTCAAGGCGGCTTTTAACACCGATCAAACAATCCTTTCTGATTACCCCTCACTAATACCAAAGCTTGAACGCCTGTCAGAGAACAACGTGGCCAGGCTGTTCATCTGCGACCTCGGGCTATCAAAAAGAAACGAGGAGGGGTTTGTCAAACTGCTGTCAAAAATGGCCGCTGCCGGGACAGAGATAACATACATCGACCATCATGACATCGGCAAGGAGATCCTGCAGTCGCTTAGAAAGGCCGGCGTAAAGGTGATCCACACAATAAACGAGTGCACCAGCGCGCAGGTCTACAGAAAATACCGCGACAATCTTCCAGAAAATGCGGCCTTTCTTGCTGCCATGGGTGCGCTGACCGATTACATGGAGCGAAAGCCCTTTGCGTCCAAGGTGGTGTCGCGCTACGACCGGCAGTTTTTGATGCTTGAAGCCGGCGCTCTGTCCTACATGATATCGTCCAGCCAGAAGGACGAAGATTTCCTTGTCAGGATGGTCGACTCACTTGCCAAGATGAAGTACCCGCATGAAATCAAGGGCGGCTTTGAGCTGGCCAAAAAATACGCCAAAAAAGTATCAGAGGCTGTGGGAACGATACAACAATCCATAGTCAAGCTTGACAACCTGGCCCACGCCCAGAGCACTGTGGACCTGTCCTCCAGCATGGTGGTCAACTTTGTCCTTGGCTCTTCAGGCAAGCCGGCGGCCATGGTGTACAAGCTCAAAAACGGCCTTGACTCGTACGTGGTGTCTATCCGCGGATCCAAGGACTGCAAAGTGCATCTTGGCAGGATTGTAAACGAGATTGCATCAAACATCGGCGGAAGCGGCGGCGGCCACGACAAGGCCTGCGGAGCCGTGGTTCCAAAGAACCATCTTGATGAATTCGTCCGCCTGCTTGACAGCCGGATTGCCTAGATCTCTACTATAAACTCCACTTCAACCGCGCTGTCCAGCGGAAGGCTGCTCACCCCTACGGCTGCACGCGCGTGCCGGCCCTTCTCTCCGAATACCTGGACCAGAAAATCAGAAGCGCCGTTGATGACCTTGGGCTGATCGGTAAACGTTGGATCGCAGCTGACAAAACCGGTCACCTTGACAAACCTCTTGATCCTGTCAAGGCTTCCAAGCGCTGCCTTTAGCTGCGCCAGCGCGTTTATCGTGCAAAGCCTGGCTGCCTGCTGGCCTGATTCCAAAGACAGGTCTTTTCCTAACTTGCCTTTGAACTTGACCTGCCCTGCTTCCATGGGGATCTGTCCTGCAACAAACGCCAGGCTGCCGCTGACAACGACGGGGACATAAGAGCCGGCGGGGGCAGGAGGGGATGGAAGCGTGATTCCAAGCTGGGAGATGGTCTCTTCTACTGTCATGGACCGTATGAAGCCGGGATATCGTTATGTACCTTACTCCAAAAAGCGAATATTTTTAAAAAGCATCTGTTCCAGATATAGCAGACAATGTGCGCACACCAAGAAAAGTCGCAGGGTGGATATCATCTTACTACTGTTGCTGCCTCCATTCTTGTCATGGGGATATCTCTGGCCATAGTGTTCCTTCTCTGGATGTGGTTTGGATACATCGGTCCAAAGTTCTCCGAGGAGGAAATGCTGAAACAGCAGGCTTCATTGCGCGAAAAGTACGGGCTACCGCCACTTGAAGAGCTGACGCCGGAAGAAGCCCAGATCCCGCCTTCCCTGAGGGGCAAGTAGCTACAGCAGGTCTTCATCAATAGTTTGTATCCTGTCAACGTACTGGGAGCACTCGCAACCCGGTACAAGGCACTTTCCCACCCTCAGAAGGGAGTCCGTCCGCGATTCATCAAATTCGTGAACCTGGTGGGCATGGTGGCATCGGATGCAGATCAAGACATGGGGACATTGCAGAACCGGAAGATAAATGCTGTGAAACAAAAGATTATACGGGAATTAGTTTTCACGCGGTTACATTCATGAAGTATGACGACTATTTGAAAAAATATGAACGCAAGACCGGCAAGTCAAAACGCCTATACTCCAGGTCTGCTGATATTTTCCCCGGTGGGATCAGTCATAACATAAGATATTTTGAGCCCTACCCGTTCTTTGTCAACTCGGCGAAGGGAAAATACCTTCACGATGTTGATGGCAATCGTTATACCGATTACTGGATGGGCCACTGGGCCCTGATACTTGGGCATTCTCCAACCGTTGTTTCGTCGGCCCTTGCCCGGCAGGTGAAAAATGGCACGCTGTACGGCGTCGTAAACGATGTCAGCGTCGAACTTGGCGCGGCCATCCAAAAGTTCATGCCGCGCGCAGAGATGCTGCGGTTCTGCAGCACCGGCTCTGAAGCCACCATGTATGCCGTCCGGCTTGCCCGCGCCAAGACCGGCAGGCGTGTCATAGCAAAGGCCATAGGCGGCTGGCACGGCTTTAACACCACGCTGATGCAGACGGTGAACTACCCCTACGAGGTAGAGGAAGGCCAGGGCCTTGTACAGGACGAGGGCCAGTACGTCGAATCCCTGCAGTTCAACGATCTGGAATCATCGCTTAAAGTGCTTGAGACGATAAAAGACGACCTTGCCTGCATCATCATCGAGCCCGTTCTGGGCGGGGCCGGATGCATACCGCCGGCGGAAGGCTATCTGCAGGGCCTGCAGGAGTTCGCAAAAAAGAACGACGTGCTGTTCATACTGGATGAAATAGTCACCGGCTTCAGACTATCTCCAAACGGCGCGGCAAGCGTTTACGGCCTTGAGCCGGACCTGTTCACACTGGGCAAGATCTGCGGAGGCGGTCTTCCCATAGGCGTAGTCTGCGGAAGCAAGGAGCTCATGTCCCTTGCGGACCCGGTCCAACGGCCAGACAAGGAGGCCCGGTGCGCGATAGGCGGCGGCACGTTCTCGGCAAACCCGGTCACCATGACTGCCGGCCTTGCCACCTTGAACTTTTTAAAGAAGAACAAGGGCAGCATCTACCCCAAGATAAGCAGGCTTGGCGAGATGGCCCGAAACGGCCTGTCCAAGATCTTCTCTGACGCCAAGATTTCATGCAAGGTAACAGGCACGCACTCGGTGTTCCTGACCCACTTTGTGAGTGATGACCGGTCCATAGCCAACGCGACTGATGTGGCAACCTCTGACAAGAAAAAGCTGATCCAGTACCACACGGCGTTGATGGCAGAGCACGGGATATTCTTCCTGCCAACAAAGATGGGGGCTGTTTCGTACGTCCATGAAGAGTCGGACATAAAGAAACTGCTTTCCGCCACGCAGGACATAGTGGACTCGGGCCTGTTCAAGCAAACCTGACCAGGTTCTTCAGGACCGTGTTTCTCGGCGGAACCTCGAGCCAATCTCCAGCAAAAGATCCGCGGACAGACCTGATCTTACATTCAAAGACGATGATGTTTGCCCTGAGGCTGGAATTGCCGTCCTTGAGCATGAGCCGTTCTATTCCCAGCATTTTCACAACTTGCGCGTCGATCCCCCTAGATTCAAGGTGCGCCCTGATGGCTGACTTGTAGTCCTTGCCCCTGTCCACTGCAACCAGAGGCACTGTCCATGACCTGCCAGACTTGGCAAAAAGCATCTTGCCGTCTTTTCTTACTATTGCAGCTGCTGCTTTTAGGACAAACTGACCGGCAGCCATCTTTTTGAATTCTGCCATCTGCAGTCCGGTGATGCGAATCGTTTTTCTTCCTGATGGGATCTTGCCGGCAAGCTTCCAGTAGTTGCCGCGGGTGTAAATGAGTGGAGATCTGGTTTCGTCAAATCTGGCGCTTAACACCTCTCCTGTCACCATGACGTGGTCGCCGACTTTGCTGATGGACCTGACTTTGCATTCAGCAGCAAGGACGCAACCCTCTATCATGGGCACGTCGATTCTTTTGGCCCGGTACGTCTTGAAGACACCGGGGATCCCAAGCTTTTGGATCTCTGTGCCAGAGTACCCGCCGGCTATGTTTACCTGCTCTGACTGCCCGTCTGAGGCGATGTTGACTCCAAACACTCTCGTCTCCTTTATGTTCCAGAGTGTAGGCGAGTCATGGACGAAAACCGCCACCAGCATGGGGTCGTACGAGACCTGCATGGTCCATTCTGCGGCCATGACATTTGGCCCGTGCTTGCCGTCAGTCGTGATGAGGCCTACCGTTGTGGCAAAATACCGGTGGACGTTTTCCTGTATCTCCGAGCCGACCATCGATCCAGCATGGTGGGTCTGCCTAAATATAATCGGCTATCATGGCCTACACCAACATTTAAAAAGCGGAAGAAAACAATCCTACGAGCGTATATGGCTGCGCGTAAGAACACGTCGCGCAAGAAGCGACTGATGAAGAAGACAAGGCAGAATCAGCCGGTTCCTGCATGGATAATCATCAGGACTCATCGCAAGGTAAGGACCAATCCAAAGCGGAGGCTTTGGCGCGCGTCAGATGTAAATGTTGGTTAAGTGATAAAAAATGTCTGAAGAAAGTCTATCCCGTGTTTACACTATAAACCTTGGAAGGGCCTGGCTCACTCCAGAGTACAGGAGGACCGACAGAGTAGTCAACATGATCAAAGAGTTTGCACAAAAGCACATGAAGAGCAGCGAGATCAAGCTCGACCAAGACCTCAACAGGCAGGTCTGGAGCAGGGGCAAGACCAATCCGCCGCGCAAAGTCCGCGTCAAGATGGTTAAAGACGAGGACGATGTCGTGACTGTCTCGCTATATGAAGAACCAAAAGAGACAACCGTCAGCACAGCTCCGGCGCCAGCTACAGAAAGCAAACCAGCCGAAGAAGCCAAGCCGGCAGAAACGACCGAATCTCCAAGCAAATAATAGATTTCTGCCCTTACCGGGGCAAAATTTTCATTTCTTTAATACTAACAGCTCTTATCTTGAAAATCTAATTCAATCACCTGCGTCTGCAAAACATGCTGGATGTGTTACAAAAAATAGGAGGGGTTGAACCTCCAACCCTTATTGTTGTGTTTCCCTCAAGCAGAGGCCAACCACGGCTGCCGCGTAGAAGCCGACGTAACCGCTGTTGACTATTGTCCTGTCCCAGACGTGAAGGGTTACCACGTAACCGCACCTTGGCATCAGCAGGGTATCCAGAGACCATGCTCCTGCTTCTCCGCCTGTGGGCACAACGGGGTACGCCCTTGGCAGCGGCGATGGGCTGGTAAAGTTGACTCCTCCCAGGTTGGGTGAGACCGTGATGTTGAGGCTTCCAAAGTGAAGGTCGCTGGCAGAATACGTGCCCGATATGGTGTCGCCGATGAGAAAGTCCGCGCAACCGCCTCCTCCTGACGTGATGGCAATGCTTGCCGTGGGCCCAACGTTGTCGAGTCTGACGTCGATGGTCTGCACTCCTGGATAGATGATGTCTGTTACCGGGTCCTTTGTCTCTATCTTGATCTTCCACATTCCGTTCATCCCGCCGCTGGTTATCCACTGTGCCAGAACGTTCTGGGAAACAAAGCGCTGTGGATTTCCTGGTCCTCCGGTAAGGTCTTCCTTGTACTCGTACCAGCTTTCGTCGTCGGCTATCTGGTCTGCAGCAGTGGGGCCGCTCCATATTCCGTCGGTAAGCTCTGTCAGCCATATGGTGAACTTGTTGTTCACGCGCTGCCATGTCAGGCCGCCGTCGTCGCTGACCGATACCCTGTACTTTACTGGCGTTGCTCCTCCTCCGACCACGTCTGGCGGGTACGCGATGTGGCCCGTGATGACGACCATGCCTCCAAAGGGGCTGTCTGTTGCGGTAAAGCCTGC
>JBBISN010000024.1:0-4046 GCA_037441265.1 Nitrososphaera sp. | reverse complement strand
CGGCAGGAACACGGCGTAATCAAGCCCTTCCGCCGGGATGCTGCTAAAGTCGTGGGTGTTTACTGAAGTGGTGCCAGCATAGGTCCAGCCTGCTCCGTCGCCCCAGTCCACCCAGAAGGCGACGTACTCTGTGCTGCCTGCCGAGCAGGGGTTGCCAGAGTATCCGTTGGGCAGCTTCACCTTGATTATGCCAACCAGAGTGTCCTGCTCTCTGTTCAGGCCCACGCATGTCAGCTCTTCGAAACTGGTGTTGCCGTCCGTCTTGATGATGATGTCAACTAGGTCTGCGATGTTTATGTCAAGACCCTGGAAGATTGTCTTGGGGCCGGCCATCATCAGGGGCTCCGCAAACGACGGCTTGGCGATCATCTTGGCAACTTCTGTAAAGGCAAAGCGGTGCACCGGCACTTGCTTTCCCTTGTACATTTCTGCCAGCTGGACCACGCCTAGCGGCTTGGGCTTTGGAATGGGGATGGGCTTGTCGATCTCAACTATGGGCCCTATGTCTGGAATCTTGACTTTCAGGATGTCAAACAAGTCCTTGGGCAGTATGAACTTTAGCGAGTCTATCTGTATGCGCGACTCTTTGACGTTGCCCCAGACGGGTATAAAGCCCGGCGTGTTGGCTGGTGGCGGGAAGTTCCATGAGAGTATCGCCCGCACCTTGGGCAGGTTTTCAACGCTGCAAAACTTTTCTGTCGGGTCGATGTTCAGGGTGACGTCGTATTCAAGTGGCTTTAGGCCCGGGATGTTGTACGCGTCAAAACTGGCCAGTCCCAGGTCGGTCCATGTTCCATTGTTGTTCCAGTCTATGTAAAAGCGCACGTACTCCGGCGTGCCTGTAGAGCAGATGCCCGTGCCGTAGCCGGCCTGCTGCTTGATGTGGACTACAGCTTCAAGCCGTTCAAACTGCGGGTTGTAACCTATGCACTTGAGCTCTTCGTAGCTGGTGTTCGAAGCTATTATCTTGACCGGTTCAAAAGGCGCCTGTATGTTGCCAAAGTAGTTGGGGTTCTTTAGGATGAGGGCCCTGAACTGCAGCCTCTCTGGCTCAACCTGGATGTTGCCGCCAGCGGCAATGACAATGTCTGTGAATCTTTTTGGCCCTACCGTCTGTATGTTCTGGACATCCTGTAATGTCTTGAACTGGCCGCCAAGCTCTGCCCTCTTGTTGATGATCTTCTCGGCCACATTGATTCCAACGTCCTTCTCACCGTAAAACTCGATAGCTTCGGCTAATTCTTTTGAAGTTTTTGCGCTGTTGAGAAATTCAAGGATCTTCTTTTCGTCTTCTGCTGAAATGTCTTTTGGAGAAATGGTTGAGAATGTCTCTCTTCCTTTTGTGATTAATTCGCGTCTCATTACATCCTAATATGGGTACTTTGTAATAAAATTACTGGAACATAGATACTGGCAAAAATTATGTAACAATAAGAGGCATGATTGCTATGTACAAAAAATCTGCGATCAACGATTTCAGGTAGTCGGTAAGTTTTTAAAAAAAGACAATTCAGCTACTGTGTGCCAATAGACGTCTGTCCTGTGTGCTACAAATTCCTGCAGACCATCTACGATAAGAAAAAGATGAAGGAAGTACGGCTCAGCCCGGACCAGCCGTGCAAGAGCACGTACCACAAGAAACTTGTCGATAGGTAGGGTCTGTTAGAGGAGCTCGCGCGTCATTTTGGACAGCTCTGATCCAAGGACACCGCTGCCGTGTCCTGACTATCATAGCCTTCAATCCTGCCAGAGCCGTTTGTGTGCTTTGCGTACGCATACAGTCTTATGGCGAAGGTACACCTTGGGTGCACAGTATCCGGCGTGGTTGAAGTGTCGGTGAGCATATCCTCGAACGCTAACGCATTGGATTCCTTGGCGTTTGTAGAGTTCAGGACAGCTGGTATTGGAGTTGGCGCATTGCTAGTTCCAGTCTCTATGGTACCTCCATTTCCGCTCAATCCTCTATGATACCAAAGAATGTAATTGTTCATGAATTCGTCTTCATGGAAGGCATAGAATCCTACAGAGAAGGTATCAGCCGGGCATCCTACTATATACTGGCACTCCTCCAGCGATGCAATACCATTCTTCCTGAAATCTACGATGTCGGCATAGCAATGCACATTATTAACGTGAAACATGTGTGTCAATGCTGCAAAATTTACCACTTCTGTATCGTCGAAATCCTCCCATTTTCTGTAATTGAACGCAATTCCAGTACCAGTTCCTGGTGCTGTGCTTGGTTTCAGCCTATTCTTGGCAGGATCGAATGTCTCAACAATTACAAGATATTTGTCATCGCTGATAAAACCGATTCCTGGTTCTGAAGATGTGGTGTCTGACGACACTGTGTTCCATTTTTGGTGGTACTGCAACCAAAGCCATCCCAGAGGTGCATCGGCCTCGTATGGTATCTCTATAAATCCATCTGCGTCGGGTCCGAGATGCACTGGTACAGGCTTTATGTCTCCGCCCACGTTATCCCATTTGTACCATGTAACATTGCCAAGCAAAGGTGTAGGAGTACCTATGGGATTCCCGTCTGAATCTGCCTCTACAATACTTACCTTATAATATTTGGCGCCTTTGGCCTTCAACCCTTCTGTGAACTTTAGTCTTAATGCTAGTATTTGACCCCATGGGGCATTTGTGATGGTACCTGTATCGCCATCATAATAACTATCAAGCAACCCGTCTGTTGGATCTGCTGACGATACCCCGTATTCCGAATCCTGATCGGGGCTTTGAAGTTTGTAGCTTGGTGTTAGTCCAACATATTCAAGCAATACGAAATCGTCACCAGTATCCGGCACATCACCTGGTGGCTGGCATGCCTGTCCCTTCCATGTGCTTATAGCAGCTTCCTCATCCGCCTTGAAATATTCATTAACAGTACTGCCATCATAGATGTACACCCATTTGTTTCCCTGAAACTGTTTAACCTTGTAGTAATATGTCGTCGTGCATATCTTCAGATGTATAATAGGTATGTGAGGAAAGCAGAAGCTGAACTCGCCACTTTCATTCACGGTTGTTTCTCCAATCTTCTTTGAACTACAGCTGCAAAAGAGTGGTTTCAGGTAGTAATGCTCGTCTATGTATTCCAGCTGTTTCTCCGGAGCGAGTCTGCTCATTACAACGGCATCTGAAATCAGTCTCTCGGGTATGTTCCCAAGAGGTAGTTCTTTACCTGCCGCAAGCGTCTGCTTTAGCGATTTTGAGAGTAATTTGAATGGCGCTGGATCCGGTCCTGGACCGGGTCTCGGTATCGGTTCTGGCTTTGGTGGTATATCCAATATTGGTCCTGGATCTGGTATCGGAGGTTGCTCCTCCAACCATTCAAAGATCTTGCATGGTATACACTCGTCAATTATTATCCGCGGATCGCAACAGCAAGTCTTCTGGTAGATCTCAACTACGGCGTTGCAGATGGGGGCGCATGTCTTCAGCTCAGAGATCTCGGGATTTATTGCGACACCTTTTGCTCGTGCAGTTATGCTCTTACTCAGAGATCTCGCTGTGATGCTCCTTTCGAGCTTTGTCGGAAACAACTTGTCTGCAATAACCAAAGGCCACCAGATTGGGGTACATTTCCTAACACTTCCATGAACACACGTATGGATGAATAGCCAGTCTCTCCACTTTGGAATAACTTCAATTATCCCACTGTTCTTCCATTCGTCAAACTTGCTTGCTCGATAAGTTACAAGCATTTCTTTTGTGACTAATTTCTCATCAATATCTGGACCTATTGCAAAGGTCCCTTTCTGAGATGCTATGAGACGGGATAACTCTTCTGCTTCAATACTGTTACCCTCGATGGATTTGAGCTTCTTTATGGTGCCCTTTGAGCCTACGACAAATAATGCTATCTTGGGTTGTTTCTCATCAGATTTAATTCCAATAAAATTGAATTCAAGCGTCCGTCTACTGATTTTACCTTCAGATCGGCTTTTATTTTCAGCCACGTCAATATTGCTATGTGAGGACCAAATAGATAAGGATTCTCATAATCAAGCAACTTTGTTAACCCCCTCTGTAATTAA
>JBBISN010000023.1:7469-25321 GCA_037441265.1 Nitrososphaera sp. | reverse complement strand
CCTGTCGGCCCCGTCAGATACAGGGCTTGAGGGCGCGCCATCTGGCCTTGGAATAACGGACTCCACCTTGGTAAGCAGGCTTGTGAGCGTGTCAAGCTGCCTCTGCTCGTAGTTCTTGATAGTCTCAAACTGCTCGGCTGTAAACCCCACTATCCTGTCATCAAGGACTCCGGGGATCCGGATGTTGGCTTCCTGGTTTATTTTTGCCAGTTCTGGTTGGGTAGACATCTGACGGAAACAACCCTTTTTGTTGACAAAAGAACTAACCTGCTCCTGGCAGTTGCTGCAGGGCTTGACCATGTCAGAGATTAGCAGGTCGGCCGCGCTCTCAGCCTTGATGCTGGTTTTCGCGTCCCCGGGTTGCACGCCTTTTTCTAAAAGAGCAAGACCGGTGAACGCAATGCCGTACTGCAGCTTTGAGCTGCACAGCGCGTCGGAGCAGGCCTCGTTGGACATCTGCTCTACCGAAAGATGATCAATTTCGCCGGACTCGATCTTTTTGTTGACCTGCATGTCTGCGATGCGCATGGACCCGACGACCGCGTTTGTCTGTGTGTCAAAGGCCATGGGATGCAGCGTGCAGTTGTCCGGGTACGGCAGCCTCTTGGCAGGGTCGTGGTTGATGTTTACGGGCCTAAAGGAGAGAGTCTCGGCAGCCTGCACCAGTTCTTGCTTTGTGTATAGCCTGCCGTTTCCAGAACGCGTCACATGGATCGCAGAGATCTTCCAGGTCTTGGCGCCTTTGTCTTCGGAAAGCAGCTCAAACTTCATTGGCAAAAAATGCATGAAATGAAAAAAGAGAAGTATTCAGACGCACAGATTCTCCGGCACATGCATCTAGGGCTGGTGTATGCAGATCAGTTAAGCACGACGACTTTCCCGTGCATCCAGGGATGCGGCTCGCTGTGGTACTCGTATGTGCCTGGCCTTGTGAAGGTAAACTGGAAAGACTTGCCCGGCATGATGGGGGTTGAATCAAACTTGTTTCCCAGATCGTCTACGTAACCGTCGTTTGAAACTACCAAATGGGCAACAACATCCTGGTTGATCCACACGACGGTGTTGTTCCGTCCGATAACCAGAGTTTGCGGCTCAAAGTTGCGCTGCAGGTCTGAAGAGCCTTCCGGGATTACCACAACAGATTTTGCGGGTTGCACCAGAATTGTCGCAAGAACGATGCCCACGGCAAGACCTGTCGCTGCCATGGCGATATAGTGGCCCTTCACAAAAAGAGGGCAAGTTTTGCAAGATAATGAATTTTTGTCCAAACAGGAATGCAGGCCCGTCTTGCCGAAAGCATTGCTATTCTTGCTTTGGCTGCGGCCCGTTAAACAGCCGGTCGTCCAGCTTCCAGCCGGCCGACTTCAGTATCTGGCGGCCCTCTTCGGGGCTGATAAAGCCAGCCGAGCGCGCCTGCAAGAGGTGGCCAAAGTCAAATCTGTAGTCGTCTTCCTTGCCCCACCGGAACTCTATGGAGCGCGGGTCGATTCCAGTGCCGGCAAGCACCCGGGGTATGACCTCGTCGTCCATGAACCGGCGGATCTTTTCCATCAGGTCCAGCGCGGTGTCGTCATCCTTCCTGCCGGCCTCCCTTGCATCGGCCATGGCAGATGGCCTTGTTATCAGCCGGCTTGAGGAGGACTGCGTAGCAACTTCCAACTCGTCGTTGATATCCTGCTTTATTTCCTGAAACCGCGATTTTCCGTCGACACGTTCTGACAGCAGTTGTATCTCCGACTGCACAAGCACCCTGTCGCCGGGCTGCATGTGCTTGAGTTTGCTTGCCAGCGACCTGGGGTTGTCGGTATCAAACTCGTCTTTGTTGGTGACGCCGGGCGCCGAGACAAATATGCGCGGGGCGGCCATCCTGTGGTAGATGCGTCCGCCGTCCTGCTCCATCTGCCGGACCCACTTGTAGATGGGCATCGAGCGTTTACCGTCAACGTCTTCAAAGTTGGTAAGCACCGGATGGAACAGCCCGCGCCCCCAGGCCTCCTGGTTGACGTCGATGTATTTCAGGTGGATGAAACTGTCCACCGGGATCTTTTGCTCGAATTTCCCGTTGACCGGCACAGAGCCAAGCGGAACTTCTTTGTTATCGATTTCAAGTGTGATGGCCTCCGGCTTTCTGTTTCGCCGGCGCATGTGTTTTACGGACGACATCTGCACCGGCAGCCAGTCCGTGCTGGCGACTATGGCGTTGCCGGTTATCAGCAGGTCATGGCAGACGCAGTCTATGAGCTGCGAGGCATGGTGCTGCCGCTCCCACTCCTGCATCAGCCGGATGCCGCGGCTGTCGGTGCTGGCAGGGTCAGTGTTGGTCCAGTAAAAGTCACGTTTGTTTACCGCTTTGACGTAACTTTCAACGGCGGCAAAAATCTTGCCTATGGTATCGTAGGCTTCCAGGCGCTCGGAGAATGGTGGGTCCGGGTAGATACCGCGGTTTATCAGGCCAGTGCCGTCGCTTACCTGCGAGCTGGCGCCGTCCGGGATCAGGGCAGAGCCTGCAGCCTCGGACTTTTTCCAGAACTTGATGTTCACAGGCTTTTGTTCTGGAATTAAAAGATGAGAATTAAGGCGCTTGTAGGGATCTAAATTTCATGTTGTTTGTCGTATCTGTGGTTTATGGCCCGCTCCAATCAAAGGGGATGTGCTTGCTGGACCTGCCACTTCTCCTCCATTCGTAGCGGACTTCTGGAGCGTTTACCTCGTCTGTTACGGCTCTTCCCCACGTTGCGACGGTACCTGGCCCTACCTCGCTTCCCGGCGCGTTGATGGTTTGCACTCGTTTGCCCGGTGGAGTCATGGGTCCAGTCAGAGCTTCAGCCCTGGCCACCACCTTCCCGGGTATCTCGACGCTCCAGTAAGCAAGGTCTTCTGCCACCTCAAACTTGATGGGAGCAAAACTCACTCCACGAACTTCACCTATGATCTTTGCAAACTTGGCCATGAAACCGCCGGCCTTGCCGGTGAAGATCATCTGAAGGGCGTCGCGCTGCTGCTTATCGGCCCGCTCGTCAAAAAAGAACGCCGTGTTTGCTTTTGTCTCCCCTGCCCAGATGTTGCCCTTGAAAGCCCCGATTGCCAATACATTTAGGCCGTCAAGGGAAGTCTGGCCATAGTGCCCATTTTTGACATGATACGCCATTACTCCGTCGCAGTCACCATAAGTTGGTGTTTGGGCAAATGTACACGGACAGGGTATGTTGCACTTGCAGACGTCAAACCAGTCCCCAGAAACATGCCAGCCAGGGATTGTCATATCATTTAATGCACAGAATATTATTTTAGCTTTGTGCATTTGCTGTATCGCGTAATACAGTCACTGCATTTTCAGTAACATGCGCTTTAGAAAGGCATATGCTAATGTTTCAAGTGGTCTTGAGCAACAGGCGATGTCTAAACGATCTTGCTCAGGCTGCCAAAATGTAGCTGATTTCAAAAAAGTCCGGCTAGGCCGTTTCAAGGTCTTCTATTGCTTTTGTGGCATGCTGTATCATGTGCTCTGCTGCTTCACTGTCTATCTGCTTTGAGCTCTGCGCATCGACCTGATGGATGAACGCTTCAAGTATGTTTATCGCTGCTTCGGTGTTGCCGCTATCGCGTGCATTTACTGCCGCGTCGACTTTGGATATCAGGCTGTTGTACACGCCCTTGCTGTGGATCTGTCCGTCGTTCCAGTGGTGGGTTACGCAATCAGCAAGTGTGTCCAGAGTCATAGGGCATTCGTCGTCGTGTGCATACGCCATTCTGCTGCCCTGTGCAGACGCTGCCAGGAAAATAGCAGTTGCCAGTCCGGCAACAATCCAGAAAGATTGATTCTTGACCATCAGTAGAATTAGTGGATTCGCGTAATTAAGCATGCTGAGCAGAATCACACTTTCAGATTGTGCTCAGGGAGTCCTTGGGCTGCCCGGACCGTAAAAGAAGGCTATGGGCCTGACGCACCTAAAAGAGAGCACCTCGCCGGCCTTTTCCAGCTGCAATTCAAGGTTGTAGGACTTGCTTGCAGAGATCCTGTTTGCTGCCGTCAGGCTAAACGTTCCTTTCCCGCTGGACTGTGCTGTCCAGCTAGGCGATATCTCTGCTACTGCTTCATTGCCATCCTGGTCAAAGATCCGGACGTAGGCTGTATAACCTGTGGCGTTAAAGGCCCGGTCGTCCTGGTCATAAAGCGCAAAAGGGATGGACCGGCCGTAGTCGTAAACGCCAAACTCATAAACGCCGTCTGTCAGCACCACCTTGTAAGGATACACGGAACGGAATTGTCAGGACAAGAAAAGAGAACTAGTGGTTCTTCTGGATGCTTCCAATTCTAGGGCAATTTTTATCTACGATGGACGACCTTCAATGATCATGTCAGGAGCATACTGCCAGAGCTGTGAAATGCCCCTCTCCCAGGATCCCATGGGCGGTGGCACCGAAGCCAGCGGCGACAGGAGCAGAGACTACTGCAGTTACTGCTACCAGAACGGCCAGTTCACCAAGCCGGACATGACGGCAGGCCAGATGATAGAGTTTTGCAAGGGAAAACTACGGGAAATGAAACTGCCGGAGAACATGGTCGAGGAGTACACAAGGAACATCCCGAACCTGAAGCGGTGGAGAAAATAATCACGCCTGCCTCTAGTGTTCAATCACCCAAATCCACCCATCCTGTGCTGTTATTGGCAAAATGGTCAATGGCAAGGATAAAGGCGTCGTGCAGGTCAAAAGTCGCGATCTTTTTGTCCACCGTTCCCTTCTCGTTTTTCCGTGCAGACCGCAGTTGCTTTAGCAGCTCCTCAAAACTTGGGTCGATTCTTATTCTGCTGGCCCGCACCTGTATCGCGGCGTTGTCAGTCATTATCTGGCCCCGGTCCCGAAAGCTAACCCCCTCTGTTTTTATCCTGTTTTGAAACTCGGAGATGAGGCCGGCGTTTGAGGCGTCTATCCTTATTATCTGGTAACCATAGTACCCGATGGCCTGATCGATGGTGCTGATAAGCTGGGTTTGCGACGGCCTTGCGTATTGCGCTGCTTGAATCACGTGCATGACTCCGTCCCGCAATTCCATGCCTACAAGCCCGGACTTGCTTGAGCCGTAGCCGGGGTCTATGCACAGGACCTTGTCGTATTCTTTGCGCGGCCTTACGTCATAGGGCAACGTAACCGCCTCAAGGGCTGCAAGGTCAAAGATATCGCCGGAGCCATGTCCCCACTGGTGCATGTAGTTGCGGGCAAAACTTGGATGGTTTTTGAGCATGTCTATCTGCTCCTTTCGGTAAAGGCTTGTTAGAGATTCTGGATGTACTTCAAGACCAACATGATAATCAAGGATGTATTTCTTGTAGATGCTAGGTTCTTCCTTTTCTATATCATACATAAAGCCAGCAGGCACATGGCCAGCTGTTGAGATCAGCACTATCAGAGTATCAGAGCCGCCGATGTAATGCTCAAAGGCATCGCGAATCTTTTGCTGGTCCTCGATCTTGATTCGGAAGAATGCCCCCTCATCGATGATTATCATCTTCATGTTGGGCTTGCTTCGTATGGCGTCGATGTTGTTGGCAGGGTGCGCCCGGAACTGCACGGTGTTTATCGAAAATTCCTTCTTTGTGTTATAGTCTTCATGGATGGATACCCTGTACGTGCCAAGGCCCTTGCCCTGGCTGTCCTTGTTTTCAAGGACCTCCTTTGCGCGGGCTATCATCTGCTCGGCCTCGCCAAAGTTCGTGCCAACAACTATGGCCACCTGCCCGTTGAGCCATGACGGGTTGGTCAGCGCCTGGTGCTCTGCATACGACAGCCAGAACTGCGTCGCGCCAATCTTTGGAGGCTTGAGGATGTAGAAATACCGAAAGCCTTTTTCCAGATCCGAGATCAGGTCTTCCTCCCAGCTGTAGTAAGGGTGCCGCATGCCCCACCGCCTTGGAAGGCCAACCCAGTGGACCCAGCAGCACCTCTCTCCGTCCTGGATGACGCGATTTTTGTCAGAAGGATCAAGGTAGTGGCCGCACCAATGCACCGGAGGCGCAGCGCTACCGGCTGCCTTCTGCCTCCGCCTTTCTAGGAGCGGGTACACCGACACCTTCTTGAACGAAAAGGGCATTGTGCTCCATCACTTCCTTTGTGGACTCGACGTAGGCGCTGACGTACGGCTGCACGTCGGCAATCATCTTGAGGATCCGCACCTTCTTGTAGAGGTCGCGCTCAAGGTGGTAGTTCTTCCACATCTCCTGCTGCACCAGCTCCAGCTGGTCAAGCCGCTCAAGGTGCTGGTCCACAAAGCCCTTCCTGGCTATCTCGTACAGCCTGCCCAGTTTTGTGGACCTGAGCCTGCTTTTGATGCGGTAGTACGTCGACTTGTGGACATCAAAACCATGGGCCCGGAGGTAGGCCAGGGCCTCCCCTTCTCTTAGCCGCATTATCTGGCAGTTGACGACCAGCCGCTCACGCTCATCAATGGGCATCCTTGGTTTATGGGCAGTCTGCAGGAAAAGAGAATCATCTGATGAAAAGCCCGTACCCGTACCGCATCGTTGGTGTCTTTAATCTAGCAGCCATCGGTGCGTACTGGCCGTCTATAAAGAACTCTTGTCGGCGCAGCTGCTTTTCCACCCTGGTGTAGTAGGCGCAGCTGGCAGGAAGAAAGTTGTGGTAGTAAAGCATCTGCGCGATTATCTCGACGTACTTGCTCCCGGCAAGCCGCCAGGTCTGCTCTATGAGGTGGCTTGCCGCCCCTACGCCCCGGAGGCTTGGATGGATGACGATCCGGCTTATCACCAGGAGCAGCTGGTTGAGCGCGCGGTAGCGCGCCGGCTTGGGTATGGACTGTAGGTACACTCCAAGGGGAGTCCTGTTCCTTGCGCTATTTTCCAGGTTTGGAAATGAATACACGATGACTCCGTACAGCACGTCATCAGCGTAAAGGCCAAAGACCTTGCGGTTAACCATGGGCGCGTTCTGCGATATGTAGTGCAGGTGCTTTAGGCGCTCGTAGGCAGAGAGGTCAGTCTCTTTTATGACCAGCTCATCCAAAAGATTCCTCGGTGATATCTGCATCGGTCTCCACTTTTCGCACAAGGGATTGCTTTGCCATTGGCCGGTATCGGACTGCATGCTTTATCCGGCCCACCTGAGATATGCGCCAGGCATGGGTTGCCCGGTACTGCTGGCCATTGGCAAGGGTAAAGACCTGCGGCTCTTCAAGTTTTGCAGAGTGGCTGAACACGACGTACCCGCGCACCTGCGACCTGGACAGCAAGAGCACCGGGACGTTGCAAAAGTCATCAGGCAGGTCATACCTCCTGTACTCCCAGACCTTGCTTCCGTCCAGTATCTGGCTTAGGTACGGCTCCTGTATGGTTATCCCGTTGAATCTGGTCGACTGCACCTGAATAGTCCTTGTAGAATGCAAAGTCGGCATTAATATAACTAGATATGTCCATGTGCGCCGTCGCCACTATCACCGTTATGCCTGCGGACTGCTGCATCTTTTTCAGGTTGGTGGCTATGGCCTTTGCCGTCACTCTGTCAAGGGTGCTGCAAAACTCGTCAAACACCAATACTGCTTTTGGTTTTCCCTTCAACGTCATGATGGAGTGGTAAAGGCAAAAGCGGAACTTTTCTCCATCCGAGAGCAGTCTGTAAGGCGTGACCCACTTCCACGCCTCGCCAAGGCCAGCCTTGCCCAGCAGCCGCAGCCTCTCTTGTACTGCGATGCCGGAGAAGAACTCGATCAGGGGCTTGTTCTCGATCTCAAGGTCCTGCCATTTTTCCACGTGCAGGACGGTGTAGCCGTCTTTTTTCAGATTCTCGGTTATCTTTCTGAGGATGGATGACTTGCCGGAGCCAGAATAGCCGCAAAAGAAATACAGGCTGCCTTCCTTGAATGGAAACTCGAAATTGTCGGCTATTACGTGTTCTTTTTTGTCGGCAAGGCCAAAGGATTCTATGACGTACTTTGTCTCCTTTGTCACCGGGAGCGTTTGCGTGTACCTAACATCGATTATCATAGCCCAGCACCTTTAGCAGCGCACCTTCCATGGATTTTGGATCTGATTCTTTGAGTTTTGAGAGCACGAACTCGTATTCCTGTATTGTTGCATACTTGAACACGATATCGAACTTGATGCTGTTTCTGATCTCGCTTTCAAACCTGCCAGACTCGGTGAACAGCTTCTCCAGCTGGTCGTAGGGCTGGGCAATCAATGTTGCAAGATCACTGAGTTTTTGCGACTCAAACAATGCCTTTAGCTCGTCGATGTCCTTTACGGCGTTGTGCTGGCCGTGCAGTTTGTTCATGGTCTGCCGCAGCATCCGGCGATCCGAATCGTCTTTCAGCTCAACGCGGAAGGCAGGGATCTCATCGTATCCAAATTCTTTGTAGACAAGGCAGCGGTGCTCGCCATCGGCTATCGTCCCGTTCTGATCTATGATTATTGGAGTGAGATATCCAAACCTCTTCATGCTTTCACGGAGGCCCTGCATCTGCTTTTCGGACATCTCGTTTGGGTTTGATGGATCGAATTTGAGATCAGAAATCTTGACTTTGGTTAATTGGTGTTCCAGAACCTGCAAACGATCTAAATGGTGATACAGACTTGCATTGAGAACTATCATAGGAAGAGCAAAAATTGCACGCTGCTAAAAATATGTGGACACACATCATAGATTAATCAAAGGTCAGCAAAAGTTGGAAAGTGTCATAAAAACTCGTCGACGGCAGTTATGATATTGTACAAGCGTCCCCTACATTAGTTTGAGTATGTTCAAAGATCAAGAAGAGTGTTATTGATTTGGTTTGTCCGTTGGTAGAATCTGGGACGGACCTGTTGTTTGTTGAACAGTAATCACCTGCTGTTGTTTCACAAAGGCTTTTCCCAAATGATTTTCGATGAGCTTTACTGCAGGAGTGCCGGTGAACGTATGTGTGGTTGCGTGAAATACGGATAAGACTAGATCTTGAAATTCTTGGTCATTTTCCAAGTCTTCGATTATTAGCCCAAGTGCTTTAGCATCATCACGATGGATGTGTCTGCCATGAGTTTTAAAATTACTGTGGTTCGATAAGTGATTAGCAATTTTGGTTGCAAGTTCCAAACCACCGGGTTTCCCAGAAAACATGTAATCTTTTAGCCACTCTGAAACAAGACTCCTAGCCAAATTTATCGCATTTTCACATTCAACGAGAAGTGAAGGACCGTATTGTCCTAAGATTGGAAGCCAAGAACTAAGATTTTTGGGGTCCCTACATTCTTCTTTTGCCAGTTTAAATTGGTCAAGTATTGCTTGAGCAGGATGAGCTCTTGCTCCAAGTGGTGTCTCCAGTATCATTTGAGGATCTATTGGTCCTAGCGACGAATGTTTGCCCATCACTATGCTGTTGGCGGAGCATGCAAGCATCGTGGCTGCTGACATTGCAGCTTGAGGTACTATGACTCGAACATGAGTAAATTTTGTTCTTAAGTACGACACAAATGCTTCCGTGGCTTCAGGAGAGCCACCAGGACTATGTAGTATCAAATCGATATTCGGTCCTTGTAGACCATGAATCACTTCCATTAAACCCTGAATATCTTCATCAGTGATGCTTATTGTTTCAGGATTTATAGGCGCTCCTGTTTGAGTCCATTTTGTCGCATATAGGATCACGTTTCTGCCAGTCTTCTGATACAACAACGCAAGATATTTCCTTCTTACATCGTCAAAAGGTATCTTTCCTTTAGCTGCCTCTGTTTTTAATTCGGCGAGAATCTCGCCCCAAGTGGGCATTTTAGTATGTCATCCTTTATGAGGACGAGTTAGTGGTTGATATTATAATTTTTGGTCTAGTGTTTCCAAGATAAGCATTAGTCTGTTTCACAAGGCTTTCATAATTTCCATATACCTGCATCAACTCTACAATTCCGGGTTGTTCTTGAGCCTTCTTTATAATATCATTAAATTCATTGGCCATGATAGAATCCTCTACCTTGGTTTTCATTACGTAACCTAAGAGAACAAACATTATAAATTTACCTATGTTTTCTTGTAGGTCAAATAACAGTTACATCTGCATCTGACAAACGGTTAACGTGTGTTGTAGCATCAAGATGATGTTTTTTTTTGAATTCAACGTAACCAAAGCAAAGACGGGTCAAGAAATCCCGTTCACTTTCTTCCACTGCTCATAGTTTGCCACGACGGCGTCTATCTTTTTGTCCAGCTCTACCCCAGGCGTTGTTGGCAGCTTTAGCGTGACTGGCTCAAACGTTGAGAGGCATGCAAAGCAATGCAGCTTAAAGACGTCGGTGGCCTCCTTGTCCAGTTTCACCCGCCACGACCCACAGGTGCACTGCTGGCCGTAAAAGCCGGCCAGTATGGCCTCGTCGCGGTTCTTTGGATCGTATATGGGCAGCAATTCCCGGACCTCGCCGTGGCGGTACTTGGTGGCCTGCTTGGGTGTCAGCGTGATTTCCTTGACTCTGGTCTGGAAGAGCTCGGCGCCGCCGGCAACGCTGTTTGCCATTATGCCCATCAAGAGCATGTGCTGCGTGACTACCGGCGCGGACTGGCGCTCGTCCCAGCACTGCCGGCCGGTCTCCAAAAGCCGGTTTATGGTGTATTCGTGCTCCGGCCAGGCCTTTGGGTCTGCCCTGTTCACCTCAGACAAAAAGGGCCCCTGCGAGAGCTTGGCTCGCACCGTGTCCTTTAGGAATGTGACCACGCTGTCGACAAGCTCGATTACCGGCGCGTTCTCAGACTCGTATATGGAACTATTTTCTGACGAAATCTTTTCGTCAGACTTGTTTCTTGCCTGCGAGTCGTCCACGTACCCAAGGGGGCTGCAGACCATCTGCACGAGCCTTCGGGAGATGTTGTAGCCGTGCTTTTCAATCAGCTCCCAGAGCCGGTCAGCAATCTCTTTTCTGGGCCAACCGGCTATCTCTGCTGCCTCGGCGGCCTTGCGGATGTGCCATGACTTGGTGTGGATGTGGTTTGCGTCAAGGTCGGCCATCAATTCCTGCTGGCCAATCTTGCCAGCCTGCTCAAGGTGCGAAAAGATCTCTGATTCCAGATCGTTTGCCTGCTTTAGCTGTCCGGGCATCCACGATTGTTTGGGGAATTTTTGTTAATAAACATAGGGCGCTTTTTGCAGCTATTCAGGAAGCGGGGACCATCATTTCCGTTTCAAACCAGTGCCCCTTCTCGCACCTGAATCGCTGCGCCTGAATCGAGTTTGAGTAGACCCGCCGGCCCTTCTTTACAGACAGGCATCGGCATCGCGGACAGTCCATCCTACCGGGCGGTCAATTCGGTGACGGCAACCGCGGACAGGACCGTCGGCTGCTGCAGGTCCGTGATGGCAAAGGTCCTTACCTGGTAATCAGACGGCACTTCTGCAGTCCACGAGCTTCCTATGGTGCTGCTGGCCCCCGGACCCATGATGCCCGACTGCAATGCAAGATACACGGTCACACCCTGGCTGTCCCGGACCTCGATTATCCCCACGTAGGCTTGATCGCTTTCAAGCTGGCTTGAGAAGGTGACGGTCAGCATGACCTGCCGGCCCGCCTCCATGTCCGATATATTGTTTCCCTGCATGTCTGTGATCGACGGCGGCCTTGCAATCAATGCGCTGTAGCTGAGGCCGTAGGCTGCAACCGGCAGCAGCAACAGTGCCAAGCAAGCAAGAATTGCAGACCGCAAACCTGCGTTGGACTTGGCGCAGCCAGTCTAATTAGTTTGCGCAACATTATCATGCTGGTTTAATTATCCGCTGCATTTCAGCTGGCCCATCTTCGGTCTCGACGTAGCCGGGCCGGCGCAGCAGGACCTTGGATACGCCAAAGCCGCCGGCGTCCTTGACCAGTTTTGCGCGCCGGAAAGCCTCCTCCCACTTTTTCACCGTGCGCCGGTCGTTTCCGATGGTCTGCTCTATGGCTTCCACAAGGAAACTTCGCGGCATCGACGCGCCGTCAAACGCAAGCCAGAGGCTTTCAAAGTCGATTCCCCGGCTCCCCGCAAGGTAATCAACAACCTTGCCGTACGCCCGGCTGACAGGAGACCTGTCGGTGTTTACGACAAGCCTTGCGTCCTGCGCGTGTGCAATGTTTTGTTGCTCCAGCCATTTTTTGATGGCGGCTTCGCCTTCCGTTGAAAGCCCGTACATTCCCTGATGCTTCTTTTTTGCCAGCTCCCTGAATTCAGCGGCCAGTTTTTCAGAGATGTAAAATCCGATGTACACCTTGCCCTTGGGCAGCTGTGGCATCTCAGTACCGGCTCACTAGTGAAGATTCACCGGTTCACTAGTGATTATGTATGTAAGTGTTATTCTTTGCAATTGCTCAGATACTTGCCACGCTGTCATCATGCCAGAACTTGCACCACGCATAACGGTACGCACACACGCACAAGGCACCTAGAACTTGCGCGGGCCTTGCTGCAGCATAAAGTAGACGTCGTTGCCGGCCTTGTCCTTCTTGTGCTCGTCCCATTTTTCCAGCGGCTGCTTTCTTGCATTGTGGACACCGCTAACCCACTTGGGTGAGTTTTGCAGCCGCAGAATCTGGTGATCCAGCTCATGGAACACAAGCCGCCAAAGTTCTCGTACCAAGAGTACGGGTCACGGGCAAAAAGGCTGTGGTATTCAGGCATGTATGCATAGGTCATGTCATCGATGGTCAGCTGATCCTCTCCCTTGCCAAGGCAGAGGCCCTCCACTCCGGCCGGATCTGCACCGCCGATCAGTTTCTTTGGCATCATCAGCTGCCGGTCAAAGACGCAGTACATCTGGATGTCCTTGCCAAAATACTTGTCACGCCATCCTGTCCTGTCCCAGTTTCGCAGATCTTCAAAAGTCTGCGGCGAGAAATCCGGATAGTAAAAGTGTGCATCGATGTCCTCGTTGTAACGTTCTTTGAAGTACCGCCGGGCAAAGGATGTGATGTTTTCCATGTACTCAAGCAACAGGGTTTTATGCGCACTAAACGACGGGTGTACTGCCAAGTTTAGAAAAAAGAGGTTACACTCCATCTTTTTTCTCCTTGCATATATTACAGTAGATGCTTGCTAATGTCCTTTGTGCCTGCCCGCATTTTCTGCAAAGCTCGGCCCATTCAGGATCCGCGTGGCGCTGGTTGGTCTGCTCAGACATTATTGCACAAAAACAACGCGCTGGCTTGCGCGGCAGCCAGAGCAGTAGACGGCCTCACCCAGGCGCGGCCTGGCAAAGATCCGCTCAGAGTGGCCGCATGAATACCGGACGTCATGCATCACCCCTTTTCTTTGCTCCAGTGGGGCCCGGCTCCCTGCCAGGCAAATCGGGATTGCGATTCAACCGTGGTCCGTACAATCCCACGGCGGGTCTTGACCGTCAGCCTCGGGTCTGCAAGCATCTGCGCGTTGAGCAGCATTTCCATCTCCTGCTCATCGGTGGTGCCGTACTTTTGCATCAGCTTTGCGTGCAGCCCCTTGCGCTTGAGTCGCAGAAAATCCTTGAACTGCGATCGCTCCTTTCTTGTCCACAGGTCTTTGGGGTTGGCCGTCGCAGTGTGGTAACCGTAGCCGCCGTACCTGCTGCCCTCGCTGTCCTGCATCTCCCTGACTCCGATTCGGATTACTGCCTTGCCGTTTTCAAAGCGCTCGATCCTAGTCTCGCTTGGCGGCACTATCACTTTTTCTCACCCAGGACAAACATGGGCCTTGCCCTTGCCAGGTCGAAAAACGAGTCCAGGTAGACGCAGTTTCCCTCAGACAGGAGCTGGTTGGCCTCTTCCAATGAGAGGTACAGCAGCCTTGCTATCGTCCGTTTGCAATTATGGACGCTTCCGTCCGCGTTCTTGGGGACGTTCCGTCCGTCCCGCTGCTCCCAGGATATCTCTTGCTGGCAGAACCGGCACTGGCTCATGGCCTATCACTCCTGCGACCGTCAAGGGCCGCTGCCAGTTTCCGCTCAAGGCCGTGGTACAGCCGCAGCTCGTTTTCCGCGTTGATGCCAAAGGCCCCGTGCTTTAGCAGCCGCTCAAAAAGAAAAGCCTCATCAACTGTCAGGTTCAGCCGCACCTTCATGCCACCAGCCCCCGCCGGACAAGAACGGACCTCCGGTCGCGCCGCAGGTGCGCAGGCAGCTGGTCGCGGGCGCAAAGGCACGCGTTGCACCAGTGCTCATGCGGATCCGACGAATACACCACAGTCCTGCCCACGGGAGCCAGAAAGTGCATTACCTGGCTGCATACGTCGCAGCGAAGCACCATCTTTAGGACGGCCTGGCCCTGTCTGTTGACCTCAATAATGTCAAAGACCATCGCGCTAGCCCTCCGGGATCCTGTCAAGCAGGCTCAAAGCATCTTCATAATCTCTGACGTACCACACGGTCTCGGTTCTGCCTGGCTTTTGCGTTGTCACCTTTTTGGCCACCGCGGTCCACTGTTCGGTCATTTGCAAATGACCTCCATTGAGTGCAGTTTTCTTGCCAGTTTTTTCAGCCTGCCAAGTTTGCCCATTTGCCGGGCCCTGACGTACAGCTCGCTATCGGGAAGCTCGCGGGCTCCCTTGTACAGCATAAAGGCGCGCATGGCGTTGCTTGCGCTTGATCTGTCTTCCTCAAGGGCCTTGAGTATGAACCAGTTCTTTAGCTCTTGCGGTATGCCAATCGTGACCCAGTTTGATCCTGTCATACTAGTTACTTGTATTAGCGTGTATTTAAGGTTACTTGTAGTAGCTACAAGTAATTATTGCCAGACGATTTGACCTCCATATCTCAAATTACCTCTGACTAAAGGGTTGAACTGAAAGACGCGGACGAAGCAACTAAAGCCGGACGCCCGAATTGTACCAATTGCCGTGGGGTGCTTCTTGAAAAACAATGACCACTTCTTTCTTGTCTACCTTCAAGATCTTCACAATGTCATCCGTGATCGCTTCTGCCAACCGGTCTTTTTCCACCTGACTTTTCCCGCTGTACATAGCCACGGTCACTATAGGCATGACGACAATTAGCGGATAGAAAGATAAACATTTTGCTGGCAAGGTTTTGACGGCCAATCAAAAAGTTATTTAAATGACGGACTCGTAGTAAATACAAGTCATTGCCTACTTCAAAAAAGAGCAAGACCTTTGCCATGCGGGTTCCAGCCAAGCGGATCCTCGAGGAGAAGTGGAACCGCGAGATGGAGGAGGACGGCGACACCAACATCGACTTTGGTGGGTACATAAACGACCTGCTGGACTGCGTCATACTGAAGGACGAGTTTGCCAAGGTGCACTTTCCCAACCTCTCGTACGACGATGTAAGGGGCGACACTTTCAAGATAAAGGACATGTTCCTGCAGGGCAAGGTCGTCGAAGTCGAGCTTCAGAAGGACCGGTTCTACTGCAAGCACCACCAGAGCAACAGCTGCGAGCACATCCACTATGCGCTGTGCAGCATCAAGCTGGCCCGGATGAAGACGCTGTCAAGGTACAGGATAATCTTTGAGCAGGCCAAGGCCGAGCCAGACAATCCAGAGCAAGAGGACATGATAGAGAACCAACAGTGACTTTGAACATGACTAACTATCTTTCGATTTTGGTGTACAACGAAATGCAGTCATACTAGGGGTAATATTATGTGCAACAAACTGAAGCCTAATGCGAATACATCGTTCTGTTAATATTCTTCTAGTACACTATCCGTGGTTAAATGACTACGCTTCACGGTTGGTATTACTTTGACATTGAAACCACTAGCCTAGAACCCGACAAAGGAAAAGTCATCACTGTTCAGTATCAGCCATTGTACTATGCACCGGATGGAAGCAGGTATGACGATGGCAGTTCCTCAGAATTGCATATCCTGAGAGAATGGGATAGTAGTGAGAAGGTCATATTACAGCAAGCCTACAATACATTTCTCAGCACAAAAGAGAAAAGGAACAACTTTACACCTATTGGGAATAACCTTTCTTTTGAAGGCAAATTTCTAAAGTACAGGTTTATCAAGCATGGCATAATCAAGAAGAATGATCATCTTCATTTTGGTAGGCTATGGTCACTCGACCTAAAACACATTCTTATTCCAATTAACAATGGCTACGGTAATTATCCTAAGCTGCTTGGCAAGCAAAAGGATAACGAGAAAATAAAAGACTGGTATGACAGTAAACAATATGACAGAATCGAGAAATACATTATCAAAGAAGCCACTTCTTTTGTCAAGACGACGGATTATCTAATGAAAAAATTGCCTGAATTGCAAAAAGATATTCTGGCCCTACATGCTGGACTTTAGCTTGACATTTACCTTTTGATATAACACACTTTCTCCCGTATTTGACAATGATATTTCTTTCTCAGATAGAAAAGCTGTAATGTCTGCTTTGGTAGCTTTTCTAAGGTTGTTTTCTCGACACCACTTAATACAATCTTCAACCAACTTTGGCATGATCTCCTTTTCTTTCTTCATTTGTTCTTCTTCCAACATTCTTTCTGCCTTCATGTTCACCTTTCGTTTCAACAAGATACCTTCTGTACCTGCATAACCTATGAGACCCTTCTTTGTCCAAAACATATCAGACAGGACATAAACCTCATGTCTATCGGGATTCTCAGATTCTTTCTTCACATACTCTACTAACTCTTCCGCCAGCTCGCCTTCACTCTTACCCTTTAGTGAAGCTGGTAGACCTTCCGGTTCGGATTGATATCCCATCATCCTCGCGCCTCCGAGCAATCTTTCATGCAAGGATGGTTTTTCTCCCATCATACTTGCGACTTCATCATACCAATCAGTAGTATCTCTAAGCGAGTATTCTAAACCGTCTTTTACCCACACAAAATTATAGGAGGCGGTCTTGTCTACCTGCTTTGACATCTTGTTAAGAATATCAGCGGCTTTTGCGATATCATCCTCATTGGTCAATTCTACAGGTTTCTGGCGTTCGCCTTCTAGAGATTCTTCCAGATCCTCTAACAAATCCTTATGCAAAATTCGGATATTAGCGACGATCGTGGTAATGCCTTCTTTCTTGGCTACCTTGAAAAAATCTTTCCAATCTTTACTTTTATCCCAAACGAAATAAGCATTCGCTTCGTTGTTATCTTCAGGATCGGCATAGAATACATTGAAGCCTTCTTTTTCAATATAATCGAGGATCTCCTTTACTGTATTGTCTAAGCTCTCCGTTGTCAACTTCCCATTTACTTTCTATGGAGTAAATAGTTAAACTATTCTAAATCAATATCTAATTCACATAAAACCTTATACTCAAGCCTCTTATTTTCACGCTGAGCAAACACCAGTAAGAAAATGATGGTGAGATCTAGTGAGAATGAGATCCTTTTTGCCCTATTGAACACAGGGAAAATCACCCTCCCGGATGGAGGCAATCTCCTGTACCGCGGTAATGATTATCACAGGGTACTAGGTTATTCCAAACCTGCTGACCATCAGCCCGAAATTGGGGTCGTTTAGTTTTCTGATGTTGACGAACAGGTTCTTGCCGGTTATCTCTCCCAGGCCCCGGAGCTTGTCTTCCAGCTCCTCGTTGGGAAGAACGCCGGCGTAGTAGAACAGGAAAACCCGGTAATCGCTATCAAGGTTGTTAAAGAAGACGTTTTCGCCGATGTCCTTGGTATTGGCCTCGGCTTTCTCCCTTAGAACCGACCTGTAGGACATGTACTTGGGGGCTGAAACCTTTGATTTATCCTTTTTCATGAATCAGGCGTCTTGTCTGTTTCTTTTGGCCCGCAGGTACAGAGCAACTCCCACAAGGGCTGCAAGCATCGTCAGCAGGATAAAGAAGGTGGCCTCGTCTTTGACCATCCCCTCCGGTAGGATGGCCCGCAGTATCCAGTTCAACGATGATAAAGACAAGCAAAGGCTTTTTTATCGTTACTTGAAAAACCTG
>JBBISN010000023.1:3835-7369 GCA_037441265.1 Nitrososphaera sp. | reverse complement strand
ACCAGTCAAATGCTCCAGTTTGAATACATCAACCCACTGGTGGGCCTTGCGATGCTGGTTATCGGGCTTTTTGCCGTATCCTTTGGCTATATTTTCTACGGGATTCCGCTGGTAATAGTGGGGCTTGTGTTCATCGTCTACTACCGCAAGTACCTGATGGAAATACTGGGGGTCTAGGACAGCAGCTTGATGGCGGTGCCCAGCACTTGGGCGCCCATCAAGAGCCCGAGGCTTCCCTTCTTTGCATAGCCCTCGGTAAAGCGCGCGCTTCCATCCTGCTTGATCCGGTTGCCGGAGATCAAGAGCGGGATGGGGTCGTCGCTGTGCCCCTTCTTTACGCAGGGAGTGGAATGATCGCCGGACACAACCACGGTAAAGTTCTTGATACCTTCAGCCTCCTTTAGGAGCGTGCCAAAGAACCGCCGGTCAATATCCTCGATGTTCTTCTTTTTGCCCCGCGCGTCGCCATCATGCCCAAACTCGTCTGGGCCCTTGATGTGCACGTAGACCGCGTTGACCTTCTCCAGGCTCTTTGCGGCCACCCGGCCTTTCTCCTCGTAGTCGTTGATGTCGCCGGCCTCGTACATCTTCATGCCAAGGACCTTGGATATGCCGATCTCAACGGGCATGTCCACGATGCAGGCCATCGACACGCCGTACTTTTCGTTTATGGGCTGCACGTGGGGGAAGCGGTTGCCAGAATCCCGGGCCAGTATGCAGTTCATGGGGCTTCTGCCGGCGGCAACCCGTGCGCGGTTGACTGGATGATCTTTAAGCAGCTGCATGGTCTGGGTGGTAAACTCGTTGACGAGTTTTGCAGCCATCTTAGCAGCATCGGCGTCTTCCTGGGCCGCAGACTTTTGAACGTAAATGTCGTCGGAGGTGGCCTTGGCTATGCCCATGCCGTCGACCTTGTCGTAAGCCGGGTCGGTGTTGGTTATCTTGTCTGACAGCTTGACCTTGTTGTGCCTTATCCGGATGACGACGCGGTGGGCTATGGTGGGCTCAAGCACGATGGAAGCATCCTTGTCGCTGAAACGAATGTTCTCGTTTAAAGTCTTGCACACCGCGCGGGATTCTTCCTTGCTGATTATCCGGCCGGCGCGCCGGTCGGTTATCTTGCCGGCGTCGTTTACCGTGGCAAAGTTGCCCCGCAGGGCCAGGTCGCCTTCCCTGAAATCGATGTTGCAGCCGATGGACTCGATGACGCCCCTTCCCACGTAGCCTCCGTCCCGGAAGCTGTAGCCAAGCATGTTAAAGACGGCGATGTCGGACTGCGGCGCAATGCCCTTGCCGACGCTTATCACCTGGCCCATCTTGCCGTTTCTTGCCAGCAGGTCCAGGTTCGGGGTATAGGCCGCCTCAAGAGGCGTCAGGTCGTTAAGTGCCGGGTGCGGCAGGTCGCCCACGCCGTCAAGCAAAACGTAGACTATCTTGATATCGTCATTTTTCATGCGCGCAAGTGCATCCGTGGACAATTTATCTCTTATTGAAGACAACCGGCCCGTCGTTGTTCACAGGAGCCCGCCATGTATGCAGATTTCTTGGTTGAGATTTGGCAAAATCCATCTGCTAGGCGGCAATGGATCAAAAAAGGAATGCTATAGCACAGCGGACCCTTTGCCAAAATACGCCTTGACGTGAGGCCTGAACAGGTAGTATAGTATTATGCCATTTATTATCAGGCCAATTATGCTGGCAGGATTCGCAATTATGCTTATCAACCCCATTGCGATGTCTATGACGGTCAGGATCAAGGTTATCGTCCAGGCCCATGACTTGCCCGTCAGAAGGCCCCACGCCACAAAAAAGTAAGCTGCCCCAAGAGCAATGAACGCTGCGCCTAGAATCCCCATCAGCGCTCCAGCTATACCGCCAAACATGCCGGCGTTCATCATGCGGGGTGCAGCTGCAGACAAGCCGGCAAAGATCAATCCGGCAAAAAGGAGCAGTATGCCAGCTATTATTCCAAGTACTCCAAGGATTGTTACACCTGTTGGCCTTGTTTTTGGCTGTTCCATATGTTCTGGTGTTTGCAGTTGCATATATGGAGATGTTAAACTAAAGCCATGATCTTAGAATAAGTGTTTTAGAAAAGTAAATGCGCTAGTGCGTTTGGTTCCCCGCAAAAATGGTATTATGAGTTTGAGACTTTGAGCAAATGAAATGAACCTTAATCACAATATGAAAAGGCCGGGGCTGACTGGATTTGGAAATGCCGACCGACCTTTTCATATCATGAGTGAAGTACTCATTCGTCGTAATGACGACAGACTTGTTTTAACTTTAGTCAAATCTGGTTATGAGTTCTTGTGATTGGTTTTGAAGAATCACGAGATGTCATGATTTTTTAACCAGTGATTCTTTTGACCAGGCTGAATACGTGTTACTGTTTTAATACTCGGCTTATGAGATCTAGGTGATGGAGCAGTGCCGGTTCTGCGGTCGCACCGTCATTGACGAGGCAGGCCAGCAGACGGAAGACTATGGCATGGTCAGGTACGGCAAGTACATCTGCATCCGGTGCAAAAAGTCCCTTGAATTCTCTTTAGGGATCTGATGCAGAACCTTTAAAAGCAAATGGATCATCTTTCAGCTAGAAATCCGCTTGAAGGACCTTCGCAAGGATTACGTTCTTGACCGGTTTGTCGTCGTGCCCGCATCCCAAGTGCGCGCAGAATCGCCGGACGCAAACGCCGGCGGCAAGTGCCCGTACTGCCCCGGTAGCGAGTCCATGACCTCGCCGTCGGTGCTCTCCCTTGTAGTGCAGGACGGCATGCTGCAGCGCCTCTCCGACAGCGATGACAGCGTCATAGAGGACTGGTCCGTCCGGGTCTTTGAAAGCAAGGACCCCATAGTTTCCACCGCTGCCGCAGCCGCGTACAGCGACAAACCACTGTACAGCGAGCCGGCCTTTGGTTACCACCAGATAGTGGTGGCAACGCCGGATCACAAGCAGGGCTTCCAGAACATGACGGTGGAGCAGTGGAGCAACGTGCTGGTGGTGGTGCAGGACCGCGTGCGCTGGCTTTACACCCAGAAGGGAGTGACGTACGTCGCCATTTACATCAACAGCGGGCAGCAGGCCGGCGCCAGGACGGACCATGCGCACTTAAACATCGTGACTTTCTCGGCCATCCCGCCCATGATAGAGCTGGAGGCCGAGGGCGCGCACAGGCACATGAACGAGAACGGAAACTGCCCGGCGTGCAGCATGATAGCAGTTGAGTCCAGCGGCCCAAGGCAGGTCCTTGCCACGGACAACTTTCTTTCCTTCTGCCCCTGGGCGTCGACCCACCCCTACGAGTTCTGGATATACCCAAAGCGCCACATCACGTCCTTTTCCAAGATAACGCAGAAGGAGATAGGCGACCTGGCCCTGATGCTGCGGGCCACCTTAGGCGGCATGGAAAAGGCGCTCAAAGACGCACCCTTCAACCTGGTGTTCCACCTGTCGCCGGAAAAAAAGAACAGCCGGCAGATCCACTGGCACATCGAGGTTTACCCCCTGACCAACACCCTTTCTGGCCTTGA
>JBBISN010000023.1:0-3735 GCA_037441265.1 Nitrososphaera sp. | reverse complement strand
CAGCAGGTCTCCATCTCCGCGGCTCCAAGCGTCATCCTGGCCGCCATCACCTTTGTCCTGAGCCGCGGCTACGGCAACAAGATGGCCGCCATCCTGCTTCTGGGGTCCGGCGCCATCATGATCGCCGGCATGGTCGTCGCATCCGGGATGCTGCCGCAGATACAGGACCAGTACAAGGTGGGCGGGATATCCGTCGTCCCCTACATGTTCATGGTAGCCGGCGCCGGCGTGCTTGCGACCGGCGGAATGCTGCTCACCATATCAAGCAGAAGGAAATCTGCCGGGCATCTGGATGATCTCCGTTGAGCCGGGATGATGAAATACCAGTATCCCGGGAACTTTTGCCCATCAAGATCTCTGGAAGCCTCGGTTCTGTCTTTGAGCAGGCCCGCGCGGCTTCAAGCCCCATCCTGGCAGTGGTGACCGGGACAAAGCCGGATTTTTACAAGCAGGCGCCGCTGATGATCGAGGCGGCAAAGGAAAAACTGCCGGCCTTTGTCATAAACACCGGCCAGCACTTTGACGAGCTTTTGGGTTTTGGGATACAGGAGTTCAACCTGCAGGACTTTGTGGGCTGCAACCTGCAGATCCGCGGGGACCTGATGGAGAAGGCCAGCGAGCTTATCCTGAAATTCGGATACTTTGGCCGGCACTGTAAAAAGTACGGCAACGAATCTTTGCTTCCCATAGTGCACGGCGACACATTGGTGGCCGGCATCGCGCCCCTGGCATGGGTTTTTGGCATGGGCCAGAAGGTGGCGCAAAACGAGGCCGGCCTGCGGTCCATGAGCCCGGCGGTAATGAAGAAGATGAGCCCGGGAACAAAGCCCACCCGTCAGGCCATCCAGAAGCTGGTGGAAAACCAGTTTGAGGGCAAGTGGTTTGTGGCCAGGGAGGAGCCCTTCCCGGAGCAAATAGACACTTGGATATGCTCTGCCGGCACCCAGTTCTTTTTTGCGCCAACGCAACTGAACAAGGATCATTTGGTGAGGGAGGGCTACCCGGAAGAGTTTGTCCACGTCGTCGGCAATTCTGTTGTTGATGCCATAGCCATAAAGCGCAAGTCAAAACCAACCCAGAGCATATTTGACATGTACCCCAAGTTGGAGTCAGGCCAGTGGATAAGGATGGACATACACCGAAGAGAAAACCTGACCCATCGGCGCTTTATGTCCATCATCGGCGCGCTCAAAGAACTCGTTGTCAATTCGGACCAGAAAATAGTGCTAGTCATGCTCAACGCCACGGCTGCGGCCTTGAACCAGTACGGCCTGGAATCCCAGGTGCAGAGGCTTGCCGACGATCATCCAGACAAGTTCCTGATAACGCCGCTCTGGAAGGAGTATGGAAACGTCATCGAGTTTCTGGACAGCGGCCACTGCTGGGCAGAGATGACCGACTCCGGCTCGATGCAAGAAGAGCTGCTTTACTTTCCTAAAGTCTCGTCGCTGACGGTGCGCCTGAACACCGACAGGCCGGAGACCGTGTTTGACGCAAAAAGCAACGTGCTGGTCCCGCCCCTCAATTCTGAATGGATAGCCAGCATGGTTAAAGAAGCGCATAGAAGCGACTGGGTGCCCAAAAAGAAGCAGATCTACGGCCAGCCCGGCCAGGTCTCCAAAAAGATTATCCGGATAATCAAAAAAGAGTTTGAGCAGGGCGACGCCAACTTTTACCCCTGGCTGCACCAGCGCCTGGGGCTGTGGAAGGAAAAGCAGGGCATCAGCTACATGTGATTAGACGGAGAACCGGCCCTTTCTAACGCCGTCCTTCTTTCTTGCTAGAGCCGTCATCTCAAAGATGTGCTCCATCATCTGCTGGTATGCCTTGCTCATTTCCCGGTCCCGCCTTGACATCATGCGCCGCTGCGTCTCCATGGCCGACGCCAGTTCAAGTTCCACGTTCTTGCTGCCAAGGCCCTTGCCATACATGGTAAAGGCCGGCACGTCACCGGATACAAGGCCGTGCAGATGCGATGAAACGCCGATCCTGAGGCCGCTGTAGATCAGCGTCCCGATAGAGGTCTTGACCATGTCTGCAAAAAAAGAGCCCACCTTGTTCTGGGCCGTGTCCTGGCCGGCCATCTTGATCTTGCCGTACGTCATCTTTAGGTCCGAAGTGGTGGTCATGGCGCCGATGTTGACCCACTGGCCGACGTACGAATGCCCAAGAAAGCCGTCGTGGGCCTTGTTGGAGTGGTCCATGATTATGGAATGCTCAATCTCGCCGGCAACACGGCAGTTGTAGCCGATGTAGCTGGACTCGATTAGGGAAAACTGCTTGACATGAGTCTTGCCCTCGATGTACGCCGGGCCGGTTATCCGGCATGCCTGGACGTGGGCGTCCTGTCCGATGTACACGCCGGCCTTGCGGTTGTCTATGACCGTGCCATCCTCGACTTCCGCGCCGTCGATGACGACCGGATGCTGGCCAAGCACGTGGATACCTTCAAGGTCTGCAGTGCTCTCTGGAAAACTGGTCTGGATTGTAAGTGAGCTTTCCAGAACCCGGATGATGTCCCAGATGTTGGTCAGAATACCATCGGGGCTTGGGCCCAGGTCCGTTGATTTGGATACTTCCAATTTCTTTAGGTTGATGGGCTTGCCCTGCAGAACCTGCCTTGCCAGGTACTGGGCAGACTTGGCTGGCAGCCGGCCCACCAGCAGCCGGCCCTGCGAGGTCACGGCAAAACTGTGGCCTACTTTCAAGAAACGGGCGATGTCTATCACCGCAGGATGGACAAGGCCGTTGACAAAGAGCGTGTCTCCGTCCAGCGAGTCCGGGTTTACCGGGATGTCAGGGTGTTCTTCCTGTGCGACTTGTGTCAGGTACTGCCTTGCCAGGAGCACGTCTGGCTTTTGGCCGTGGACGTGGGAGAACTCCTCCAGAAACGAGCGGGCACCCACCTTGATGTCAAAGGCCGGCCTCGTCAGGCTGAGGGGGTCAAAGTTCTGCCAGCACTGATCCTCAAAGACAGCGATGGTCATATCTTGCCCAGCCGCTCGGTGAAGCGCTTGTTGGCGTCCTCAAAGGACTGCTTGTCTCCAATGTCGGTAAAGGTGCCGGCGACCTTGAAGCCCTTGACCAGCATCTTTTTGTCCATGGCGGCCATCAGGGCCTTGTCCATGCCGTACGAGCCGGATGCCGGTATGAGCTTTAGAAAGTCAGGATGCATGACGTAGCAGCCAATGTTGATAAGGCCGGCGTACAGGTCCGGCTTTTCTCGCCACGCGGTTATCTCGCCTTTCTCGCTTAGGTCGATGATGCCGTAGGGCACCTTCATGGAAAAGGGCATAAGCGCCATGGTTACAAAGGAATGACATTTTTCGTGCTCTTTTATCATGTCAGACAGGTTGAACTCGTAGACCGAGTCGCCGTATGCCAGAACAAAGGGCCCGTCAAGGAACTCTTCTGCAGTCTTGAGCTGTCCGGCGGTGGCAAGGGGGGTTTCCGACCGGGCATACTGGATACTCACTCCAAACTCCTTTCCGTCGCCAAAGTAATCCTCGATGGACTTTCTTAGATAGGATACGCAGATGACGATGTCTTTGATGTTGCCGGCGTCTCTGAGCCACTCGACTATGTGTTGCAACACCGGCTTGTTGCCAAGGGGGAGCATCGGCTTTGGCAGAAAGTACGTGTAGGGCTGCAGCCGCGTTCCCAGGCCGCCGGCAAGTATGACTGCCTTCATGGTTTCAAGGCTCGTACTTGAATGCCATATATAAGGAATCTGGG
>JBBISN010000022.1:0-25481 GCA_037441265.1 Nitrososphaera sp. | reverse complement strand
GAAGCAAATACATATATGGGTTTTACAGGGCGATACTTGCCAGTTTGTCGCAAGAACTAGTAATGCTCGAAGACCGTAAAAACTCGTTACTGAACAGGCGCGAGGTAAAGGCGCTGTTCAAAGGAGCAGCCGGCCAGCTGAAAAAAACAGACGCAGCAGAAAAGGTAGCCGGCCAGCTTAACGTTGACAAAAAGAACGTTATTCCGATAAACCTTGTTTGCGAGACAGGCATGACCGATGTTCATGCAGTATTCTACGTGTATGACAGCGAAGAAGAGGCCAAAAAGCAGTTACCGCGATACAGGCTGCTTAGGACCATGCCCAAGGCAGACAGAAAGAAGCTTTTGGACGAGGAAAAGGCGGCCAGGCTTAAAGCCAAGCAGGCAGCGGCTACTGAGAAGGGTGGAGGCGGCAAAAAGTAATGGCTGACAAAAAGGCCG
Organism: Nitrososphaera sp.; assembly: GCA_037441265.1. GTDB lineage: Archaea > Thermoproteota > Nitrososphaeria > Nitrososphaerales > Nitrososphaeraceae > Nitrososphaera. Next base: position 25,041 of record JBBISN010000022.1, on the reverse strand, counting down.
CCGCAAAAGGCGAGGTATCAATACACAAGTTCTACAAGGTAGAGGGAAGCAAGGTCACACGGCTCAAGCGCGAATGCCTGAAATGCGGCAAGGGCGTCTTTATGGCCGAGCACAAGGACAGGTTCACCTGCGGCAAGTGCGGCTACACCGAGTTTGCCCGCAAGGAACAGGCCAAGAAAGGCAAAAAGTAACCCTCAGACAAAATTCCTTATTTCATTTTTGATTGCCCGGGCCACGGCCGGCGTCAGCACGGGATAGAATGTTGCTATGTACTGTTTTGAATCCAGTCTGGCCGCCAGCCGGGTATCCGCGTAGCCTTCCAAGAACTCCTTTGTTATTGTTGCCGCCATGCCTGCATTTCTGCTGCTTTTAAGGCCCCAGCACACAAACTGTGCAACATCCCATGCAGGGTCGCCAGCATCAAAGACAAACTGTTCCAAGTCAGTGAAATACAGACCGTCGTTGACTATGATGTTCTTTGGCTTTATGTTGCCAAAGCTGGCCCCTGTCTGGTGGACCCGGGCCATCTGCCTGCCAGCGATCCTTAACCATCCGATTTCCTCGTCCCTGCCCGAAAGCAGGCCGCGGATCACGTCGGCAAGGGTCCTTCCTTCTATGAACTGCGTTACCAAAAGCTTTCTGTCCAGAACCACGGCCTCTATGGCCGGCGTCAAAAGCCCCAGCCTGCGGATCTGCCTTGCAGCCTTGTACGCCGAGCCCAGCCTGTACAGCGGGTCTATCTTGAACTTTTTTACCGGCGCAGTCCACATGCTTAGCGCTGCCCATTTCACGGATTTCGTCCTTGCCAGTTTTTTGACCGCGTACCTGCGTTCATTGTTTCTGCTGCGCAGCACGTACAGCATGGTCCTGCTGTTTGGGTTTCCAAGCCGCTTCTTGGTTATAGAGTAATCGGCAAGTCCGGCCTGGCTGGCCAGCAGGCCGATCCAGTCCTGTCTTTTGCTGTCGGATACCAGCAGGCCTTCTGGAAGCTTCCAGTACACGCAGGCAGGACAGGACATAAAGTCCGGAAATCCCACCCGCTGGGTTACCTGCCTTTTTATCTTGGACTCTGCCTCCCTTACCGCAAGATGCAGGGTCTTTCTGCCAGCATACGTATGAACAAAGTACGAGCTGAATTCCTGAAGCTTCTTTGATACCTCTAGCGAGGCGCGGCTTTTTTCCACCTGCACGCGCTTTTCAGAGATCCTCAGGAGATCTCCGTCCTGATCAAACAGCTCCTTGTCCTCGCTCACGATCTCTGCCAACGCCCGCCTGTAGCCGTCCAGCGCAAATTTCAGGTTCTGCTCGTTTACCGTGTACGTCTTGCAGTAACTGTATGCTGCATTGGGATACAGGGACGCCCTTCGTTTTACCTTTGAGAACAGCACGTATTCCAGCGGAAAAGAGATTTCCGTGCAAAGCAGGCTGGTCTGGCCAACCATGTTCTGCATTTCTTCGAGGATCACTCGCTTTTTGTAAAGACGTTCTATGCGCTCAAAGAATTCTGGGTTGATTATGGGCTCGTAAACATGCAAAAGCCTTCCAACGACAAACTCGCCCAGGTGCGCATGGCGTGCGTCGCTTTCCAGCGAACCCTGATCGACGACCAGAGCAGAAACCTGCAGGCCCTGATCCTTCAGGTAAACGTACTTGACTGCATACGGGTAGTTTTCAAGAACTATCATGACGTCGACGTCGCTGTCCGGCCTTGCATAGCCAGCCGCTCTTGAGCCGTAAATGCAGGCGGCTATAATCCTGCGGCGGCCGGCTATGCGCTCCATCACGTTTTTCAGGGATTGCAGTTCTTTGGGCGAAAGGCTAAGCATAGCCAGACTGGCTCTTTTTCTTGCGCAGTCTTACGCTTTCGAATTCTGCGATCCTGTCCTTCACTGCCTGGTCAACTTGAAGCCGCGCCATTGCATTGACCGGAATCTTGACAATGTTGGCGTCTATCGGCACACGAACCATGGGAAGGCCCTTGTCCATCCACTGTTTGATGGACTTGTCTTCCAGCTTCAGGTCCCGGAATCCCTCCGGAAAACGCGTGGTTATGTGCTTTATCAGGGTCTGGTCGGATTTGAATACCGCCCGCTCTTCCATCAGCCTTCCGCTGTCTGCGTACCTTCCTTCAAAAAGCGTGCCGGCCAGTTCATCGGACACCACGTTCATCTTTACTATCCTGCCCACAAGTTCCAGATAGTGCATGAATTCATGAGCCAGTATGGCGTGAATGGTGCCCTTGAGCCCAAAGGCCACGAGCGGGGCAGTTATCTGCACAACGACGTTCAGCGTGTTGTCGTCACGGACCACCGGAATGGTACGCGCAAAAAATATGCCAAACTGGGCGAACTCTGCCGCGGAGGTTGACACCACCATGCTTGGCTCAACGTAGTAATACGGATAGTTAAGGCCTGACGCTTTTTCGACCCTGTTTATGCCCTCGGTGACAAGCGGGAACCGTTCCGTTATCATCTTGTAGACTTTGTCCGGTATCCTGCCCGCACTGGCCGCGTCATGGACTTTGTAAAGCGGGTCAAAACTCATCTGCTTGCTTTAAAAGCATAGTCGCCGGACAAAAACGTTACTGAATGTCCACCGCAAGGATGTCAAACGTGACGCAGTGGCATTTTGCCCCCAGCAATTGTGAGATGTTTGGATCCATGTACTCCTCGCCGCCTATGAACTGCTTTATGGGAAGCCCGCCGTCTGCGGTTATCGTGATGCTTGCCTCGCTGTCTGCTGTCCTGCTGGCCCGCACAGAGTAGATCTTTTTCGTTGCCGCCTTGGACTTGTTCTCAAATTTCACTTCTCTGCCGGCAAGCAGCCGCAGTTTGCTGATGTCTGCTGCCGTCAGCGCCCTGTCACACTTTGTCACGATCTTTGTCTTGACCGTAAAGCGGGTCTGAGTATCAGGAATGTCTTGCAGAACGCCGGTTATTCTGCTTGTCACGCCGTCCTTGCTGAAACTCTTTTTTTTGATGTGCCTTGACTTGGGATCGGAGACTCTGACATAAAAAGGCCTTCCGCGTCCAAGCACAAGGCTGCTCTGATCCTCGCTTCCAATCCATGAAATCTTGGGCGTCTGCCCTCCCGTTGCCGCCATCAAGTGCTGTGTTATTATCCCTTCCACGCTATCGTGGCCAGCCAGGCCAGAATAATCGCAGAGGGGGCAGCCTTTGCCCAAGCACATGGCGCATTTTTCCTGCTTTTGCGGCGCTCCCCTGACCTTCTTGACGTACCTGCCTTCAAATGCGATGGGCCGAGCCCTTACCGTGGTGGTTATGCCACCGTCCTTGTCGACTGTCAGATTCACAAGAACGTCCGGCTTGAGATAGTCCGTCTTCTTCTTCATCCGTCTGGCAAGGCGCAGGCCAATTTCCCTGGTCAGCTGGCTTTTGACGCTTTCCCGGCCGCGGATCTTGAATCTGGCTCGCAGCGCGTCCTCACGGTCGTGGATCTGCGTGGGAAGAGTAGCACCGATGAGGAATGTCTTAAATTCGTAGACTTTGAGCGCCTGCCTTGTCTCTTCAACTATGCTGTCAAGGTTGTCCATCAAGCCGCGGCAGATGAAGCACTTTTGCACCGCTTTTCTGTCCAAAGTCATGCCTGTCTGTCTTGCGAGGCAGCGTTGGCAGAGTTGGTACTCTTTTAGCTGGACAAGGGCGCTGCGGCTGTCATCAACCAATGCCAAACCTCCTCATCAGTCCCTGCATCTGCCGCCCCTTGGACTGCTTCATCATTGCCTTTGAGTTGTTGTACTGCTGTATCATGTGTTTTATCTCGCTTTCCGGCATGCCAGAGCCGCGGGCTATCCTCTTGCGCCGGGACTCGTTGATGACGTCCGGATCCTTCTTTTCATTGTTGGTCATGGATTGTATTATGTACCGCCATTTTTCCATGCGTTCCTGCATGGCGTCCAGCTGGTCTTCTTTTACCATGCCTGAAAGGCCTGGAAGGTTATCAATGACGTTTCTAAAACCAAGCTTGCTGACCTGCTCCATCTGCGCGTAGAAATCCTCGATGGTCATCTTGCCTGAAAGCAGGCGCTTGGCCTGGTTTTCATCGGACTCGACCTCCAGCCCGCGGGCCATTTCAAGAAGGGCCTTGATGTCCCCCATGCCTAAAAGCCTGCCGACGAACCTGGTCGGCGAGAACTGCTCAAGGTCGTCGATGCGCTCGCCGGTGCCTATAAACATGACCTTGGCGCCGGTGGCCGCGGATGCCGCCAGCGCGCCGCCTCCCTTGGCTGTCCCGTCCAGCTTGGTGATTATGATGCCGCCCACCGGTGCAGCCTGGTGGAACGCCTGGGCCTGGCTGAAGGCCTGCTGGCCGATGGTTCCGTCTATCACCAGCAAGACAAGGTCCGGCGTGGCCACCTTGTACATCTCGCTCATCTCCTGCAGGAGCCCTGCCTCCTCCTTGTGCCTGCCAGCAGTGTCGATTATCACAACGTCAAGGTTCTGCGGCTTGAAATGCTCAAGACCGTGCTTTGCAATGCCCACAGCATCCTTGCTGTCTTCCTCGCCGTATACCTCGACGTTTATCTTGGCGCAGTTCATCTTCAGCTGGGTCAGCGCGCCGGGACGCCAGGTGTCTGCGCCGACCACGCCGGTTCGGTAGCCGTGTTTTGTAAGCCACCTTGCCAGCTTGGCGGTGACCGTGGTCTTGCCGCTACCCTGAATCCCAAGCATCAGGACCACGTTCTGCCTGCCAGGCTTGAAGGACTCTGTCGCGCCGGTATCGTCCTCACGCGTCTTGTCTATGGTAGTTATCACCTCGCCGGAATAGCCCAGCATCTTTGCCAGCTCGCCGTAAAGTATGGTGACTATGTGGTCCTTCCTTGACAGTCCCTTTGGAGGCTGCTCCTTCATGGCCCGCTCCTTGAGGTTCTTGGTGATGGTCAGAACCAGCCTAACGTTGACGTCTGACTGTAAAAGCGCCCGCTGGACGTCCTTGCACAGCGAGTCTATAAGCTCTTCATTGATGTCCGACGCGCCGACAATCTTTTTCAGCGCGCTCCTAAGACCGTCACGCAGGTTATCAAACATTGTTACTTGTCTACTAAGACAACTTCCTGTATTTCAAATATTCCCCGCTGGCCGTCCCAGTGGGTATCCGCCTTTTTGACCTGAAGGCACTTGCCAAACATCGGGCAGTCGGTGACCAGAGTCTCTGCCTCACCGCCCTCAAAAGTAAGGTTAAAGCCGTACTTTTTGCTGAGCTGCTCAAGGTGCCCTACCAGGCCGCTATCAAGCGTCCTGCCCAGCAGTTCCTTTCCAAGTCCCATCGCGGAGACCCCCACGATCATGGTCTGAAAGCCAGAGCCGACAAGCTCGTTCATGTATTTTACCGGCTCGACGCCCCACAGCGGCGACACTGGCTCAAGTGAATGCGTCCTGCATACCTGCTCAAACGCCTGCTTCTGGAACCCGCTTGAAATGCCGCCGTATACCACACCTTCTATGCCGTAAAGCGACTTGGCCTGCGATACGGCCTCTGAGAGCGCCTTCATTTCGTCTTCCTTGCTCTTGCCCTTTACCTCAAAACTCAGGACTGGAAGCTGCATGGCCTCTGCTAGGTGTTCCGTAACCCAGCTGTTGGGGTAATGGAACAGCATGCTGTCGTCGGCTGCCGGATGCATGGTTATCAGGCAGTCCACGGTGTGCCCCATCTTTCTGGCAAGGTGTATGGAGAACGTGCTGTCCTTTCCGCCAGAGAAAAGCGCCGCCAGCTTCACGCAAGTAAAAAGCAACATCGTTTAATATTAACTACTGTCCACTGCAAAACGGGACGGATATGCTGCTAGAAGTACAAGACATCAAAAAGTATTTTCCGGTCAAGAAGAGCTTCCGGCAGATGTTCCAAAAAGGCGTGCAGTATGTCAGGGCCGTCGACGGCGTCAGCTTTACTCTGGAGCGTGGCAAGGTGCTCGTGCTGGCCGGCCAGTCCGGTTCGGGCAAGACCACGGTTGCAAGGCTCGTGATGAGGGCCATAGACCCGGACTCCGGTTCAATAGTGTTTGACGGCAAAGACGTGACACGGTACACCGGAAACCAGCTGAAGCATTTCCGAACCCAGGTGCACATGGTATACCAGGACCCCTACGCCTCGCTCAACCCCCGGATGAAGATAACGGACATTGTCATGGAGCCATTGAACATCCATGACAGGCAAAGCTCCAAGCAGGAAAAGGAGGAGAAGGTTCTAAAGGCCCTGCAGGACGTCCGACTAGAGCCTGTTTCTGAGATCGCCATGAAGCTGCCGCACATGCTTTCTGGCGGTCAGAGGCAGCGCGTGGCTCTGGCGCGCGCCATCGTTCTGCATCCTGCGCTAATAGTTGCCGACGAGCCGGTCTCCATGCTCGATGTCTCGGTAAGGGGCGAGATTCTGGAGCTGATGCAAAGCCTCAAAGAAAAGTTCAGGATTTCGTACATCTACATCACCCATGATTTGTCCACTGCACGGTACGTTGGCGACGACCTTGCAGTGATGAGGGACGGCAAGATAGTTGAGATGGGCCCGATAGACCGGGTTCTTTTAAACCCCTCTCACGAATATACACGCGCCCTGATAGAAGCGATACCAGACCCTGCCAAGGTTTGAAAAATATATTAGTAAACGATTACGGTTCATGATCAGTGAAAAAGACAGTCCTGCTTTCATTGTTGGTTGGTACGATGCTTTTTTCCAGTTTTATTAGTGCCAGCGCGCAGCCAGCCAAAGGTCCGTACGTCGACCAGGTCCGGTTCATCCATTATGAAGATGAAAATATCGCCCTTGAACAGGTAAAGGCCGGCGAGCTTGATGCATATTATTTCAAGATTCCACTTGAAGTCGCGGCAGACGCAAAGAACGATCCAAACGTGGCGATATACGAAAGACATTCTGGTTCAAATGTGCTGTTCATAAATCCTGCCACATCAAAGGACGAAAATGTGCTGAATCCCTTCCAGTTCACGGAGGTAAGGTTTGCCATGAATTACCTGGTGGACCGCGACCTTGTGGCCAACGAATTCCAGAAGGGCTTTGGCAGCCCCCTTGTGGATCCGTACGGAATTTACTCGCCGGAATACCTTAACATCATCGACACTGTCGAGTCATTTGGCTTCCGTCACAACCCGCAGCTGGCGGAAAACATGATCTCTGAAAAACTTACAGCCGCAGGAGCAGTCAAGGATAACGGCAAGTGGACCTACAAGGACAACCCCATCACCATCAAGATCATGATAAGGAGCGATGATACGCCCCGCAGACTGATAGGCGAGGATATCGCCTCCAAGCTGGAGAGTATTGGTTTTACCGTTCAGAAGGACTACGGTGACCTTAACAAAGCCAACACCGTTGTTTATGGATCCGATCCGCAGGAACTGCAGTGGCAAATCTACACCGAGGGCTTTGCCGGTACCGGGGCGTTTGTAAAAGAAAATCCGGTGATACCTGCCCAAATGTACGCACCATGGCTGGGCCGGATGCCTGGATTCCAGAACGAGGCCTACTGGAATTACCAGAACGCGACGCTAGACGATCTTACTCAGCGGATATACTTTGCCAATTTTACGTCGCAGGCCGAGAGAAATGATCTGCTTAACTCGGCTACAAGGATGGGAATTCAGGAATCCGTCCGGGTCTTTGTTTCGCAAAATACAGATCCTTATGCTGCATCGCCCAGTCTGGCGGGCCTTGTCAACGATTTCGGTGCAGGAATAACTAGCAAATATTCGCTGATCAACGCCAGACCAGCACAGGGCGACTCGCTGGATGTTGGCGTCAAGCAGATTCATCAGGGAGCATGGAATGAAGTAGCCGGCCTGCGAGATATCTACAGCACCTACATTAATTCCCTGGTAGACGACAGCAGCACCTTCAGAGATCCATATACCGGCGATATCATCCCGATGCGCGTCCCTTGGACGTCTATCGAGACACAGGGACCTGCTGGCAAATTGCAGGTGGACTCTGATGCACAGATCTGGGATCCGGCATCCCAGCAATGGAAGGAGGTTGGATCTGAAAGCGCATCGACAAGCAAGGTTACGTACAAGGTACTCTATTCTAACTGGCATAACGGCATACCTATGGATGAATCCGACCTGCTCTACAGCCTGTACTTTACATTCGAATGGGGCTCTAATCTTGGTGCAAACGACCTGACCGTCGATCCAGAGTACACCCCACAGGTCGAGCCGGGCCTTGAACGCCTGAAGGGCTTCAAAATCAACGGCGACAGTCTGGAATCGTATGTGAACTATTGGCATTATGACGACAAAGAAATCACTGACTTTGGCTCCCTGTGGGCTACAGAACCGTGGGAGATAACGGCCGCAACAGAGAGGCTCGTCACCGATGGCAAAATCGCGTACTCTAGAAGCCAGGCCTCGGTCAACAACGTTGGATGGCTGGATCTGGTGGTCCCCGAACACGCAAACATGGTCAAAGAAGAGCTACAAAAGATGAAGGACGAGAACTTTGTGCCGGCTCCCCTCAAAGGAATAGTCAGCACCGAAGAAGCAAACAGTCGCTACGATGCCAGCATCAAGTGGATCAACGAACACAATAATGCTGTGATAGGCAACGGTCCGTTCTACTTTGACAGTTACAACATCGCCGGCGGGACCATAACATTAAAGGCGTTCCGCGACCAGTCGTATCCGTTTGAAGTTGGGTACTGGTCTAAATACGAGCATCCAAAACTGGCCAAGATAACCAATCTGGACGCACCAAGGACGCTTGCCGCAGGCCAGCCAGCCACAGTCAACGTCTCACTGGAAGTCGACGACCAGCCAAGCAACGATGCGGTGGTCAATTACTTCATTTCAGGCAAGGACAAGGTTGTGATCGAGGGAGAAGCCACACCGTCCGGCGAAACGGGCAACTTTGTGATAGACCTGCCGTCCGGCGAGACTTCCAAGCTGGAGGCGGGCCCCAACCAGCTCAAGATATTTGCCAACAGCAAGTTTGCCTTCAGTCCGGATATCTCTACGAGCACTATTCTTGTCACTGGCGGGCCAGCACTGCAGGATATCATGGCCAAGACAACGCTTGATGGTACGGAATACACAGTTACTGGCAAGTCGGCAACAGTCCAGTTAACGTCTCTTGCCATCGAACCAAACGTTGCTGTCAAGCTCAAGTTTGATGGCCAAGGCGAAGTACAATTGACCCTGCCAAAGAGCATGATCGACGGTATTTCATCTGTGGAAGGCAACAACAATCAGATTGAATTTACAAAGATCGATTCTGCAGACTCGACTACCGTCACCTTCACAGTACCATCCGGCGTCAGTGAAGTAGAAATCCGGGGTGCAACGGTAGTCCCTGAATTCGGAGTCATCGCAGCGCTCATACTGGCAGCTTCACTGGTGGCTGTAATCGGCTTCGCTAGGTTCAAGGGCACACTAGGCTTTGGAAGGTTCTAATCCTTCCCTTTTTTCCTTTTTCAAAAATTCTGTTTTAACAGGCGTAAATCCAGATACCATTAATAGAAAGCAAAAAGAACGCTTCAGCAGGGCAGAGTATACAATTTGGGAGGATTCTACCGCTTCCTTCTACGCCGTTCGGTAAACATGGTGATAGTGCTTTTCGCCACGCTGGTCCTCACCATCGCGCTTCTGGGTCCAACCATGGACAGGATACTCAAAGACAGCATCAAGTACTACATCACAGATGAGATAAACACCAAGAACCTAAAGTTTCCAAACGAGGCGGATCGGCAGAAATACATCAACGAGCGCGTTGAGTTCCAGACAAAGGCGCTTGGCCTTGACGAGCCGTGGTACTCGCCAAAGCGGTTCTCTAACACCGTCGTAAAGGTGATGCTGCTGGACCTTGGAAAATCTAACTTTCTGACTAGTGACAGCGGCTCTTCAAACGTACGCGACATCATACTTGAAAAACTGCCCAAGACGGTGCTGCTGTTCACAACGTCGACGCTGGTTATCACGGTGATTGGGCTTTACCTTGGCTCCTTTGTCGCCAGCAAGGCCGGCTCGATATGGGACCGGTTCAATTCCGCCTTCGCTGTTTTCAGCGGTAGCTTTCCCACATGGTGGGTAGCCATGCTGATGATCTTTGCATTTGCATTTACATACCACATATTTCCGGCACGGGCAACCCCGCTTACTTCGCCTTCCGATCCACAGTACCCGGCCGACCTAGCGTACCACATGCTTTTGCCGCTGATAACCCTAGCTCTTGTTGGGTTTGGTTCCTGGGCGTACATCGTCAGGTATTTTGTGGTTGGAATTCTTGGCGAAGACTATATCGCAGCCAAGAGGGCGTCAGGAATACCGGAGAAAAGGGTCATTTACTCGCATGCGCTGAAAAACGCTGCCCCGCCCATCGTGACGGTCATTGCCTTGAGCCTTGCCGGCTCGTTTGGTGGTGCCATAACCGTGGAGGCAGTGTTTGACTGGCCCGGCATGGGCAAGCTCTACTACGACGCGATAGGCGTGCTTGACATTCCAGTGATAATCGGGCTGACGTACGTCTCTACCGTCATTTTTGTCATCACTGTATTTGTCACCGACATAGTTTATGCCTACTTTGATCCGCGGGTGAAGGTGGCTTGAGCACCACCAGGCTGCTTTCGCGTTCCGAGATAGTCCGGGAATTCCGGCGCTCCAAAAGCGGCCTTGCCGGCGTGGCGATCCTGCTCGGGCTGATACTGATGACCGTCTACTCGGCAGTTGCAGTCCCCCTTGAATCCTTCAGGCAGTGGAACAATCCGAATTTCTGGATAGACCATCCAAAAGCGGCCGCTCCGGCGTGGACCAACCTTGGATCCAAGGTTCCAGAACACAAAATCATGAATTCCAAGGACGCAGAAATTTCAGAGTCTGTCCAGAGTGGAATCCGCAATCTGGTTCATTCTTACAGTGTTGACTTTAACTACGATGATTATCCAGACGACTTTATGCTGCCGTATTCAGCAAAGTATGGCAGTACGCAGCCGATTCTGCAGATATCTGTCGTCAGGCCCGACGGCAAGGAGTTTGAGATCTATTTCTCGTCGCTTCCAGTTTCCGGAAGCGACCAAGGCGAGTTTTCGTCCCGGGTATTTTCCACCGATAAGCAGATAGCAGAATCCCTGAAAAAATATCTGGGAGAATTTCAATACAAGCAGGACCCCGCAAAGCCGGAGGTCATGGTGTTCTCCGACGCCCAGCATCCCGGGGTGCTCAAAGGCAAGTACACTTTCCGTGAAACGTTCTTCCTGTTCAATCAGGGAGACTCTGTCATCGATTCCGGCGTGATCCTTGGCGGGAAGGTTTACGGCCTGATGGGGACAGACGAATTCCGCCGGGATCTGGCCATAGGCATACTCTGGGCTGCCCCTGTCGCGCTTTTCATAGGCCTCACAGTCTCGATAGCCTCGGTGCTGATTGGACTCATTTACGGCGTGGTGGCAGGCTACAAGGGCCGCAGAACCGACGAGGGCCTGATGCGCATAAACGACGTGTTCTATTCCTTGCCGACGCTGCCGCTGCTTGTGATATTGTCGGTAACCATCGGCCGAAGCATCTTTTTGATAACTGGCTTTCTTGTCATATTTGGCTGGGTGGGAATGGCCAAGATAAGCAGGAGCCTTGCGCTTCAGATAAAGAACCTGCAGTATGTCGAGGCAGCAAAACTGATGGGTCAGTCAGACATCAACATAATATTCAAGCATATCATACCGCAGCTTTTGCCACTGACCTTTGCCAGCATCGCCATCTCGGTGCCTGGTGCAATTCTTGGCGAGGCAGCTCTCAGTTTCCTTGGACTTGGAGATCCGTCGATCCCCACGTGGGGCCAGATCCTTCATGAAGCGAACTCGGCTTCGGCCACCACACGGGGCCTCTGGTGGTGGATAATTCCTCCTGGGCTCATGATCGCCCTTACCGGGCTTGCGTTTGCCCTCATCGGAAATGCGATGGACGCCATAGTGAACCCCAGATCCAGAAGATAATGGATGCCTCCGGACTCATAATCCTCATCACTAGATGATCAGACGGCTCTTCCTTTACCTCATCAGCATCCGAAAATAATCCAAGTGCCTGCCGTATGAACCTAGCGATATTATCCTTTGACCCTTACTATCTTGATCCTGTCAAGTACTTTCCAGTATTCCACTTCGCGGCCCTGGATCTCTGCTTGCTGCAGTTTTTCCTTTATCTCGTCTTCAACCGCCGATGTCTCAAATACCTCAAAGGTCTCAAGATCCATTATCTGCAGCGTGTCGCCTGACTTTGAGATTATCTGGCCGTTCCTCTTGTCAATGAGTGGAACGTCTACCTTGGTTGATACTGGACCGACGAACGGGTGCGGCCTGCTGTCAAAGACCCCTACCGCGGTGATTCTTGCCTTGGCAGATCCGTGCTTGCCTGGCTTGCTGTGGTCATAAGAAACTATTCTGCATGGTTCTCCGTCAATGATGATGTACGATCCAATCTTGAGAGCACCAAGATCCATCGGCTTGCTCAATATAATCAGAAGGCTAGAGAAAAATCAGTATATTTAACGTTTCTGGTTACTTGAGTTTTTCCAGTATCGAGAAACTGACAAGGTTGTTGAGCAGTATTCCTTTCCTTGCCACGTCGCGTCTTGTGCGCTCGCAGTACTTCAGATCCGTCTGGTGGGTTGCCTCTCCTTCAACTTCCAGTATCACCAGGTTCTTGGAGTACGGAAATACGAATTTTGGCTTGTCTGTTGCCAGAACCTGCATCTCTGCAAGGCTTGCTTTCCTTACGCGGTCGCGGCGCGCGATGACGTTTGCCAGATCGCCGATGGCAGGATCTCCGCTGGTGTATTTCGTGAAATACAGCGAGACGTAGTTGAGCCTGTCGCCGACACGCTCAAAAAGGGGGCTGTTGAGGAACAGAAACGCCATTCTGTCTAGATCGAAATTTTTTATATCGTTCAGGACTCCGTTCATGTCTTTAAATGACGCCAGAACGTAGGTATTGGCCCTGTTAGGAAAGTATGGCGTGCTTTCTTCAAAGAAGGTTGCCGCGGCAAAATAAATGTCAACTATGTTAGTGTTGTTCTTCCATACTTCAACCATGGAGTTCAATTGTTTACTGTGCGGCGCACAAACGTAGCCGCGTATCCCTACCTCTGCAGCCAATCCCGTGTCTGGAAGGGTGTACTAGAATATATAGTGTTTGGTATCCGGCAAAAATTCTCTCCAAATAACGGGATTATGTTATAAAAAACACTATTTTACCATGAAAAAGCAGAATTATCTGCCAAATTCCAGCCAGCCTATGCGGCGGAAGTGCAGGAACATCACGCCGGCCGCCGCCGCGGATGCGACAAGCATGAATATCAAAGTCGTGTATGGTCCAAGCTGCATCCAGGGGCCGGTCTCAATGCCACCCGGCAGGTTCAGGTTCATGCCGTAAATTGCGGCTATTACCGTCACGGGGATAGAAAGCGTGAATATTATTGTCAGCGCTGCCAGTATCTGGTTGGTCTTTTCCGTGCTCAGCACAAAGTCTGTGTCCTTGTAGATCTCGACTGTTTCCTTTGCCTCTTCCAGTGCTTCATAGACCTTGTCTACGTGATCCTGAACGTCCCTGAAGTAAAGTGTCAGGTCCTCCATTGAAAACCGCTGCACGTCCTTTGTCAGTTCAATCACCATCCGCCGCAGATGTATAACTATGCGCCGGAGTGTGGTTATCTCTCTTCTGAGGAGCGCAACTTGTCGCGAAACTGAGACCTTTTCATCAAAGACCAGGTCCTCGACATCGTCTATGTTGCCCACGACCTTCATGAGGAGGTGAAGCAGGTCGTCTACAAGCAAGTCTATGATCTTGTGGAGCAAAAAGCCTGAGGACTTGCCCATGGTTGCCTGACGGTGCCTCTCGTCTACCTTGCACATGCTGAAAAGCTCGTCAAGGGGCCTGAGCTCTCCCTGGTGGATGGTTATCAGATAGCCGTTACCAATGAATACGGAGAGCTGGCTGAACACGAACCCACGCACCTTGTCCGGTGTGGGGAAATGCAGAATGATAAAGGTATGATCCTCATAACGGTCTATTTTCGGGATCTGGATCTTTGAGAGGCAGTCCTCATAGTTGAGTTTGTGAAACGACGGATGCTGATCCGACAGGACGGCTAGATCGGAGTATGAGGGCTTTTGTATGTCCGTCCATGCCAAGCCGTTGTTGTAAATGGTTTCCTGCCTCTTTTGAGCCTCCTCCATAATTCTCCCTTACTCCCTTTACACCTACCGGTTGCCTTGTTACAATAACGTCTGTCATAAAAAGGTGCACTCCATAATCCATGTTTGTAGATTGTTCAATACGTATTCATAGGTCATTTGTTCATCAACATCTGAATTGCAGCAGTTCCCGGCGAAGGGCAGCTACATGGAAATGCTTTCCACCGTTGGGCTGCGCAGGGAGCATCTTATTTCTCCGGTGTTCGTGTCTGAAAGACCGGCAGGCGGAGCAGAGTCCATGCCGGGAATGCCGGTGACACCTGCTGCACAGATAGTCGACCGCATTCAATCGATAGCGGATGCAGGAATTTCATCGATAATCATGTTTGGCATTCCAAAGGATCGGAACAGGACCGGCTCTGCAGCATGCGACAGAAACGGCGTCGTGCAGACAGCAGTGCGCAAGATACGGGCCGCCTTTGGCAGACAGATAAGCGTCATAACCGACGTGTGCGTCTGCCAGTACAACCTGACAGGGCACTGCGGCCTGCTTGTCAAAGGCCAGGTGCACAACGATTCAACACTAAAGGTCCTATCCGAGGTCGCGGTAAGCCATGCACAGGCCGGGGCCGACGTTGTGGCGCCGTCTTCCATGATGGACGGTCAGGTAAGGTCCATCCGGTCGGCCCTTGACCGGCAGGGGTTCTCTACAGGGATACTTTCGTACTCTGCCAAGCACTCCTCCTCGCTTTACACTCCGTTCCGGTCAGCAGCATTTGCAAAAAAGGGGGCCATAGACAAGTCTTCGTACCAGGTCTCGTTTGCCAATCCAAAGCAGACTCTGCGGGAGATAGAGACCGATATCGCGGAAGGGGCCGACATGGTGATGATCAAGCCCGGCCTTGCGTACCTGGACCTTGTCAGGGCAGCAAAAGACCGGTTCAACGTGCCGCTGGCCGTGCAGAACGTCTCCGGCGAATACGCCATGGTCAAGGCTGCTGGCAAGCGCGGTTGGATAGACGAAGACGAATGGAAAGCGCTTTCCGTCGCTTCAATGAAAAGGGCCGGCGCAGACAGGATAATCTCGTATTTTGCACTGGATCTGGCAGACTACCTGCCCGAGTAGGATTATATAGCATTCTTGCAGTGAACGGAAATGTCCCGCGGTAGCTCAGCCTGGTAGAGCTTTCGGCTGTAGATGTCGGCTAAATAGCTGACCACGTGCAACAGCCTATCGGGCGTACAAACAGTAACCGAAGAGTCGCAGGCTCAAACAAAACTGGCAACCGCCATTTTGGAGCAGATCCTGCCCGCGGGATACTTCAATCATTATCTATCTTGACAATCCCTTATTAGTGCAGTTATCAATGTATGAGGCATGTCTCAGATAGAAACTGTCAATCCAGCTACGGGAAAGGTAATAGCCACTTATGATAATGAAACGCCTGAACAGGTGAGCCAGAAGGTCAAGGCTGCCCGAGAGGCGCTTTCTAAATGGAGGAATCTGGAGCTCTCTGAGCGGACAGACTACATGAGGCGGCTTGGGCGCGTCATGAGAAAGCGCCGGGAAGAATATGCTAGGACCGTCACCGAGGAGATGGGAAAGCCACTCCGACAATCGCTGGCAGAGATCGAGAAATGCGCCTGGGTTTGTGACTATTATGCAGAGCATGCCGAGATCTTTTTACGCGACCAGATAATCCCGACAGAGTTCCGCAAGAGCTTTGTATCCTTTGAGCCTTTGGGGGTGGTTGCCAGCATCATGCCTTGGAACTTTCCGTTCTGGCAGGTGATGCGGTTTGCAGTCCCTGCCCTGACGGCGGGCAATGTAGGCGTGCTCAAGCATTCAAGCATATGCCTTGGATCGTCGTTAAAGCTGGAAGAGGCCTTCATGGATGCCGGCTTTCCGGACGGCGTGTTTCAGACAGTTATCGGTGACTACCGCGTTGGCGAAGCGCTGGTTCAGTCCAACATCGATGCCGTGTCGGTGACTGGCAGCCTGAACACCGGCAAGCGCGTTGCAGAGCTGGCTTCCAAGGACCTGAAGAAATTCGTCCTTGAGCTTGGAGGAAGCGATCCATTTATCGTGCTTGAGGACGCTGACCTGAACCAGGCTGCTCTCATGGCCACGCAATCGAGGCTGCTTAACACTGGCCAGAGCTGCATCGCGGCAAAACGGTTTATAGTGGTAAAGGAAGTTGCGGACAAGTTCACCAAACTTTTCACCGAAGACACCATGGACGAAGTTGTGGGGGACCCGATGGACCCAAAGACAACGGTCGGGCCGCTTGTCCGCGACAGCCAGAGGGTGGCGCTTGCAAAGCAGGTCGAGGACGCAAAAACCAAGGGCGGAAGGGTACTGGTTGGCGGCAGGTCCGTCTCAAGGGATGGTTTCTTTTACGAACCGACGATAATCTCAGACGTCAAGCATGACATGGACGTGCTGAGGGAAGAGGTCTTTGGGCCCGCGGCGCCTATCATCGTGGTTGAAAATGAAGTGCAGGCCATAGCCGAAGCCAACAATTCAGAATTCGGCCTTGGCGCCAGCATCTGGACCAGCAACCTTGAACGTGGGGTCAAGCTTGCCCGTCAGATAGAGAGTGGCATCGTGTCGGTCAACGAGATGGTCAAGTCAGACCCGCGACTTCCGTTTGGCGGAGTCAAAAAATCGGGGATCGGCCGGGAGCTCTCAGAGTTCGGAATCAAAGAGTTTGTTAACATCAAGTCCATAGTGGTCAAGGACGTCACAAGCAAGCTCCTAGTAGAATAAAAGGCGGATCGGCTTAAGGGTTGATTACAGCCCTGCCGATTATCTTGCCCGTCTTTAGCTCTTCCAGCGCGCCGTTTGCCTCGTCCAGAGAGAACTTGCGCGACACCACGGACTGCACCTTGCCCTGCTTTGCGATGGCCACCAGCTCCACCAGATCGGCAAACTTGCCGGTGTAGGCGCCGGTGAGTGTGAACGCCCGCAGCGGCACCAGTGGCAGGTTCAGCTCGTACGAGCCGCCAAAGAGCCCCACCATCACAAGCTTGCCGCGCTTTCTGAGCATGTTAAACGAGTTTGGAATGGTCTTGCTGTTGTTGACAAAGTCTATTACCGCCTCGGCTCCGGGGCCGCCTGTAATGTCCTTGATCCCCTTTACCGGGTCCGTTGTGCCAGAGTTTATGGTCTCATGAGCTCCAAGCCTCTTTGCCTCGGCCAGCTTCTTGTCGTCAATGTCCACTATGGCAATCCTAGCGTTGGTTACCGCCTTGGCCATCTGGACCGCCATCAGACCCAGGCCGCCAGCGCCTATGATCACCATGGTCTCTCCAGGCAGGCATGATGCCTTTTTGACGGCAGTGTATGCCGTGAGTCCCGAGCAGGCAAGGGATGCGGCAGCGTTTGGATCATAGTCTCCAAGCTTGACTAGGTACTTGTGGCTTGGCACAAGAACAAGCTCGGAATAGCCGCCGTCCTGGTACACACCGATGGACCTTGGCGCGTCGCAGATGTTCTCCTCTCCGACCCGGCATGCCGGGCACGTGCCTTCTCCTATCCATGGGTAGACCAGCACCCTATCGCCATTTTGAAAACCGGTCACGTTCTCGCCCATGTCCTCTATGGTTCCGGCGATCTCGTGGCCGGGCGTCAGCGGGAACTTGACTCCTCTGTCCTCGACTTTCATAAACACACCCTGCGGGCCGGCGTATCCGCCCTCCCACAGGTGCAGATCACTGTGACAAACACCTGCGCTTTGAACCCTAACAAGAACCTGGTCGTTCTTTGGTTTTGGGACGTTAACTTCCTCGATCTTTAACGGTTCCTTCGTCTTGATAATACGGGCAGCCTTCATGACTTATCTGTTGGGACTAGAGATTAGGTGAATAAAAAAGGTTGCCCAGATGAAATAAACGCTTTAATTGCTACGCTGACAAGCATTCTGCATTGAAGGCACGTTTCAGTGCCGTTTCCGCCGTTCTTGCGGCCATCAGTGTCGCCGGGGCAATAGCCATACCGTTTGGAAACCCCATGTTCCTGGACAGGGCGATCATCCTCGAACTGTCGTTCGTAACGCTGACCGTGCTGGTTTTCCTGGGCATGAAAAGGGCGCTGTATATCTGCATCCCGCTGGCAGCCATTGTCATGGTTGGAAACTCGCTGGCTCCGCCGCACGTGGAGCTGATGACCACGTTTTCAAAGCCCTTCAACGCCATGGTGCTCATCGTCGGCGGATATGTCCTTCAGGCAGCGCTGATCGTCACTTCTGTCCGGGAAATAATGAAAGGCCGGAAAATAACGCAGCGGCCGGAGATAAAAAAGGACTAGCCGGTTCCAAGGATGTTTTCTTTGGATAGCGCGGCGTCCAGCTGCTCTTTGGTCATCAAACCCTTGCTCAGGACCAGCTCCCTGATGGTCTTGTCAGTCTTGAGGGCTTCCTTGTATATCTCGGCTGCCTTCAGGTATCCTATGTATGGGTTGAGCAGGGTGACAAGCACCGGGCTTTTCTCTATGTAGGATTCAAGCCTCTCCCTGTTGGCCTTGAGCCCGTCAATCATGTTGGCTGCAAATATCGGCAAAAAGTTCTTCAGCATGTCTGTAGAGTCCAGCATGCACTTTAGCATTCCCGGTAGCATCACATTCAGCTCAAACTGCCCGGCCTGCGCAGCCATGGCCACTGCCACATCATTTCCAATCACGTTGAAGCAGATCATGTTAAGGCATTCAGCCAGCGACGGGTTGACCTTGCCCGGCATTATGGACGAGCCGGCGTGTACCGCAGGAATGAGTATCTCGGCAAACCCGGCCACGGGGCCGCAGGCCATCAGGCGCAGGTCGTTTGCCATCTTTGTCAGCTCTACTGCCAGGTTGCGCAGTGCCGACGAGCAGTTGGCCACGTCAAACTTGCTCTGCAGCGAGTAGAACATGTTCTCAGACGGCCGCAGTTTCAGCTTTGAAATTTCTGACAGGTGCTTTATGGCCAGCTCCCTGTACCCATTGGGGGTGTTGGCGCCGGTCCCAACAGCTGTGCCGCCAAGGCCTACGCTGGAAAGACCGTCCACGGCCTCAAGCATCCTTTTCTGCGCGCGTTCAAGGGAGTACGCGTATTCCTCGAACTCTGCGCCCAGCGTCACCGGTATGGCATCCATCAGGTGAGTCCTGCCTATCTTTATCGCGTTTTGGAATTCCTGTGCTTTTCTTCGCAGCGAGTCTATGAGCACGGTAAGCGATGCATTTGTCTCCTCCATGTTCAGAAGTATGGCAACGTGCATGGCCGTCGGGAAGGTGTCGTTGCTGGACTGCGACATGTTTACATGGTCATTGGGACTGAGAAATTCGTACTGCCCCTTCTGCTTGCCCAGTATTTCAAGGGCCCGGTTGGCAATCACCTCGTTGCTATTCATGTTAAACGCGGTTCCCGCGCCGGAATTGATGGCCTCGACGACAAACTGGTCTAAAAGCTTGCCGGCCAGAATCTCGTTGCATGCCTTTACTATGGCGTCGGCCCTCTCCTCGTCCAGAGCCTTCAGCTCTTTGTTTGCAAGAGCGGCAGAGCGTTTTATCATGACGTACGCCCTGATAAGGTTGATGTGCGCTCTCTGGCCTGTCACCTTGTACTGCTCCTTTGCACGGGATGAAAACGGACCGTAGTAAGCGTCTGATGGAACCTTTACTTCGCCAAGCGAATCTTTGTCAATCCTAAAAGACATGGGGATACGCAGCCAATCTGGCTGTAATAAATTAATCTAAAGCTAAATGTTTATCCTGACGCGGACCAATTTTTCTATCGCAGAGACTTCATCATCCGTGATTTCAAGGCCGTGCAAGAGCGCCGGCATTTTTTGGGCCAGACTGGTATTCTGAAGGTCTACTGGCGGCTGAAACTTTGCAAGTCTTTCAAACAGCATCTTGCCGTACCAGTTGTTCTCCATGCAAAGCCTCCGCTCGTCGCCGTCCAGCTCGTCTAACCCCGCTATTTTTTTGGGCATCCCTGAGCCAATGAAGGCATCACCGGACTGCAGTCTTTTGACAAACAGTATCTTTGAGTTTCTGGACCAGTCCCTGCGTATTCCTATGTACAGCATACGCCTGACGAACAGCTGTCTTTCAGATTCGTCCTTTATCCGCAGTATGTAATGCAAAGCCCGTCTGAAGCTGCCTGCGCGAATATTAAACCATTTACTGTCGAATGCAATATATTAGCACCAAAATTTTTCAAGTCGCATGCAAGTTAGCGGCAAGGTGCTGGTTTGCGATTCCATTGATCAAGCCGGCGTTGACAGCCTGAAAAGGGCGGGTATGAACGTTGACTACAAGCCTGAGATAAAGGCAAATGAGCTGGTTTCCGTCGTCAAGGATTACGATGCAATCGTTGTCAGAAGCAGAACCAAGATGACCAAGGAGGTCATCGATGCTGCATCAAACGCCAAGATCATCGCCAGGGTCGGTGTGGGTCTGGACAACGTCGACGTCAAGGCTGCAGAGGCCAAAAATATCCGGGTGATAAACGCGCCGGAAGCCGCATCGACGGCAGTCGCAGAGCTTGCCATTGGCCTGATGATCTCCCTTGCCCGCAGCATCCCCAGAGCCGATGCAGAGACCAAGAAGGGCAACTGGATCAAAAAAGAGCTTGTTGGCACCGAGCTGAAGGGCAAGTACCTTGGCATAATCGGCGTCGGCAACATCGGCCGCAACATCGGCAGAATGGCCAAGGCGCTTAGGATGAACCTTATCGGGTACGATATCTTTCCGATAAACCGAGACTTTGTCAACGAAGTCGGCATGATAGTAACCGACCTTAACACGCTGCTTGAAAGCTCGGATTTCATCACGTGCCATGTGCCGGCAACGCCGGAGACAAACCACATGTTCAATGCAGAGCGGCTGGCCAGGATGAAGCCGACGGCATACCTTATCAACACTTCAAGAGGCGAGATAATAGACGAAAACGCCCTTTACGAGGCGCTCAAAAACAACAGGCTGGCTGGAGCCGCGCTGGACGTCTTTGAAGTCGAGCCTCCCACCGACAAACTTCTTCTGAACCTTCCAAACGTGGTGTGCACGCCGCACATCGGTGCGCAGACAAAGGAGGGCCAGGAACTGGCGTCTTCAGTCATTGCAGAGAAAATAATCCAGATCCTGCGCGGCGTAATATAGCATATAAAGGGGTTAAAGTCAGGAGATCGATATAATGCACAGCTACATGGCTCAAACATGGCTCAAGATGTGGAAGAACAATTCAGACGAACTCAAATCCAAGGCCGTTGCCTGGAGGACAGAGCCAACCATCAACAGGATAGAGAGGCCAAGCAGGCTTGACAGGGCCAGAAAGCTGGGCTACAAGGCCAAACAGGGCATAACAGTAGTCAGGATCCGTGTCGGCAGGGGCGGCATGAGAAAACAGAGGCCCGTTGCAGGCAGAAGGCCCAAGCACATCGGTGTTGTCCGCATAAAGCAGGGCATCAGTATGCGCAAGGTCGCCGAAAGAAGGGTTGGCGAAAAGTACCCGAACATGGAAGTCATGGGTTCGTACTACCTGCACAAGGACGGAATGTACTACTGGTTTGAAGTGATACTGGCAGACCCGAGTCACCCGGCCATCTCCAAAGACAAAGAGATGCGCGGCAAGCTCAAGGCTTTTGCCAAGTAATTTTGTTGCAAACCATAACTAGATTTTCAATACGGTAAAATCAAACTACGCAAAGCCCTTAACTTCCTGTTCACTTACAGGAATAACTTTTAATTTATAATACTTCAGTCCTATCCCGCTAGGCTCGAGTATTTTCACTTTTGTAGCTAGGTCTTCGTCGTAGACGTTAGACATAATGATTCCTTTTATGGAAGGTCTATCCGGCTGTTCATCTTTTATGTCTCTCATATAACTCAGAAGCTGATCAATCACATCACTGTCAGCGGATTTTTTCACTTCAATCACTACTAAATTTCCAGACTCGTCTTCACATAGTATGTCTATGATGCGACCTGTTTTTAGCTGATATTGATGTTTGATGAGTTTTAGATTATTGTTTATAACATTTAGATCTACCGATAATGCTTTGGAAATGGCAGTTTCATGCGTATTGACAATCGTAGTGCCTGCATCAGAGAACAGAGGATCGGGTCTTCCCTCGATATACGCCCTGACACTATCCAAATCTAAATCAACACTCCATTTCTTCAGGGCAAATTCACATGCCTGTTCTGCGCTAAATGTGTCTGACTGTATCTGGGTTGTTAAATAAGCTCTCTGACCGGGCGAAAGCTGAAACATACTCTTCTTGTTCAACTTTGACAAAGTTTCGTATAGGGTGTATTAAAGAGATCTGATGGTGTTTATCAGACCATCTTTCTTACAGCCTCGATAATTCTTGCCACTTCAGACGCCGGCGTATCTTTGTCCATGGTTATGTAGTAAAAATCCTCGCCACCTGGCACAGTCAGTATCTTGACCTTTTCATTCTCGGTGTACGTGTACTCTGTTTTTCCGATCGAATTTTCAAAGCTCTTGCGCATCCTGCTTCGGCTTGCCTCGATAAAATACTCGTTTCTGGCCTCTTCTGTGCTTAGCAGCGGCACCACTCCTTTTCTTAGACTGCCGGCCATGGTGCGGCCAAACTTGTTCATGAGGCCAGCATAGCGTACGTGCGGCGATATGCCTAGTATCTGGTTGCATTTTTCCTTGTACTTTTGAGCGTCTTGATTGTTTTGGGGTCTGCTTGACATGGTCTGGTACTGATCCGGCCGGTATATGAAAAATACTTTACCGGATGGTCTTCAGTATTATCACGGTGTTGGTGTCGGAAACGCCCTCTATCTTACGGATATCGTCTATGCACTTGTTTATCTCGGATATGGCCGGCGCGGCTATGATGGCTGCAATGTCGTACTGGCCGGTGATTTCGTAGACCACTTCCACGCTGCCAAGCTTCATCAGCCTCTGAGATACGGCCGAGGTGTCCGCCGACGAGCTTACCGAGATGAGCGTAATGGCGCTGGTCTTGTCGCTGGCACCCAGCTCGATGGTAAAGCGCTTGATGACGCCGCCGTCCACCAGGTTCTTGACGCGCCTTCTCACCGCGGACTCGGAAAGGCCGATCTCGTTGGCAATGTCCACAAACGCTTTCCGCGAGTCTGTCTGAAGTATGTGGATTATCTTGTCGTCCGTCTCGTCGATGTTAATTGACATTTCTCCTTTGCTCCTCCCTTGTTAGTACTTCGTCCATTATTTCAACTGCGCGGGAAACCGTTGCTTCGTCCATCACAAGTGGCGGAAGCAGGCGTATGATGTTCCTTCCAGAGTACAGCATCAGCAGCCCGTGACTGATTCCGTCAAAAAGCACGTCCTTGACCTCAAAGCGCAGTTCCACTCCAAGCATCATTCCAAGGCCCCGGACCTCGCGGATTATCTTGTGCTTTTCCTTGAGGCGTTGAAGGCTTTCCTTGAAGTGTTTGCCGACTCTGGCGGCGTTTTCCACCAGCCCATCGGTGGTAAGGGCCTCCATCGTGGCAGAGGCTGCGGCGCACGCCAGCGGGCTTCCACCAAAGGTCGACGAATGCTCTCCAAGCTTCATGGCTTCCATTATCTCCGCTCTGGCAAGGACAAGGCCCATGGGAACGCCGCCGGCAATACCCTTGGCAAGGCACATGATGTCCGGCGTGGTGTTCCAGTTCTGTCCGGCCCACATCTTGCCGGTCCGGCCAAGACCTGCCTGGATCTCGTCAAAGATGAGCACCAGCTTGCGCCGGTCGCAGATCTCCCTGATCTTTGGGATGAGGTTGTCTGGAGGCACTATGATGCCTGTCTCGCCCTGTATCGGCTCCAGGATGACGGCGCCGATGCTGTCGTCTACCGCCTCCTCTAGTTTTTCCGGCTCGCTGTAGGGGACGAACTTGACTCCCTCCAAGAGCGGCATGAATGATTTTCTGTACTTTTCGTTGTACGTGACTGAAAGCGCGCCAAAGGTCTTGCCGTGGTAGGCACCGTTCATGGCTATCACGCCGGCCTTGCCGGTGTATTTCCGGGCAAACTTCAGGGCGGCCTCGACGGACTCGGTACCGCTGTTGGTAAAGAACATCTTGCTTAGGCCCGGCGGAGCAACAGCAGCCATCTTTTGCATGAACTGCAACCGCGTTTCGTTGTAAACGGACATGTGCGCGGTTATCAGCGTCTCGGCCTGCTTCTTTATGGCCTCCACGACTCTGTCGTTGCAGTGCCCAACAAGCGCGACGCCGTAGCCGCCCATGCAGTCGATGTACTCCTTGCCGGCAGTGTCCCAGATCCTTGCGCCCTTGCCCCTTGCCACGTTGACCGGGAACCGCTGGTATAGGTTTGCTAGATAGTTGTCCTCGCCGTTCATTTTGGTGATATCACCGTGCAGTTGTTGTGTGCCGTCGCCGAGGAAATCGGGTTCTCCACCTGTCCGGAAGCTATGATGGCCTCTTTGACACCCATTTCAAGGGCCTCGGTGCAGGCAAGAACCTTCTTTTCCATGCCAAAGCCAATCTTTGGCAGGGTGGCCTTGGCCTGCTCAAGGGTCATGCTGGTGACCAGCTTTTCGTTAAGCATGAGCCCGTTGACGTTGGTGATGAATATGACCTTGTCCGCCTTGAGGCTGCCAGCCACATACGCGGCGGCCCTGTCGCCATCGACGTTGAGGAAGTCAAATTCCTCGCTCAACGCGATGGGAGAGATGACCGGCGTGTAACCGTTGCTCACAAGGTTGTTTACCAGCGCCGGGTCCACCGCGTTTATCTTGCCGGTGTAGCCGCCGTCGATGGCCATCTTTCTTCCCTTCTCGTTGATGACTACAAGCTTTTTCTTGCGCTCAGCTTTCAGGATGCCGCCATCGATTCCTGCGATGCCGACGGCCTTTATGCCCTGGCGCAAGAGCATCCCCACTATGGCCTTGTTTATCTT
>JBBISN010000021.1:5482-26346 GCA_037441265.1 Nitrososphaera sp. | reverse complement strand
GAACTCATAGAAAAGAACACCGCGCTCAGAGTCAGGGAAATCCAAAAGTCGCTGGACCTGCTGATGAAGAAATTCAAAAGCGATCTCAAGCAGATGTCTATGTCTTAAAGACAATCTAGGATCGCATGATCTTCCAAGACATGTTATAAGCAACAGATGCATAGATATCCTGATGAGTACGGATGCTGCCAACAATCCGCCTGCGCCGCCGGAACTGCTTCTTGCAAAGTGGAGCGACCGGTTCTTCGCCTGGCTGATAGACTTTATCATAGTAAACGTTGCTGTGGGGGCAGTTCTTGCAGCTGCGGCATTTCCCTTCTGGCTGGATTACAAGCCAGACCGGTGGTTTGGTTTTGACGGACCAGTACGATATCTCGTCACAAGCTCTGCATTCTTTGGATACTGGACATTCTTTGAATCCACCAGAGGTCAGTCCATAGGCAAGATGGTACTCAAGCTGAAGGTGGTAGACCTGCAAGGCAAGGCTCCGGAAACAAGAAGCATCGCAATACAGAGTTTTGGCAAGGCCTTTCTCCTGCCCCTTGATACCTTGCTTGGATGGATATTTACCAACGAAAAAAGACAGCGGATCTTCAACAGGGCCAGCGATACTCTGGTTATCAAGCTGCAAGAAAGTTATGGGGCGCCCGGAACGCTGTACAAGAAGGACTAGCTTTTATGACTGCAGTTACCGTGCGCGCAGACATGGCAAACCTCTGAAAATATAGTGCACTGCCCTGCACTATATTCCTACATCTTATTCCATCGACGAGCGCATAATAAGACATGCCAGATGTTAAGACGGTAAACGTCAACCCGTGGTTATTGAAAAAGCTCTCAAGAATGTATGAAAACGGCATTTCAATAACCGAGATATCAAGACAGCTGGAAATGAGCCAAGAAACGGTGCAAAGACTGCTGGTATTGCTTGGATACAAAATCGAGTAGATGGAAATGCGCCTGCCAGATATCTCGATAGAATCGGCAGCTCCGCATATATCTAGACGACCTCTTCTTTCTGTTGATGTCCGGTCTGCAATGCTGCAGACGGCGGTTTTTCTGGCCATCGGGCCACAGATCTACGTGGACGGCCTTGTGGTGCTGGACGGAAACAGGCTTGCCGGCAGGATAGGTGGGCTGGCTCTGGTCAAGCATATCCTGGGCTACAAGGAAAGATGGCTTGAATCACGGGCCTCCGATGTGATGGACCGGCTTGACCGGCCCCTTGAATCAAGCGAGCCTCTTTCCAGCGCGTTCAAGATTTTCTGTGACACGAAATTCGCGTTCATGCCCATAGCCATCAACGGCGCGGTGGCTGCAACGCTGTCCATCCGCGACCTGCTGCGTGCACTCATCGCGCACAAGATTGATAGAAAGGCAAGCCCGCTGGCCTCGGATCTCATCACCATCAGAAGCGACAGCAGCGTTCTTGACGCGCTAAACGTGATGGCAGAAAAAAGAATAAGAAACCTGATCTTGATGAAACTTGGAGCCCAGTACTTTATCAACGACAGAAAGATCCTTGAATTTCTGCTGAGCCATGATGCGCGGCAGGTGATGCAGCGCCAGGGGTTTTCCGGGCTTGAAAGAATCCCTGTCCAGAGCCTTGAAATGACCAGGGGCATACAGATAACCGAGGACACCACGGTGGGCCAGGCCGCCGAACTTTTGATGGACGTCGGCACTCCCTGCATATTTTACAGGGACAAGATACTTACGCCCTGGGACCTGATAATGAAGGGCTGAAGTGCATTTGCCTGAAATGCAGTGTAATGCAGAATAATCTTACTGGTTAAATGACCATGCTTCTAACATAGCTGTAATGGTCTGCAAGGGAAAATGCGTCATCTACAAGACCCTGGCAAGGTATTCTGACGGCCGCAAACGCTGCCAGGTTTGTGATGTATTTATTCGCTGGAACGGCATGCGCTGCCCATGCTGCGGCTTTGCACTTAGAACAAGGGCGCGAACAAAAAAGACACCGCAGGCTAGAAATGAATATGCGCCAGTCTTGAGGCACGCATGACGTGTTTCTATATCTTGGATAAATACTCGTCTGCCTGCAATTCGCCCTTTTTTGTCAGCAGGAAAAGTTCCTCTCCTTCCTTGTTCTGGCCGGCTTTTTTGACAAACCCCTTTTTGATCAGCCTTCCGCTAAAGTTGCCGCCTTCAAACCAGCTGCCATAGGACTTGCCCCAGTCGTCCAGCATTGCCCTTATCTCGGCCTTGGTCTGATGGGGCTTTATCCTTAATGCAAGGATGATCAGATCCTGGGTTCCTATCTTGTCAACACTCCCGACAATACGACTCGTCACGTCGTCTTGCCTCTCTGCTGCCTTGCTTTTGTAGACAACGCCTTCAAGACGCTCAACCCGCTTTTCGAGATCCTGGATTATCTTCTCTAATTCAGAGACGTCCAACATTCCTATTGAAATGAGGGTTGTACTTAAGCCCTCACTCCGCCCAATCTGATATATACAACACCGCCGTCAAATTTTTGTGGAGCCACATCCTATTCAAAAGACAATGACTTTACGGCGGCCATGCTGCGGCAACGGTGATGGGAAATAGAGGCGTTTGCTCCACCAGCCGGCTGGCACGCCATGAGCAGGGACGATGTGCTGTCCGCGCTGCAAACAGGGATGGACGGGCTTTCAGAAGACGAGGCCAAACGGCGGATATCTCTGTACGGCTACAACGAAATTTCAGAAGAAAAAAAGCCTTCGCCTCTTGCGGTATTTGCAAAGCAGTTCAAAGAGCCGCTGATCGCAATACTGCTTGCTGCCATTGCCATCTCAGCCCTTGTTGGAGAGGTTGTCGATGCCGTCGTCATAACGGTCATAGTGGTTCTGGCCGCGGTGGTGGGCTTTGTCCAAGAGTTCCGCTCAGAAAAGGCCATAGCGGCTCTAAAAAAGATGGCAGCTGCTTCCTGCCGCGTAATAAGGGGCGGCGAGGAGCGGGCCGTCGATGTCCGGGAGCTGGTACCCGGCGACGTCATAATAGTTTCATCCGGCGACCGGATACCTGCCGATTCGTACCTGCTTGAATCCTTCAACCTGCAGGCAGACGAGGCCGCGCTTACCGGCGAATCGATGCCAGTTTCAAAAACTCTTTGCACCCTGCCGGCGGATACGCCGGTGGCAGACAGAAAAAACATCCTGTATACTTTAACGGCTGCGACCTACGGGCATGGGCGGGCCGTGGTCTTTGCAACCGGGATGAATACGCAGCTTGGCAAAATCGCAGAAATGGTGCAGAAAATAGACCTGCAAAAGACGCCCTTTGAGATCAGGATGCGGCAGACCGGCAAGATTCTCAGCGCGATAATGCTGGCTGTGGTGGCCATCGTCAGCGTAGCCGGATTCCTTCGGGGCCACCAGATAATCGAGATGCTGGTCTGGGGGATAAGCCTGGCAGTGGCCGCCGTCCCGGAGGCGCTTCCTGCAGTGATAGCAACCTCGCTGACCCTTGGCGTCTACAGGATGGCAAAACAAAACGCCATAGTCCGGCGGCTGCCTGCTGTCGAAAGCCTTGGATGCACGACGGTAATATGCAGCGACAAGACCGGGACGCTGACCAAAGGCGAGATGACGGTTCGCAAGATCTACATTTACGACCATGTGTCCGAAGTGACAGGTTCGGGATATTTGCCGGACGGCAAGATAGTGTCCGACGACAACAAAGACGACCTGGAAATCCTTGCAAGGTGCGCGCTGCTCTGCAACGATGCCAGCGTCAAGGTTGAAAACGGCAAGGCTGTTGTTGCGGGGGATCCAACCGAAGCAGCCTTGGTGGTTCTGGCTTCCAAGGCCGGCCTGGATAGAAAGCGGGCAAATTCCCAGTTCCCGCGGGTGCATGAAGTCCCCTTTTCATCGGAAAGAAAAATGATGACCACGGTGCATCAGGCCGACGGCGTTTATCAGGCGTTTGTGAAGGGCGCCGTGGAAGTTGTCCTGTCACGCTGCACGGCGCTGCGTTCTGGCGGCAGACTCATGGACATGGACCTGGACAAGAAATCCAGAATAACCCAGGTCAACAACGAAATGGCCCGCGCCGGCTTGCGGGTTCTGGCCCTGGCGTACAAGGATCTGAAGGATGACAGTTTTTCTGGACTGGAAAACGACCTTGTCTTTCTTGGCCTGGCTGCGATGATGGACCCGCCCCGGCCTGAAACCATCAACGCGGTGGCACAGTGCAAGAGCGCTGGCATCGACGTTGTCATGATAACCGGCGATCACAGCTTGACCGCGGCGTCGGTTGCAAAAGAGATCGGCATAGCAGACGGCGGCGCTGTCATGACAGGTGCGGACCTGGAAAGGGCGGATGAAAAAGAACTGGCAGAAAAGGCGCAGAACGTAAAAGTGTATTCGCGGGTTTTGCCGGAACACAAACTCAAGATGGTGCGCGCCCTCAAATCCAGGGGCAACGTGGTAGCGATGACCGGAGACGGGACAAACGATGCGCCGGCGCTCAAGGCCGCAGATATTGGCATTGCCATGGGGATGACCGGCACGCAGGTGGCCAAAGAGTCTTCAGCCATGGTGCTGGCCGATGACAATTTTGCCACTATAGTCGGCGCCGTGGAGGAGGGAAGGCGGATATTTGATAACGTCAAGAAATACCTTGTCTACCTGCTCTCAGCCAACATCAGCGAGATCCTGGTTTTAACCTTCTCAGTGATGATGGGCTGGCCGTTTCCGCTGCTTGCAAAGCATCTGCTTTACATCAACCTGGCCACCGATGGCTCGCCGGCCATCGCCCTTGGGCTGGAGCCCCGAGAGCCCGATGTGATGAAAAGAAAACCGCGAAGCCTAAAGGAAGGCGTTTTTTCCGGCGTAACCTGGCTGATGATCGGAATTTCAGTCATCCTCTCCATAACAACACTGTCGCTATTCTGGGCAATCCTAGAGTCGGAAGGCTGGCAGTCAGAGGCCGCAGTGTCCAAAGCCAGGACCATGGTGTTTGGGATGTTTGTATTCTTTGAGCTGTTTTTCGCGCTGTCGTGCCGGTCGCTCAGGCACAACCTGCCAAGGCTGGGACTGTTCACGAACAAGGCCCTGCTTTACTCCCTGATCGGGGAGTCTTCGGCAGTGCTTTTCATCATGAACCATCCGCTCCTGCAGAGCATGTTTGACCTCGTCCCCCTCGGGGCCTTTGACTGGGCACTGCTGCTGGCGCTGTCCACCACGGGGTTCATCTTTACAGAAGTAGCAAAGTTTGTCATGAGAAGAAAAGCCTGAGACTATGGTTCTGATCGATTCTGGCCAAGATCTAAAGCATTGCTTTGCATTGCAGAGCATACCTCGGGCATTAATGCACAGGTGTGGCCTTAAGTCCATGGCGATTCGCTTGGAGACAGTATCACAAAGTAAACAAGTGTGTGGCCTGCAACTGCCGTACCTTGCAGATCACTTAACTACGACGTCAACCTTGGTTAGGCAGGTGAGCTGATTGTCATCAATCAAAAAGATACTTTTGCCAATAGATGGCTCTGACTCCTCCATGGATGCTGCCAGGTACGCCATCCAACTGGCAGGCATGTCTGGAGCAGAAATTCTGTGCATTCACGCGGTGGTAAGTCTGCCGTACGCCGAACACAAAAGCGGCGGCGCGCTGCTGGTCACGTACCTGGAAGAGGCAAAGAAACACGCAGAACAGTGGTTTGACCAGGTCAAGGAGATGGCCAGCAAGGCCGGCGTCAAGGTAACCTCCGAGACGCTCCTTGACGTGGCGTCCATAGCCGACGTCATAATAAACTACGCCGCCTCACACCAGGCAGACCTGATAGTCATAGGCACAAGGGGCCGGACAGGCCTGAAGCGTTTTCTGCTTGGAAGCGTTGCCAGCGCCGTGGTATCGCACGCTGCATGCCCCGTTCTGGTGGTAAAATGAGGCGCGATAGGCAATCTGGGGGTGCCTGATTCATGCCTGAACGTTCAGTCAAGATCCCAATTGGCAAGATAACACTGGAAGGGGATCTTGTCATACCAAAAAATTCCCAGGGCATCGTGCTTTTTGCCCATGGAAGTGGGAGCAGCCGGCACAGTTCAAGAAACCGCTACGTGGCGCGGGTTCTCCAGGACGCTGGCCTGTCAACGCTGCTGTTCGACCTGCTGACAAGGGAGGAAGAAGCCGTTGACCAGTACACCATGCATCTGCGGTTTGACATCCCGCTTTTGGCCCAGCGGCTGGCCGGCGCCACGAAATGGATCTTGGAAGATGACGATACCAAACATCTTGATGTTGGATATTTTGGGGCCAGCACTGGCGCGGGAGCCGCGCTTGTGGCGGCTGCGGCAAACCCTGCCCCTGTGAGGGCAGTGGTCTCTAGGGGTGGCCGGCCGGATCTGGCAGCTGATTCGCTTCCCCACATGCAGGCTCCTACACTTTTGATCGTGGGTGGCGATGACGAGCCGGTCATTGACCTGAACAAAAAGGCCATGAGCAGGATGAAGGCAGAATGCAAGCTTGTCATCGTTCCGGGAGCTACGCACCTCTTTGAAGAGCCCGGAAAATTGGAGGAAGTAGCCGTCCTTGCAAGGGACTGGTTCGTCCAGCACCTTGGCCGGCAGGCAAGATGATGCTATTTCTTGTATCCAATGTCTCGCAGGAACTGCTTTCTTTCTTGAATCTCTTTTTCGCCTTCGATTCCCTTGGGCTTGAAGCCGTCGACTACGCCAAGTATCGCCCTTCCTTGCGGGGTTTCAGCAACAACTACCTGCACCGGATTGGCGGTGGCACAAAACACGCTTACTATCTCTGGCACGTCCTTGAGTCTTGGCAGCACGTTGATGGGGTACGCATCCTTTAGCAGTATCAGAAGGCTGTGGCCTGCCCCTATGGAGTAGATAGAGTCTGCTGCAAGGCCTTCAAGCTCCCTGTCGTTACCGTCATGCCTGACAAGGCCGGGTCCGCTGGCCTCGCAGAACGCGATCCCGAATTTTATGCCTGGAACGCAATTGACCATGCACTCAAAAACATCCTCGACGGTCTTGATGAAATGGCTCTGGGCCAGTATCAGCTGTACTCCCTCTGGCGGTTTTATCTCTACACTGTGAAATTCCATTGAACAGATCTCACGTCGCTGCGATTTAAGCAACGTGCACGGTTGCAATGCATTGCAGTATGTTCTTATACGATAAATAACGCAGAGTGGTGTGTTTGCACAATGACAAAGAAAAGCATGGTAGATGAATCACGCCTTTCGCCAGAAGAGGCCAAGGACATGGAACTAGACGAGCAGCCAAAGCCGACCAGAAAAGAGGGCAGATCCACAACGCCGTCGACAGATTCGACCGCGCACAAAAAGATGAAGGGTATCAGGAAGGCCCGGTAACGTTCAAGGATGCAAATTGAGTTACAGAACGATTCTTGTCCCCTACGATGGATCCAAGCCGTCAGACGACGCCCTTGACCGGGCGATAGAACTTGCCAGCAGCATAGGGAGCCGCATCGTGCTTGTGTACGTAGTCGAAGAGGTTTCCTTTCCGCTAAGCAAGTACTCTCTGCGGCTGCCTTCAAACAAGACGGTGAAGGAGAACCTGGAAAGGCTCTACAAGGTCATGGAAAAAGACGGCCTTGATGTGCTTGAAAAGAAAAAGCAGCAGTGCGAGTCCGCTGGAGTGCCTGCAAAGGTTCTGGTGCTTCGGGGCCGGCCGGCAGAACAAATAATGTCGTGCGTGGAGCAGGAAAAGGCCGATCTCGTGGTGATGGGAAGCACTGGGCTTTCCGGAATCTCAAAACTCAAGACCCTGGGCAGCGTTTCGCGTAAACTTTCAGAACGCCTTTCCTGCCCAGTGATTATAGTGCACTAGGCCGTGACGTGTCTGTACTTGCTCATTATCTCTACGACTTCTTCGTCGCTGACCTGCGTAAAATCATGGTAGAACTCGCCCACCGCGCCAAAGATGGCCGGTGATTGCAAGACCATCACTTCGCCGGCTACCTGCTTTAGCGCGAACACTGTCTCCCTTGGGCCGACAGGCATGGCCACTATCATCCTCTTCAGTCGCTGGTTTTTCAGCCAGTTTATGGCGGCAAA
Organism: Nitrososphaera sp.; assembly: GCA_037441265.1. Lineage (GTDB taxonomy): Archaea > Thermoproteota > Nitrososphaeria > Nitrososphaerales > Nitrososphaeraceae > Nitrososphaera. The sequence goes on along the minus strand of JBBISN010000021.1, from coordinate 18,305 downwards.
CACCGTCGCGCCGGTGGCGATGCCGTCATCTACCAGTATCACTACCCTGCCTTCAAGGTGGTATTCTTTGCTTCCCCTGAACCTGTCAAGGCGGCGTTCGATTTCCTGCATCTTTTCTAATATCTGATCGCTGATGTATTTGCTTGGGACTCCAAGCATCCTGATGATGTCTGTGTTGGGGAAAAAACTTCCATCATGCATGACTGCACCGATGGCCAGTTCCGGGTTTTCCGGCGCTCCTATCTTTTTTGATACAATGACATCCAGATCTGCATTCAGGCGGGATGCTATTTCGTCTCCGGTGACTACCCCGCCCCTTGGAATCGCCAGAACGATGGGCCTTTCCTCTTCAAAAAGCGATGAATACTTTTCCTTCAGTTTCTCTGCCAAAAGGGCTGCGGCCTCTCTTCTGTCGCTGAAGACCAGCCGCCGGTACGGGTTGTCGCCGCCTATTTTCATGGTCTCACTTCGTTTTGGATAGCCACTTCTTTTATTTTAAAAGTATGTATGCACTGAATTGCAGCAGATTCCAATTTGTTAAATAATGAGCCCATCTGCTACCTGTCATACATCTCCCTGGAAAGGGCGCATTGAAATGAATCCTTCAAAAGAACTGATGATCTCGGAACGTGAACTGGGTCTTGCTACTGATTTTTATGAACTGACCATGGCCGCGGCCTACTTTAACGCTGGCCAATCCCATAGACAGGCAGTATTTGAGGCCTTTGTGCGCAGGCTGCCGCGCAACCGCTCGTACATGGTTGCTGCAGGCCTGGAGCAGGTGCTGGAGTACATACGCAACCTGACTTTTACAGAAGACCAGATATCCTACCTGCAGTCTCTGGATCCATTCAAGCGTGTGCCCGGTGAATTTTTCGACTACCTCAGCCGATTCCGGTTCACCGGCGACCTCTGGGCCGTGGACGAGGGAACGGTGCTTTTCCCAAACGAGCCGTTCATCAGAGTCGAGGCGCCGATAATCGAGGCGCAGATCCTTGAAACCTACCTGCTGTCCGTGATGAACTTTGAGAGCCTGATAGCAACAAAGGCTTCGCGCATCGTAAACGCAGCCGGGGGCAAAGACGTCGTTGAGTTTGGCTTCCGGCGCGCCCATGGCCCACATGCGGCGCTCCTGGCAGCCCGGGCCAGCTTTGTCGGCGGCTGCGTGGGTACCTCAAACACCCTTGCGGCCTACAAGCTGGGCATCCCTGCATTTGGCACCATGGCCCATTCCTTTGTCATGAACTTTGAAAACGAGCTGGATGCCTTTACCGAATTCAACAAGGTGTTCAGCCACGGCTTTCTTCTGGTGGATACCTACGACACCGTCGAGGCAGTCAAAAATATAGTCCACGCCAAGATTCCGGCAGCCGGGATAAGGCTTGACAGTGGCGACCTGCACTTTTTAAGCGTTGAATGCCGGCGGATCCTTGACGAGGCCGGCTACACCGATTCCAAGATAATGGCAAGCGGCGACCTGAATGAATCCATCATAAAGGACCTGGTCGACAGGGGCGCACCCATAGACGTCTTTGGGGTCGGCACAGAACTGGTAACATCAAGGGACGATCCGGCCATGAACGGGGTATACAAGCTGACTGCAGTCAAGGTTCCCACCGCGGAAGGCAAGTACAAAGTCCATTACAGAATAAAGACAAGCCCCGGAAAAAAGACGTATCCGGGACCAAAACAGGTGTTCAGGATAGTGGAAAACGCCGCGATAAAAACAGACATCGTATGTCTTGAAGACGAACCGGCGCCTGAAAATTCAGTACCGCTTTTAAAAAAGTACATGGAAGCCGGCCAAGTTGTCCGTCGGCTGCCGTCGCTAAAGGAAATCCAGCGATTGCACAAAGAACAATTCAAGATGCTGCCAGGCCAGTTTACCGACCTTGGCGTGACAGTCGACAGCTTCCCGGTAAGGTTCAGCGACCGGCTTGAAGCTGCCGCCCGGCAATTCAAGATGTAGGCAGAAATGCTAATTATCTGCTCTTGCCAAAAATATAGGGATTGGCCAGACGAACCACCAAGCCGGACAGCCCGAGATACGCGATCCTCGTAGTTGATATGCTCAACGATTTTGTGCACGGCAAACTGAAATGTGCAAGGGCAAAAAGGATAATCCCAAACATCCAGACTCTGCTTGACGAAGCAAGGAAAAAAGGAGTCCCGGTGTTCTTTTGCAGCGACGAGCACCTTCCCATAGACACCTATGAAATGAAACTCTGGGGGCCGCACGCGATGAAGGGCACGGAGGGCGCGATGGTGATAAAAGAGCTCAAGCCTGCCAAGGAAGACTTTGTCGTCCCAAAAAGGGCATACAGCGCGTTTGACGGGACTGGCCTTGACAAGGCGTTAAAAGGTGTATACGACGGCCGGGGCGCAAACGCTGTCGTCATAACCGGACTTCACACCAACATCTGCGACAGGCATACCGCATACGATGCCTTTGTGCGGGGGTTTGACGTCATCGTTGCCGAGGACGGCGTGGATGCTTTTACCGAAGAGGATCATGTCTCAGGCCTGCAGTACATGAAGCAGGTCTACGGTGCAAAGGTAAAGAAAGTGTCCGAGATTATCAAGAACTTTTAATCCCATTTTGAAAATACCCTGAGCGGCGTGTTACAATCAAACTAGTTTGCAAAAACTATCGGTGACAGGGAGCAATAAGTCTGCATTCCTTACAACGCTATCCGCCGCAACATCTCCGACACCTTAACAAGGAACTCCGGCATTATGGGTGATGTTGGACTATCAGGAAATCTGCAGGGCGATACTGGGCCTTGACAAGTCTATACGGTACGTCGGGTTTGCGGATCATCTCGGGTCGCTTCTTGAGACCGTGTACCGTGAGGGGCTTGTACCGCTCTCTTCCAAGGCCGACAGTGCCAAGTACACCGAACGCGCGATATACCTGACTGGCGCCGCGTCCGGCGGCTTTCATCCCAAGGTTGGCAAGATGCAGTACGTCGTCGGAAGGTATGAAAACCTGATCCGGGCCACGATCCCGGTCGTTTCGGGCAGCTACGACAAGTTCTACCTGATGGTGTCCTTCGACGTCGGATCAGACTATGTCGGGATCATCGAGGGCAAGATCCTTGACTTTGTTAAAAAGAATAAGAGGATCTTTGCCTAGTGCTCTTTTTTGATGGGCATTGACTTTACTATCTCTTCAAGCTCGGCTATCAGGGACTCGACAGACTTCATCTCTGTCAGCGGCCTTAGGGACCTGTTGACAAGCGGCATGGATGGTAGCAGGAAGAGGATCTTTTGCAGCTCTTCGTTGGACTCAACATCCAGCACCATGATGCCGCCCGGCGAATCGGCAAAGGCATACGCGAACTTTAGCTTGCCCTGTTCCCTTAGGTCTTGGTACGTCACAAATGTCTGCTGCAGCATCTTCATCTGCGCAACGGCTATGTCCGGCTCGACGAATTCCAGCTTGACCGAATCGATGACGAGGTATAACATTGCAGAAAATATCGCATGCAGCTGGATAAGCATATCGGTATTGTCAATGTTATTATTGTGGTGCCAGCTGAGTTTTGTCCATGTCTTCGACGGAATCTCTGCGTAATGACCACTACCTGATAGAAAAGATGATGCGGGCGCTCAATATCACCGCTGACCTGCTAAAGGCAGACAAGACCATACCGGCCCCGGTGCTTGAGCAGGCCATTGATTTTGTAAAGAACTTTACCAACGTTTGCCACCATGGGAAGGAAGAGACGTCCCTGTTCCCCACGCTGGAAAAAAACGGCATGCCCAGAGAGGGCGGGCCCATAGCCAGGATGCTTTTTGAGCATGAAATCACGAAACAGCTGGCAGAAAAGATCGAGGCCTCGGCAAAGGCGTACATCCAGACAAACAAGGCCGACGCGCTGATAGCAGACATACGCAACTACACCGACCACGTGTCCCTGCACCTTGGCAAGGAGAATTTCCGGCTGTTCATGATGGCAGACATGATCCTTCAGGGCAAGGCTGCCCAGATGAACAAGGAGCTGGCCGAAACAGAGCAAGCCAAACTAAAGGAACTGGGCAAGACCCGCGGCCACTATGAACAGCTTGCCAGCGACTTTGAGGCAGAGATGACGCGCAGGGCCTGATACTGCTTGGCAAGCGATGGAGAAATACACCAAAAGCTGAAAGAGCTGCACGATTCGTACCTGAAGAACAACCCGTACGACGAGGGGGATCCGATCTTTTACCGGATAAACTACAGGCTGGCAGAATCCTTCGCGCTATCTAACGAGCAGGCGGCAGGCTACCATGAACTTTATCATAAGGACAATCCACGCCACATCTCGGAAGGGTACTGCGATTCATGCGGCAGGATTGTGGGTATAATACCCATCATCTACGGCGTTAATGAAAGCGAGATGGAAAGGATGAAGGCGGCAGAAAACGAAGGCCGGCTCATCATCGGCAGCGCCGCGATGGTAAAGTCAGGTAAGATGGCCATGTTTGGCTGCAAGGTCTGCAGAACGCCGCTGTCAAAGTACGGTGCGTAATAGCATCGAAAAGTTGTTATTCTATGCCAGCGGCGTACTGTTGTGCACAGCGCCGTCAGCACCGGAGTCTCCTTTACCATACTGATAGGTGTGGTGGGCTTCTCTTTCTACTATGTGGGGGCAAATCCTCCGGCATTGCCGCAGGAGCCGTGGGTGGGGATCACCGGCACCATTGTCACGCCGGCCATTGCCAATGAAATTGGGCTAAGCGAGTCTCGGGGCTTTCTGATAATATCTGTGGAGCCTGGAAGCCCGGCTGAAAAGGCAGGGCTGAGGGGGGGCACCAGACCGGTGGACATTGGCGGCCGGCAAATACTGGTCGGTGGAGACGTGATACTCAGCATAAACGGAAACCCTATTCTGGGGGAGACTGACATCACGCAGTCCCTGCAAGGCAAGAACGTGGGCGATACCATCAAGTTAACCATTTCCCGTGGCGGCGCCATCCAGGATGTCTCTCTGATATTGGAACCCAAGCCATGACGTTTTCAGCTTTAATAGATACCTGCAAATTACAAACCCTGTGTATAGCAACATAGCAACAGAACCGCCCGGACCGGAGGCACAGCGCATCATGCAGGTTTTGAAGAAGAACTGCTATGATTCGACCTTTACCTACCCTCTGGTGATAGCCGACGGCCAGGGCTGCACAGTAAGGGATGTGGATGGAAACACGTTCCTTGACTTCACGTCCAACATCGGGGCCTGCCCGCTTGGGTATTCGCATCCAGACGTGATGGATGTTCTTGCACAATACGCAAAAAACGGTGCCCACAAAATAGCCGGGCAAGACTTTTACTGCAAGGAGCACGCGGAACTCTCTGAACAGCTCATCTCGATATTGCCAGACAATTTCAAGACCTTTTTCATCAACAGCGGTGCCGAGGCGGTTGAAAACGCCATCAAAACAGCCTACCGAAAGAGGATGTCCGACGGCTTTCCTGTGTTGCCAGGAGTTTCCTGCATGGGCGCCTTTCATGGAAGAACGCTTGGGGCGCTGACCTTTACGCTTAGCAAGCCGGTGCAAAAGGCCGGCTTTCCAGAACTGCCGGTGCTTCGCATAAAATTCTGCACCGATGATAACGATCCGGAGATAGACTCCATAGAAAGGCTGCTTGGGCAAAACAAGGCGGCCTTTATACTCACCGAGATAATACAGGGGGAAGGCGGCTACAACGTGGCAAGCAGGCAGTTTATCAAAAACCTGCGAAAATCGGCCGACAGGTACGGCGTTCCTCTTATCCTAGACGAGGTCCAGTCCGGGATGGGCCGGACAGGCAAGTGGTGGGCCTTTGAACATTACGACGTTAGGCCTGACATCATGACCACCGCAAAGGCTCTGCAGGTAGGCGCCACGGCCTACAGGCAGGACTATGATCCCGGCCAGCAGGGGGTGCTTTCCAGCACCTGGGGCGGGGGAAGCCGGATTGACTTGGCGGTGGGCGCCAGGGTAATCCAGGTGATAAAACGCGACAACCTGCTTTCCAACGCGACAAAAGTTGGCGGATTCCTGAAGAATGGCCTGTCAGAATTGTTGGGCGGGAAGGGGGGCGTCATCGACGTGAGGGGGATCGGCCTGATGATCGGACTAGAGTTCGATACAAAGGCCAACAGGGACCTGGCGCTGCAGCAGTTGTTCAAAAAGGGCCTGCTTCTGTTGCCTGCCGGGCAAAAATCCATGAGGATAATTCCGCCCCTTGTGATTGGCGAAGAAGAGGCAGGAGAGGGGCTTGAAATGATGTCTGCTCTACTGCACTAACTGTCCGCCCAGGATGCCATGCGTTTCTGAATTACCTATAAAAGCTGGAAAGGCTGCCGCAAGCACATGAAGTTTGAGGATTTCAAGATAGGCCAGACCTTCAACGCGTCCATGGCCATTACCAAGCCGGATTTTGACAACTATATCTCCTTTGCCCGCACCAGAAACGTGCTGCATGAAAATCCTGAACTTGCAGCCCGCGAGGGCATCAAGGGAGTCATGCTTCCCGGCCGGGCCATAATTGCAAGGGCTGAGGGCGAAATGACACGGCTTGCAGCCTTTTCCGACTGCATCATGCTCCTTTACGGGATGGACGGCGATCCAGAATGGAGCGGCCGGCAGACCCGCTTTCTTGGAGAGGTCTACGCCGGCGAGGAGCTGGATGTAAAGTATACCGTCGCTTCAAAAAAAGAGGAGACCGGCTACGGAATCCTGCGGGTGGATTTTGAAATCAGAAAAAAAGACGGCAGGCTGGCCGTCGTCTCCCGCGGGAACCTGTACAGGATAAAAAAGTGATCAGGCCTGCTTCTGGCCGCAGGACGGACAGAACCTTGCATCCTTTGACATCTGGGCGCCGCAGCTGGTGCAGTATTTCACGTCGGTCGTCACGTTCATTTGCCCAAAGCCTCTGAGCACCTTGTCTTCGCCGGCCAGCTCATCTATTCCGGCCAGCACGCCCCTGATTATGTCGTCGTTGAGGTTGAACACCGGCTTGATGGTCTTGCCGCTTGGATCCTTGCACGTGATCTGGATCATCAGGTCGTCCTCATGAAGGCCCTTCTTCCTTGAAATGATGTTTGACTCGATGATGTCGCTGGCAGGTATGGTTATCTCCCTCTGATCCGGCGCCTTGAATGCGATCCTGTTCTTGCCACCGCGCTGCCTGTAAAGCACGATCTTGCCTGCCTCTACCTGCGAATCCCATCCAGGGTAGCCTTCCACATAGTCGCAAGCGTAGGACCTGCTGTCAACGTCGGCTTCAGCCGCGGCGACCTTGGTCGTAGAAGCACGAGCGCTATCAGCGAGGAATCTTGCCTGGTCCCTGATGAACTTCCACAGGTTGTCTTCAAACTTTTTGGCGGTGTACAGCTTTGCCAGCGTGACGCCTATGCCCACCACGGGCACTATGAAGAGGGGTGCCGATGAAACCAAGTTCTTGCCCCACTCGCCGGTTCCTATGGACACCTCAAAATTCTCCGGCGTCCCCTTAACAGCGATGTCGGTACTTCTCCTTGCACCGGCCACGGTCCTCAGCGCGCTGACCTTCCTGGCCTGTATGAAAAACCAGGTTGGCGGCGCGGTAGTGTCCTTTGAAAATGCAACTTCAAAATCGTTTTCCTGCAAATAAGTCTCGATTCTGGTAGCCAGTCTCTCAAGATCCGTGTTTAATCCGGTAAACCTTTCATTCTTGCCCATGGGATGGGATTTTGGGCCATGCCCTATATTGCTTTCCCAGGTTTAAAAGCCGGCCTTTTTGAGCTTTGATCCGCAGTTGGGACATGCTATCTTGTTGTGTTTTGTGCCGCAGTTTATGCAATAGTACTCAATGCCTTTAGAGCCAAAGGGGTTGCCAAAAACGCTGCTGGTGCTGCCAACCTGCTTCATAAACCGCCTGCGTCTCCAGTAGGCTAGCCCAAGTATCACTCCAATGAGGATCACCAGCGAGTATGGAAAAGGAACAAGTATTGAAATTCCAAGGCTGATGGCAAAATAGATGCCGAGCCAAACCATCTGATTGACCAGAAACCGTCTAGTGTTCTCGTCCATTATTACATGGTAATAAAACATTTGGGTTACTTATAGGATTTTGTTGGCCCATCCCCATTGGAGCCGCAAAGGGGAAAGGAGGGGATGGGCCCATGCATGCTCAGGCATTACTCTGTGATCTCGACTTGGAATGCGTCCAGAGCTGTTAAGAGCCTGAACACGACGCAGACCGTGTGCGCCAAGTTGATTATAACCAGTAGGTGTACACTGTCTTGCGTTTTTTCTGGCCGCTACTCTGTCAGCCGCTGCACGGCGTGCCCGGAATCGCTTTCATGCCTCTGGGAATCGGCTTCCGAAAGAAAGAGCATGCTGCAAGCCGGGCAGTAAAAGAAGTCAAACCGTTCCTGAACTACCGTCCCCACGCTGGACGCCATCATGTGAGATGACTATCTCAAAGCTATAAACGCTCCGGCTTAACAATGTAGACGGCTTGAAGCAAAGACCTTCACCTGCCGTCAGCTTACCGCATGCCTGCTGGACTGGTTCTCTGCCATCTCTATGACGGGATGGCATGTAAAGCAGTACCCGCACTTTACGCAAGGGTATGCGGTCCTCTTACCACACCAATTACATTCGTTGTACCGCTCTTTGATGGGTGAGAGGTATTCGTGCACGTTAGTTAATTGGCGAATCGGCTTATTGACCTTTCCGCCTCATTTGAATAATTCAAATAGGCCTGTCCAGATTCCAATCGCATGCCTACCGGCAAAATCCAGACAAAATTTGGCGATATCAGCCTTGAATTCTTTGCAGATGTAGCCCCAAAGCATGTAGAGAATTTCAAAAAACTGGCCAGCAGCGGCTTTTACGATGGCACTGTCTTTCACAGGATAGTGCCCGGTTTTGTGATACAGGGCGGAGACCCGCTGACCAAGAGCACCGCCAACAAGCACCGGTGGGGAACCGGGGGCCCGGGATGGACCGTCAAGGCCGAATTTAACAAAAACAAGCACTCGCGGGGTGTGCTTTCCATGGCGCGGGCGCAGGATCCAAACAGCGCCGGCTCGCAGTTCTTTATCGTGCTCAAGGATTCCAATTTCCTGGACGGCCAGTACACCGTATTTGGCAAGGTGACGGCCGGCATGGACGTGGTGGACAAGATTGCAGCGCTGGACACGGACCGTGCTGACGCGCCGACCGATTCCGAACAGGCCAAGATGATAAAGGTGACGTTCAGCGACTAATCGCTGGCGATGATGGTCCTGATCATCGCTAGCCAGGCTTTCTTGTTTGCCGTCTCGCTAAAGCCCAAAAGCTTGCTGGCAGTCAGGCCGTCGTAAAGGGCAACAAACGCCGAGGCAAGGCCGTCAACGTCCAGATCTTTTCTCAAAAATCCTTTCTCAACAAGCCTGTTCAGGTCCTCGACTATTGAACTGTAGATCCGAAGCCTGTGCTCGTACATTGCCTTTCTGAGGCGGGGGTTTCTGGTCGATTCTACCAGCATCTCAAACATCAACTTCTCGGTTCCCTGCATTATTCTTCGCAGATGGTCGTAGATCCGCTCCGAGTCTGCAAGAATCTCGTCCTTGTCGGTAAAAAGCGTGGCCATTTTTGTCACGGACTCTTTGTGCTGGTGCTCGCAGATGGCCATGAACAGCTCTTCTTTGCTTGGGAAATACAGGTAAATGGTGCCCTTGCTCAGATTCAGGCTCTTGGCAATGTCATCCATCTTGGTCCTGTCAAAACCGGTCTGCGAAAAGCTCTCCATGGCAGCCTGGATTATGCGTTCCTTGACTTCCATCTTGTGCATGCTGGTTACTTTGGGGCACATGTCTTTGGGATTTACATAGACTCTAGCATGCAGGATTTAATAAGGATAACTGACCAGTCAGTCAGTTTTCAGCTGTACCATGCAATATATTAGGATCGTGCGCAATGAGACCGTCGTCACAGGCCTGACAAGTGATACCCAAGTATTGAAATCTGCCTCTTCTCTGCGCGCATTGAACCTTGTTGAAAGCGCTGGCATCGGAGCCACGGCCACGTTCATGCCGCTGTTTGCAAACAGCCTTACCAACTCGTACATCCTTGTCGGCTCCATCGTGGCCGGATACGGCCTTGCGCAGGCCCTGTCGTACGCGTATTTTGCCAAAATATACGACAGAAGGGATGGAAAAAGCCGGCTTTTTCTGATACGCCTAGGGTACCTGCTCTGTTCAGCGGCCTTCTTTTTGCACCTTGTTGCTTTTGACGGCCTCTCCCTTTTTGCGATACGGATCTTTGCCGGAGTGGCAACCGGGATCTATGCCGGGGCTCTGATAGCCAAGTCGTACGAGGCTGCAGACAAAAAAGTCGCGCTGGCCGGAATCATCTCCTTTGGGTCCCTTGGCTGGTTTGTGGGAACCATGGGTGCGGGGGCGCTCAAACAGGCCTTTGGCGGCGACGCAAACATTGTGTTTGCGCTCAGCGGCTTCATGTTCCTTGCCGGCTTTGGACTCTCGCTGACCCTGAAGGGCAAGACCGCAGAGCCGGTTCCAGAAAACGAGCCGGCCAAGACTGACCTGCGCAACACCATGCAGCTTTTGCAGCATAACAAGATGGTCTACATCTCCTTCTTCCTGCGCCAGATGGGCGCCAGCGCCATATGGAGCATCTTCCCCATATTCCTTGCCAAGGAGCTTGGGGCCAGCGACCTCTGGATCGGTGTGATATACGCCACGAATGCCATGACCCAGTTCATCTTTATGAACCGGTTTGGAAGTCTCATACAGTCCAATTACTACCGGTCCATGCAGCTTGGCGCAGCGCTTTCAGCAGCGGTCTTTATCGCGTATTTTGCTTCGCAGAGTTACGTGCACATCTTTCCCATACAGGTGATGCTTGGGGTCTCCTGGAGCTTTCTGTATATGGGATCGCTTTTGTTTCTGCTGGACCGGAACAAGGAAAAGGCAACTTCAAGCGCACTGCTGGAATCCACCATCAGCGTCGGAGCCATCGTGGGCCCGCTGGCCGGGGGCATCATTGCAGAGGTGACTGGCCTGAGGGGCGTGCTCTTGTTTGGATTTCTCATAACGCTGGGCTCGTTTGTCATGTCCAAGAGGTTGGAAAAACAGACCGTGTCGGTAGAGTTTATGAAGAAATCCGGGAAAGATCTAGGTTCATAGCGCCTTTCGAGAACCTATGTAAAACATCCATCGCACTTTCGGCGATGTTTTCGGTTTGCTCAGAAACAAAGGTTAGAAAACTTGGTTTCCGGAACTGGAAGGCGCAATCAGCGTAGGCATTGATCGAATAGGCCAGCAAAGACAGTACTGCAGAGACCAACAAGGAGTGGGATGATCACGTTAAACACTTACCTTTCGCTAACAGAATGGCCAGTATCTTTGACAGGACTTTATTGTTTGCAACTGTCCTTGAGTTTTGTATATTTGTCTAATGACGCGATAAGTAAGAATATTAGTAAAGGTCAATATACTTTCTTTTGCTGGCTAGATGAATTTTGATACAGCCGTACAGAATCATAAGAGTGGTTCCTGTGAGGAAAGACTGGTGGGGTTCTGAAGGGGTGGGGGAGGAAGGATTATTCTCCGGGAAGTGGATAACCGGAAGATTCTACAAAAATGTATGCTTCTGTTGTTATTTCCAGCTCGGCCTTGAGGTAAGTTCTAAATTCATCAATTTTTTGGCAAACTTCCCAATAGGAGCCTTCTATCGGTGGAAAAACTTTGAAGACAACAAGGACGTATATGTGGTCATTAAAAAAGAAGATCTGAATTGGAGAACTTAAGTGTCCTGATCCTTTGCCATAGTTGTCATCGATCCAGTTAACGAATCGACTTATGATCTCATCCTTTATCATCACCACAATATCCATGTAACCTGCTGGAGGCCTTCTGTAGATCTTGAAATTCACACCAATGTTGTCGAGGTTTAACAAGCTTTCACCGTATTAGGGGCCAACGGATTCATTGGCAACATCCAAGTTCTTGTAATCGACTCCAAAACTTCTAAGAGTGTCACACTGTGTGTGGGTAATTAAATAGACATCCTTTGAGATTGCGAATATTCTTGCGTTTTTTTCCTCAACAAGAATGGATAACCCTCGGATCTCATTATCCTTGTTGGCGAACCTTATCTTGCGATATTCTTCCGTTCTGTGTATTGGTGACTTGTCCATTAACTAGCCTCCCTGAATAATGAATTGGGCGTATTTAAATTTACTATAATAATTACCGTAGATATCTCTGGGCTCATAGCAATATGCAAATCATTATACACAAAAGTAGCTCATATGCTTTTGCAATATTTTCAATAGTCTGATGAATTAATCATACGCCAAAATATTCTAATCATCGTACATTTGAAGCAAAAACCTTCTAGTTTGCTGCATTTGTTGGCATTAGGCGCGGTCAACCATGTATGAATGACTGTAACAGGCTATGAACGGAAAATGATAGGAAAGGTCTGTACCGTTAGCCATCTCAAATGTCTCCCGAACAAAAGTTTTCCAATTTGGAACCAATTTGGAAAAATCGTTTTAATAATCAATCACGACTCTTCATTCATGAAGAAAAGCGTCATCATCGGGATAATCGCCGCGGCCATAATTATCCCGGCCGCGGCTTATGCTGCCTCGCCTCTTTTCATCAATACTAGGGTAGACGAGCCGCTTCCAGTCACAACGCAGGACAATGCGATGAATGACAAACCGGCAGGCGATACAGTGATGGAAAAGGCACTTGCAGGAACCTTTGTTGGCGTCGGCGACGGGATACACAATGCCCAGGGAAGCGCCAAGGTCCTTGCAGCAGACGGGAAAAATATCCTGAGGCTGGAAGACTTT
>JBBISN010000021.1:0-5382 GCA_037441265.1 Nitrososphaera sp. | reverse complement strand
AAGCGCCAAGGTCCTTGCAGCAGACGGGAAAAATATCCTGAGGCTGGAAGACTTTGGATCGACAAACGGCCCGGACCTGTACGTCTACCTGGCGACAGACAAAAGCGCATCAGACTTTGTGGATCTGGGCCGGCTAAAGGCAAACGCCGGCAACCAGAACTATGACATACCGCAGGGCACAGACCTAGCCAAGTATGACACGGTCCTGGTATGGTGCAAGGCCTTTTCAGTGTTGTTTGGAAGTGCACAGCTCTCCGCATAATCTCATTTTCTTGCAAACTCGTCAAGGTACTTCGGGTTGTCCTGAAGAAACTTGTTGTACGCCACGTTGGTGAGCCGGTCTGCCTCCGCGTTCTTTTCCCGGGGCACCCAGAGCACTTCTACCTCTTTGAATTTCTTCAAAAGACTTTGAACCTTCAGGTGCAGCGGCACAAGCCTTTTGGTCCTCACCCTGTACTGGCCGTTTATCTGGTTGACCACCAGCTGGGAGTCGCTTTTCACTTCTATGGGGCTTGAACCGTAGCCAGCAGCATCCAGCCATTCAAGGGCCTTTATCAGGGCAGTGTACTCTGCCACGTTGTTGGTTGCATCCTTTGAGAAAGGCTCCTCTGCCAGGCCGTAGTCGCTATGGACCGTCTTGCCGTCCTTTTTGACAACGTAAGCATAACAGGCTATGCCGCCTGGATTTATGGGCTGGCAGAGGCCGTCAAAGTACACTTCGAGAACCAAACTGAACTCCTTTGCATCTTCCGCGCATATCTCTATATCGGAAGTTCACTATATTAGACCAATTGGTAAATTTGACATCTGTCGATGTCTTTTCAAGCTTGCAGGCATGCAATGACAATGACTCTGACTGGCTACACAAAGTACGCCGAAAAGAGCAAAGCCGAGCTGATCGAGGAGATAATCAAATTGAACAAGGAAATCAAGGGCAAGAATGAAGAGATCGCGCTTTTGAAAAAGAGGCTGTCGCTGTACAAGTCCATAAAATAAAAAAATTGTGGGCTGTCTAGCCCATTGTGAAGACGATCTGTACGCTCATGGAGACTTCCTGCTGGCCTGGGAAGATCTGGGTCGAGGCTGCGCCCTCTGCAAAGGCAACGTCCTTGTAGAAGATCGGGAAGTACACGTCGTTGAGGTTCACGGACTGCACGCCGGTGATCTCCATGTCAAGTGCACTTGCTGCCTTTTCTGCGCGGCTCTTGGCGTTGAGGATGGCCTGCTCTATCAGGCTCTCACGGATCTCCTGCTGCTTTTCTTGTGAGACAAAGAAGTACGCACCGCTCACGTTGTTGGCACCTGCGTTGATGGCCGCATCGATCAGCTTGCCGACGTCAGAGTTGGCGTTGACCGTTACGGTTATGGAGTTGATGGCCCTGTAGCCGGTGATCTCGCTCTTTGGAACACAGTCCGGTGGCGTTGGGTACATCTGTATGCAGGGTGGTGAGACCGATTCATACACCGGGAAGACGTTGTAGTTGCTTGTGGCCAACTGGTCGTTCTTTACACCGATATTCCTCAAGGCTGCCAGGATCTGTTCAATGAGGGTGGCGTTATCCCTCGCAGCGTCCGCAGCTGTCTTGCCGTTGGTCTCGACGCCTACGGTTATGCTGACTTTGTCAGGATTGACCTTTTCCGACGCCGAGCCGGAGGTAGACACCGTTGGAACTTTTTCTTCTGTCTGCGCAGACTGCTGTGCAGCAGCCGTCATTGTCTGGCCGCCAATTATGCTGGCGGCTACCATGCCGATTGCAAGGATGCCTGCAATCAGTACAAGATTACGCTTTCTTACGTTCTGATACGACATTTCAGCCCTTATTACGAAGGCGGTCTAAGTAAGTCTAGGTTTCAGAACAGTTCCGGGCGCCTGTTCTACGTTTCAGAACACCTGTTCTTCGATGATTGCCTAAACCTTGCGCTGCCACGTCTATGCAAATTTTATAAGACTATTTGGAAAAATTACGCTGTTCTTACTAAAAATCTTGCAAGAATCTGTATATTGAACGACAGATGACGATGTCTGTGTGGAACACTGAAACGATCTGCCAAAAATGTTCCAAAAGTAGTGTTCTAAAGTGTAGAATTAAGACAGTATCGCTTGATTAATAATGGTAGGAAAGGAGTCGTAAAGGCAGAATGGCGCGGTTTCCAAAGTACGGGATGGCGGGGATCGGGATTGCAGCAGCCATAGGCTTTGTGCTCATCCTCGGTTCTATTGGAAACAGCATCCTGCCAAGGCAGCCACAAACCCCCACCGTCTCCGCGCCCACCGGCCCACAAGGGCCGACGGCACTTCCGGTTGCTTTTACTCAAAACATAAACAAGTTCGCGTCGGTAGACGAACTCAGGAACTATCTTGCAAACGCCGAAGCCAACCGGCTGGCTTTAAGCCTGCAGCCCGGCGCCGCTGCTGGACCAAGTCTGGGAGTGGCGGCAAGCAGTGCAGAAGCCAAGACCGGGGCGCAACCCGTTCCACGGGAATCGGCGGCTCCGCCAGCTTCGAGCGCTGGTCAGAGTGCCGGCGCTGATTACTCTACAACCAACATCCAGGTGGCCGGCGTAGACGAGCCGGACTTTGTCAAAAACGACGGCAAGTACGCATACATCCTGTCCGGCGACAAGCTTGTCATTGCCGAGGTGTTCCCGACAGGCTCGGCCAAAGTATTGTCCAAGATCGGCATCGACATCAAAGACGGGCAGTACCTGCAGAACATGTTTCTTGCAGGCGACAAGCTGGTGATATTCTACCAGGAATACGCTGAAGAGCAGGTAATACCGGCCTACGACTTTGCGCCGCAGCCTGTCTATTCTCCAAAGACCCATGCCCTGGTACTGGATGTATCAGACAGGACAGATCCAAAGGTGTTCAAGAATTACGCCGTAAGCGGCGCCTACAGCAATTCCAGAATGATTGGCGACTTTGTCTACCTGGTGACTTCAAGCGATATCTATGATTACCGGCAGCCCATGGTACCGAGGGTTGCCGAGTCGGACAGGACCGTAGTCATGCCTGACATCTATTACTTTGACAACCCCGAGCCGTATTACTCGTTTAACACGGTGACGTCCATAGACATCACAAGTGGCGATGACGCCGTCCGGTCAAAGACCTTCATGATGAATCCGGCCGCAACCCTGTACGTGTCGGAGAAGAACATCTACATCGCATACCAGAAATACCTACCGTACATCTACGAGACCAACAACCGGGACCGGTTCTTTGCGGCGGTTCTGCCGCTCCTGCCGGCCGACGTGCAGGAACAGATCCGGTCCATCGATGCGGACAAAAGCCTGAGCCCATCTGTGAAATGGGACCGGATCTCTACAGTGCTGCAGGACATGTACAACCGGCTGGATGAAAAAGAGAAGGCAGACCTGCTGGATAGGATAAGAAAGGCCGTTGCTGATTATGATGAGCGGACGCAGCGCGATGCCATAAGAACCGTGGTGCACAAGATAGAGATCAAGCCAGATGGGGACTTTGAATATCTGACTAGGGCCGAAGTCCCAGGCAGGCTCCTAAACCAGTTCTCACTAGACGAAAATGGCGACAGGTTCCGCATAGCCACCACCGTGGAATACTACTCCCAGTACTCATCGGGGCTTTACAACAACGTGTATGTTTTGGACAAGGACATGAAAACAGTTGGCACGCTTGAAAAGATAGCGCCGGGTGAGTCCATATACTCTGCAAGGTTCCTAGGCGACAGGCTTTACCTGGTCACCTTCCGGCAGGTCGATCCGTTCTTTGTCATAGACCTGTCCTCAGACCAGCCAAAGGTACTTGGCGCGCTCAAGCTGCCGGGTTTCTCAAACTACCTGCATCCGTACGATAAAGACCACATAATCGGAATAGGCCGGGAGACCAAGACCAACGAGTTTGGCGGCGTCCAGACAGAGGGGCTCAAGCTGGCGCTGTTCGACGTGAAGGATGTAAGCAAGCCCCGGCTTGTGGGCCAGTACGAGATCGGCGGGCCGGGAACAGATTCAGAAGTTCTCTTTGACCACGAGGCCTTGCTCTTTGACAAGGCCAAAAACGTCCTTTCGATTCCTGTCACAAGCTACGACTCTGAGCCGCGGTACGCTGAAGACGGCAGGTACATGCCACCAAAGACCTGGCGCGGCTTTTACGTGTTTGGAGTCAGCCCGCAAGACGGCTTTGAGTTAAAGGGAAAGGTGGAGCATTCCACCAGCGGCGATTACTACTATGGGCTGCAGGGAAGCCGGTCGTTTTACATAGACGACGTCCTGTACACCGTCTCGCTGAACAACCTGATCAAGATGAACGACATACAGACTCTGGAGGACATAGGCCAGCTGGAAATTGGAAGCACCGGCGGCATAATCAAGTACCCAGAGCCGTACGTAAGATGAGATCACTTTTTCAGTGATGCGCCCTTTATCTCGCTTAGAAACCCAAAGAACGTGATCTCGTTTTCTTTGCCGCACTTGGCGCAGATCAGCACGCCCTTGGCTGCGTTGCTGCCGCCAACCACGCGATCATTGTATTCGATGGACTTGCCACAGCTGCACTGGATCTTTTTTATTGCCACGCCTACACTGGTGTCTGGCCGTCATATTAAATCATTGATGTCCGACAATAAGCGAAATATTTGATAATTATAGCTGCTGAAAAATAATCTGGCAAGTTGATTGGTCTACTCCTTGCTTAGAAATCCATAGCGACCCGCACTCAGACTGATATAATCGTCATGCCAAGTCCATCTAAAGATGTACAACAAACAATCCTGCAGAGAATGCGGATCATACCTGACGCCGCATTCATTGTGTGCTGTCTGCAAGGAGCACATAAGCTGGGTCTGCATGCAGTGCGGAAGGGTTGAGGATTCCGTTCACCAGCACGACCGCTGCAGGGCTGCTAAAGCAGTGATGGTAAAGACCGGCGATTAGCCGGCTGAATGCATCCTTTTGTCGTAGGCCTCGATTATCCGCTGCAGGGCGTCGTCTTCCTCCCTGACAGCAGTAAGGAACTCTTCCAGATAGCCGTACTTTTTCATCTTCTTTATTGTGTTAAAGAAATCCTGGTTGTGAAGCCTTTCCATCTCCCTTACCTGTTTTGCAAGCGAGCTGTCCTGAGCCGACCTGACCAGGGTCTGCTGAATCAGCAGCCTGTTGTACCTGCTGGATGCAAAGTACCTGCGGAAAACGTTCATGCGTTCTTCCTTGCCGGCTATTTCCAACTCCTCTGGGGATGGCATCTGAAAGTCAAGCACAAAGAGATCCGGGATGGGCAGAAATAAAAACACTTAGTGTAGTGGGATATAGTCGTCCTTTTCAGCAGAGTAGACATCCTTCAGGTTTGAGTGCCCGCGTTCTTTGGCAAAAAGCCAGTTCTTGCGGCAGACGGTGCAGGTTATC
>JBBISN010000020.1:0-26450 GCA_037441265.1 Nitrososphaera sp. | reverse complement strand
CAAGTGCCGCCTTGTCTATCGGGTTCATCTGCTATGAGATAGCAAGTAGGCAAACTGTTTATGCTATAAATGTACTCTCGTATTGCTTTGGAGGATAGATTTTCCCAAGTTCTGGTAACTTAAAGGGAGATTTTAGACGCAGGTAACCAGCGGGAGAGTGCCATCGCTAACTAGCTAGCTACCATAAATACGCGAGTGGGTATAGAAACTCAAGTTTGACGTATATTCTTGGGTCTAGGTCACTAGATGGAGTTGTACTTGTAGCAGATCGTAGGTTCACCGTGGATCAAGGCGAACAGATCATTTATGGTGAAAAATTGTACGAGGTCGCCAAAGGTATCGTAATTGGATTTGCAGGTAATCGCGGTGCATTCGAGGTTTTTAGAACACAACTTGCAGTATCTATGAATCAACGACAAAGTATTGGAACGTACGACAACGATGAACTTCTTTTGCTAATTTCAGAAACTATGTCAAAGATAACTACCAAGCTTAGACCGTATGAGGAAGATTTTGAGGCATTAGTTGCAATTTCGAATCCGAGTGGGAAAGCTGATCTCAAAAGATTCTACCCTGACGGTAAATTCGTACCAATAGATACTGTTGCGACAATCGGTGTAGGTGCGCGCTATGGCCATCTTTTCCTAAGCAAATGTTGGACAAATTTTACTACGATGTACGGCGCTGCCGAATTGGGGTACTTTACCATTAAATGCATCGAAAAGCTAGCATTAACCAATACTGTGGGATTAGCGTCTGATTTTTCAGGAATAGTAACTCATTACCCACAAACTTGGTTTATACCTGACAAATCAAATGAAATCTATCAACTCGCTGACAGACCAGAGATGATGAAAAAAATTGAGCAAAATGTAACCGAAAAATTTTCAAAGTTAAATAAATTTTTGGAAAAACTATTCCCGATGGATATTCCTGCCAATCTTCAAGATCTTGCAGCTCAAGGCCAAGAGCCGCTGTTCGTACCAATTCCTGAACCCGATTCATCTCCAAATTCAGATGAATCTTGCTAGCCTCCGGATGTCTTACCATCAAATTCTTGATGTGTCCTGATGTAGTCATTGCATATCCTTATTGCTTCTATTAATTCCTGATTTCTTATGATACCTGCCGCGCATTACAATCTCTCTATCTCTTACACTTCCGGTTAATCTTTCGACCTTGGAGTTTAATTCTTCATACATGCCACTTACTGACCAGACATTTATTGTCCTTAGGTTTTCAGTGTATACAAATGTGTGTTATACAAACATGTACAGAAATAAATAATCTAGCCACGCATGTATGGCTATATGAAAACGATGCATACGCCTGATAAGAGTATTAGAAGGTTGTCAGGTGGGACAAGAAAACCTCCCGCAGGAGTCTCACAACATATGCTACGGTTGGATACTATCTAGAGTTGCTGTGACCAACAACAAAGGACTTGAACGGCAACATCTATAAGAAAATACCAAGCTTTTTTACCGTACTGGTAAGAAACCAGTCTCCCACCGATCACCAACCTTCTAAATCTCTTGTTAAGTTACCAGAACTTAAGACCATAATGTAAATACAACGGAGAATTATTTCTTAAATTCTCTGTAGAAATTCAGAGTATTGCGCCACTTTGTTGAGACTTCTAGTTTGGTCGTATCCAACTGTTGGAGTATGATTTGTTCCACATAATCAAGCATTTTGTAATACTTTTCTGTCGTAGCTGGATCGACTATAAGGTTATCCTTGCTACACCAATTCAACGCTCAAGAGTACTTCTCGATTCCCTTTTTGAGAGGAATATTCCATTTTACGAAAGATTTCATTAGGCCGTCATCTATCTTTTCTGAATTGGTTGTCACGGCATAAGCCGAGGGAGCTGCCGATATACCTATCCATTGAGGTAATTCATAGTGAGCCGCAGCTTCGAAACCAGCAGCTCCGACTATCATCTTTTTTGAGTAATAGAAATCACCAATGCTTATGCAACCTCTAAGATATACCCCATCATTAAGGGCTTTAACCATAATGTGGGGGAAGAAAAAGGCATGCTTTTCTAAGCATATCATTCTTCCTCACAGATTCTTCTTTTTCAAAAGGAATGGATAATGTGATGATAATCGTATCCGAGAAGGCACGTATAAGATATCTAGCAACAAAGGTACTTACCGTGTTTGCTGATTCGATGGCCGCCTCAGTATTTTTCAGAAATTTTTCGAAACTCCTTGTCTTCCCTCAATTTCATCTTTAGGCCATGATTTCATACCCAGTACATCTAAGAAGAGAACCACACCAAATCTGTGTTCTGGTTTATCAGGAAGCTCAGAACTTGTTGTCATCCCTTGTTCAATAACAATGAGAAATTACAATCAAAATTTAAAGAAATCGCCGTGACCTGTTTTAATCAGATTGATTCATCTGATCCAGCAGCTATCCTTTCCTTCGTTTTACCATTAACGCCCCGAATGTTTCGTGCAATCCTAAATAACTAGGCACGTGCTTTGTAGGCTGTGCCCGAATCGGCGGCAGAGATACGGAAAAGGCTTGAGAACAACTGGATCCAGTACCTCAAGGCCAACGCCGCCAAGCTGTCGATGTACAGCATAGAAGGTTCAAGCCCGCCGTCGGTGTTTGTGGGCCGGTACGGCTACCCAAAGGTCAGCGTGGGCCCCATGATCCCGCCGGTGCACGGCGACACGTCCATACTGGACAGGACAGAGATGTGGGTGGGCAAGACCCTGGATGAGATTGCCGGCTACAGACTTTCGCTGGTCAGGGGCTTTATGGGCGTGCGGGTCAACGAGACATCCGGCCGCTACGTTGAGAACCTGCAGGAGCTGGCCATGTCTGAGAGGCCGGCAGACTCTGAGGCAGTCCTGGAAAAAAGGCCCCTTGCAGACACCGAACTTGAAAAGGAGGTACGCCTGAACACTGAGGTCGCGCCCTTTGGGCCTGCCGCGCCGATAAAAAGTTTCAAGACGTCGTCGCTTTCTGCCGACAGCCGCATAGAAAAGGCGTACTATGACTCTGACCTAAAAGCAGCAGACGCCGTCATGCAGCTGTACAGAAAGGGCGTCGAATCAAGCCAGATCCACCGCGTGCTTTCCATCGGCATGCTGGGGCTGAAAAAGAACCGCAAGCTGGTGCCCACGCGCTGGAGCATCTCGGCCACCGACGACATGATCTCAAGCCGGCTGGTAAAGGAAAACGCGGCCAGCCAGGAAATAGACCTGTTTGAAGTCCGGCAATACTCACATCTTTCTAACTATTACTCTGTAATTTTGGTACCGGACAGCGTCTGGAATTTTGAGATGATAGAGACATGGTTTACCGGCAACGGCGGCATGGCCATCGGCTCGGATTACGAGGACGCCCGGGGCCTGGACCACTACCCGTCCATAGCCGGCGCGTATTTTGCCGCCCGGCTGGCCGTTGCCGAGCACCTGACACAGAGGAGGCGCAAGGCCGCAGCCCTTGTGCTGCGGGAGATCCATCCAGAGTACGTCATGCCGGTGGGCGTCTGGCAGATACGGGAAGGAGTCAGGGAAGCCATGAAAAAGCCAGCCCGGATCTTTGAAAGTCTCGACAAGGCGCTGGCTTTTGCCTGCTCGTCGCTGTCCCTTTCAAAGACAGAAGTGACAAAGCAAAGCCAGCTGTACCGGAACAGAAAGGTGCAGACCAGGATCACGGACTTTTCGTAAAAATGCCATGCACTGTATACCTACTGCTTAACTGAGCAATCGCAGAAATATGGCACATGAACGCAAACCCCGGTCCGGTATTTAGGAGGCATGAATCCGGCCTGCCGGTTAGCCAGGACGTTCTGGAGCATATGCTGCAGGATCCAGGGGTTGTCAAGGTGGTGGCTACCATGAACGCGGCGTCCCTTTCAACGCTGGAGCTGGTGGAATTTGGAACCACCAAGCAAGACGTCAGGTACTGCTACATAAACGGCGTAATAGAGTTTGACCCGCAGGCGCTGGCGTCGTCCCCAAGCCCGGCGGTGGTAGAACAGCTGGCCCAGAACTACTATGATTTCTGGAGCAACAGAAAGTTCCGTCTGACAGAACTGGGTCTGTACATCCTGGAATGCATGGACCAGTGCGGGGTAGATCACCAATCCAAGGCCAGAACCTCGATTGGATGCTAAAACTGCGTGCAGTGTACACTTTATCTTAATAACGACGGCAACGAATAGATCCCAATGGACTCAAGCGTGCAAGGATCTGCAACTGTAAGTGACAGAAAGGCAGAGGTTGTCGCGTCCCTTTACAGATACTCGGACCTTTCTGTGGAGGCCATCGCCGACCAGGTTGACGCCGACGTTGATTGGGTTCAGGGCGTGGTAGACGGTCTGGCAAAAGACGAGGCCCTCCGGCTGTGGCTGGACCAGTGCACTGCAGACATTGGACAGGTGATGACCGGCAATGTCGTCACGCTGGACGTCTCAAAAACCACCCTTGACGCAGCGGTGATTATGACTGAGAAAAAGATCGGAAGCGTTGTTGTTACAAAGGCCGATGAGCCCTTTGGCATTGTCACGGAAAGGGACATAATCAGAAGAGTCGCGGCAGCAGGCGGTTTGCTGCAGAACACCAAACTTGCAGACATTGCTTCGCAGCCGCTGGTGACGGGCAGTCCGGACCTGACTGTGGAGGATGCCACAGAGATGATGACTAAAAACAAGATACGCAAGTTGCCCATAGTCAGCGAAAACCGCGTCGTGGGGATAGTCACGACAAGCGACCTGGCTGCATTTCTGGCGCCCTCAAGGAGGAAGGGTTTTGCCCTTTCGGTGCTAAAAGCCGTATCAAGAAGCAGAGTTTAATCATCCTGGAGAATCTGTGTTAAAGGATGCGGTTTGGCAGACCAAGATCAATGCTTTGACCTGCCAGATGCCTTGGCAATTGTAAAGTAACCAATCACACCTGCAATCGCAACGCTTGCTATCAACAGAGAGTATGGGAATTCCGGTATTGCAGTTGTACCAATTATTTCAATCATGCTGGTTCCTTCGTCTAATTTGAGGTTGAATAGCGTATAACCTTCAATTTTCTTAATGCTACCGTTTTCCAGGTCTTGCTCGACACCATTTACCAGTATCTTGAAACTTCCATCCAGCAATTCATGTGGTATGGAGATGTCTATGCGCTTTAATGGATCCGGGCTGTCTGTTTGTAATACAATTTTCTTTGCTTCCTTGTCGAATTGCAACTGGCTTGGATTGGAATACCAGCCATCAACCCTGACTTCAAAATCTCTTCCTTCAGCGCTTATCGGGTATGTCTTGTAATTGTGCAGCCTTGCAACAACAAAATTGGAATAATCCTTGCCTTCGTAGCTTGCGGTTAGAGTGACAAGGTATTCGCCTGGGCTTTGTTGCGCCAGATGCATTTCATCACCCAAGTAGAAAAAGTCAATGGGGGTTGTCTTGAATTCTTTGTTGGAAATTTCCTGTTCCACCTTGCATAACGAAGAATCGGTATAGCATGATTGTGAGGGGGATTCTGGGTAATTATCTGGATTGATTCCGAGTTTCTCCAGTTTGACTTGTACCGGTATTTCTTGTGTTTCAGGTATACATTTGCTGTGAACCAGCTGCCCGCTCAGGTGTGGCGGAGAACCAGATACGTCCCAGTCAACAACATGCGAGGATTGGTTATCGGATGAAATCACGAGGGATTGCAGGGGTTCGGAAGGATTCAGCGGTCTTTCTGTATCAGCAAACAGTTTCAGCTCGTCTTTGATGGCGCTTTCGTCTGATACTTCGAATTCCAGTCCTCTCACCTCTGCCGTTATCCATGCATTACTGATAGGATAGTTTTCGGTGGTGGCCTTTATCCTGAGGTCATATTTGCCAGCAACGCCCAGGGGTATGGGAAGCCAGCCGTACATTTTCCCACTTGATGCATACTGTTGTTGTTCGTCGGCAGACTTTTCGCCTAGCGCTACTGGCTGTTCAATTTCCCTTTGACCGCTGCAGTCATTGTAAACCGTTGAGGGGTATACTATCAGTAGTGGTAGTGGGTTTCCAATTCCGTCTGTGACTTTTAGCTCAAAGTTCAGATTCTCGCCTTGTTTGACCTCTGGATTAAGGACTCGTATGTCGGAGATGACTATTTTATCTGCGTCAGGTTTTGTAAAAAAGAAGCCGTAATCATAACCGCCCATTTGTCCGGGATTGATGGCGACAAGATACCTGTAGTTCTTTGAATCTGAGGGTATCTGGTATGTAAAGTTCGCTATCCCATTTACTGCCTGTTTTATTTCTGTATAAAGAATATTGTCGTTATTTTGAATGTACTCGCCCGATATGAAGGATTCCTCGGTCAGGTTCCTTGGATCCGCTACTACCAGTGTCACATTGTCAGAATTACCTTCCGGGTTGCAATGTTCTGCTCTGATGTTTACCAAGTCGCCCGGACTGTAGATTGTTTTTTCAAGATGCATGGAGAAATAACAAGGATACGGGCCGATAGAGGATGCTGGCTTTGGAAAGTAAAATTGGGCCAAAAGCAGAAAAGAGATTACTGCGCTCGCAATTCCAATGCCAGTGTTACGCCGCAATAATAACAGTTTCAGTCCATATTATTTATCTTTTGTAACCTGATAGACAGTGCGTTGTTTGCCATGCACTGCAGACACGTTGCTATTATATCGCGTCATTTTTCTATGAAAGTGAATGACCAAGGCATTTCCGCTGCAGTACGAAAGGGAAAAGGCAAGAAAGGCATTTGACATCCTGCTCATGACCCGAGAGCAGGAGCTGAAGCAATTGGCCCTTGACATAGGGTACCCGGCCACCGGAAGCGACTGGCAGGAAAAGGCACTTCTCTTCTGCCTTGACGTAAACAGCTGCTACATAGACCTGTCAAGAAACGAGCTGGACGACAGAGAGACCCACAAATGCATGACCCTGATGCAGAGAATGGCCAGAGACAGGCCGCTGATAGAGCAGCAAAAGATACAGGACCTGGCATACAACATTGCCGAGGATTTCAAGTCGCTATACGCAAAGCAGGACTAGGAAATGCCGGCGGCTTGAATCACTAAAACGCCTGTCCTTTTCACAATATTAATAATAATTGTCGTGCCAACGACACCTGATCTTGACTGTTAGAGAGAGGATCAGAGACACCCAGAAGGTCCAGCATGAAACTGTCCTGGTGATGCAGGGCGGCGGCTCCCTTGGAGCATACGAATGCGGCGTGTTCAAGGCGCTTACCCGGCATGGCATAAAATTTGACATAGTGGCCGGCACGTCCATCGGGGCGGTAAACGCCGGTGTAGTAGCCGGCTCAAAGACTGGCCATCCGGAAAAAGACCTGGAGGATTTCTGGATGTACATAGCAGAGACCGTCACGCCGGCCGTGATGCCAGACAGCCTTCGGGCCGCCATGTCATCTTCGTTTGGCGCGCTTTACGGCAATCCACGGGTCTTCTCGCCGGTCTGGTTTGGCCTGCCGAACTTTCTGTATCAATGGCGCCACCTTTACGACATCTCTGCACTGAAAGACACGCTTGGCAGATTCGTCGACTTTGCAAAACTAAACAGCAAAGACGCGCCGCGGCTCATCGTTACCTGCACCGACGTGAAGAAGGGCGAGGCAGTGATATTTGACAGCGCAAAGACAAAGATCGACGCGGGTCACCTGGCGGCCTGCGCAGGCTACCCGTTTTACGGAATAGGCTGGGCAGAAAAGGACGGCAGGTACCTCTGGGACGGCGCGCTTTTGAGCAACACCCCGCTCAGGGAGGTCATCGACTCGTCACCAAAATGCGACAAGAAGGTGTACATAGTCAGCCTGTTTCCACACGTGCAGGAAAAACTTCCTGAAAACCTGCTGGATGTCTGGCACCGGGCCAAGGACATCATGCACACGGACAAGACGGACCACAACATAAGGATGTCAAAGGTGATCTCAAGACACCTGCTGCTTTTGCGCGAGATGCACGACATCATAAGCAATGCTCAGCTGGACGAGGAGCTGCACGACCGGTTCATGAAGATAGAGCATGAGTACCACCGGCTGGCCGGCGAGCGCGGCGCCATAATCGACGAGATAACCAGAATCGAGAGGAGGGAGGACCTGCCCTTCATATTTGAGGACGCGGATTTTTCAGTCGCCACCATAAAGAAGCTGATAAGGCAGGGAGAAGAGGACACGGAAACCGTCCTGGCAAGTAAATGAGTTTCAGCGGAGGATCTGCCTTACCTGCTCCTGCAGTCCTGTCAGCCTTGCCAGGGGGATGCCGGTCTGGATGGAAAACTGGTCCAGCTGGACATCCAGCAGGTCTTTTGCTATCATGAAACTGGCCTGAGAAAAGGCGGCCAGCTCGCTTTTGGTTAGCCGAAGCATCGTTACCGGGTAAAGCCCCTTTTCTTCTATCATTTTCTCAAGCCCGCGGTCCTGGGGGTGCCGCCAAGACAGCGTCAGCTGCCCGACGCAGGCAGAGTACTGCAACACTTCGTCGGTGACGTTGGTGTTGGTGACCAGCATCTCCCTGTCAAAGGCTCTGCTTGCTTCGTTTAGATCCAGAAACCGGGCATGGGTGTACAGCGATTCTTTGAGGCCGGTCCGAATTCCCGGCGCGTTGTGGTACTTGCATTCAACCATGTACTTTTCGTTTGATTTGTTAACGGCCACGATATCGATTTCGTGCTCGACGCATCTTCCTTTCACCTTGGATCCTATGGCTTCGACGGCGTAGTCGTGGCGTTCCAGCACCTGTCCCAGGTAGGCCTCAAAGGCAAAACCTGCGGGGCCCATGAGCATGAGGGATTCTTTTAACCGGTATCGATGCTGCAGGCCTGGCTGGTCGGTTTCAAACGCCAGCGCGGCAAGAACTTGTCTGTAGATCTCTTTTGTGCTTATGCCGTCGTAGCACTGCTCAAGGACGGATCTGGCTATCCTGGTTGCTGTGGCGTTGCTGGCCCCGGCCCGGATGCAGGTGGCCTTTACCTTGTTTATGTCAAAGGGCGCGCGGCTCCCGTCAGCCTTTACCACGTAGGTTTTTCTAGCCAAGTTGAACTGTGTACCTCTGCCGATGATATTCTGTTTTGCGGATCTCATCTTTCCAGGACAAAGGATCTTTTCACCACCGGCGACTCCTCTACCTTGTGTATGAACATCTCCATCCTGTCGCCGGTTCCAACTGGATTTTGCATTGTCAGGACTTCCTCGGCCCGGGACAGCTTGCGGGACTTTTCTGCGTAGACCGTGAATAGGAGTTCGCCGTCCTTGACCTTGTCGCCCTGCTTTTTGTTAAACACTATGCCGGCCCCCCTGTCCTTGGGTGAACCAGCCGCCCTGGCTATGGACACCAGCAGGTCGTTGTCCATCCACAGCACCTGCCCGGACGTAGTTGCCCGCACCGGCAGTTCGTATTTTCCCAGCACCAGGTCGTCGGGCTTGACGGCGGCATCTCCGCCCTGCAAAGAGATGATCTCCCGGAGTTTCTTTTCTGCCTTTCCGGTCTGCAGTATCTCTTTTGCCAGGCCGTATCCTCCATCCATGCCAACCATCTCAAAGATCGCGCCGGCGATGTGGCAGGCCTTGTCCACAAGATCCGGGACCTGAACGCTGTTCATCAGCACCTCGAGGGCTTCCCTTGCCTCGGCTGTGGGCCCCATGGAAAAGCCAATAGGCTGCTCGCCGTACGTGAGAAGGCAGTGGGAGTTTGTGCCAAGCCGCCTTCCCAGCTCTATTATGTCCTTTGCCAGAAAGTCGCCCTCACTTATCGTCTTTATCTTTGCGCCCCGGCCGGTGGGTATGTCCACCACAAGGTGGGTGGCCCCCACGGCCTTCTTTTTGCTCATTATCGACGGCAATAGGAGCGGGTCTACCGACAGGGAATACTCTGCCTTTACAAAGATGTCGTCAGCCGGGGCAAGGTTCAGCGCGCCGCCCCACACGATGCAGCCGCTGCATTTTTTGACAACGTTTTTCATCTCCAGGATGTCAAGGTCGACAGGCATCAGGACCTCCGCCCGGTCGGCGGTGCCGGAGGCGGAGGTTATGGCCCGAGAAGACGTCTTTGGTATCACCAGCCCGGCGGCAGCCACGATGGGAACCACCAGAAGCGTGGTCTTGTCTCCCGGCACGCCGCCGACACTGTGCTTGTCCACCACTGTCTTTGCGTCCAGCTCCAGCTGCTTGCCTGTTTCAACCATGGATGAGGCAAGGCTGGTGGCCTCGTCTAGGTCAAGGCCCTGAATGTGCAGGGCGGTTATGAACGCGGTTATCTCGCTTTCGTTCAGGTTGCCGTCCACGACATCTTTGACCACTTCCCGGATCTCGTTGTAAAGCAGCTTTCTGCCGGCCAGCTTGTTTCGGATGAACTGCAGTGACTTTGGGAAGGGTGCCACGTTGACATCCACGGGCCTGCCCTGCCTCAGCACCAGGGCCTTTCGGACTTCGTCGTTTACGCCGATGTGCCCCTTCCTGACAGACGAGGTGATGTTCACTATCACTGTGACTGACCGGTCCTTGAAAGTCAGGTTCAGCCTTCCAGAAGCGGCGATGCCTATCTCCTCGGCGTCCAGTTTGTTTAGAAACACCACGGGCTTGCCACCGGACTCGATCCCAAGAATTTCTGTCTTTAGCAGCATGCATTGAAGAGATTAGGCAGTCAATATATGGTTTCTAGATGAACACGAGTCATAACATTACAAAAACATGTGTGATTTGCTTATGTTAAGAATGCGGGCAATTTCCAAGATGAATACCTTTTTCTGCCAATACAAGTATGGGAAGCAGTTCAAATTTGACTGGCTTCAAAACGCTAAAGGAAAGCAAGTTTCTAACAATAAATGTGCCCCGTCTGTTGGGTATAAAGGAAAAATGTTAATGCATCGATAAACAAATCCAAGGAACAAAACAAGAGACAAGAACAGCCAGGTTGGCTGTCGGTAATCGCATACATGGTTCTCGTCGACAACTTTATGCCATCAGAGTATGAAGGCGGGGCGTTGGTTGCTGGCATTATGTGTCTTGTCAACCATAGCTCGCGTGACAGGTACCATGCAAAATTACAAGGTCAGGATTCCTGGTACTTGGCGTCTTGGCACCTCTGGAGACGATGGGGATAGTAAGCGCACCAGCACGGGTTACTTGGACGGCCATTGTTGCTGTACTTGCACTTGGATTTGGTCGTGGGTACAGATACAAATCTAAATGTGGAATTTGCTATACGGCATAAGGTCTGGTTTGCGACAATTCAAAAAAGAAAGGGGAAGATATTACCATCTTTTTCTCTTTAATCAGCTAGTTTACTACCACGTTTCCTGTACCTGTCAGGACGAATGGTCCGAAGTCAAATTCGATCTCTCCTGTAGATGAATCGGCGATAACGGCGACAAGGGTTCCTAAATCATCCGGGTTGCTGGCTTGGGTAACAACACCTGTCAGTGTTATGATGTCGCCTGATATAGATCCTTCAAGTGGAAAGGTGCATTCTCCCGGGACGAAATCTGATCCGCTATGAACTGGAGTATCCATGCCCCTTCCAGATAATGCCGTAGGGCTTCCTTTGGCATTTGCCTGAACTTCCACAACAACGTCTCCAATACTAACCTGACCATTGATGTGAACCGTCGTTGGCTTTTCCGCAAAGGCGATAGTGGGTGTTACAATTGCAGCGACTAGTAACACGCCTGCCGACACCGTTATTGCTGCTGATCTGGCTGTTGCAAAAAATAGGCGCCTCATTGCAAAATAAGATAAGAAGAAGTAATATTTGACACTAATAGTAAATTTTTCTAACCATCTATTCTGCACAGCATGACAGCTTTCCTACATCTTGCTTAAATGAAGTTGCTACCAGCTTGATCGCCTCGCTCATAGTCGGAAATACGTGAACAGTATCGATAATATCATCAATGGTCAATCTATACTTCACAACCATAACAGCTTCGTGGATCATATCTGCTGCAATGCTTGCCAATATATGCACACCTACAACGCGATTATTCTTCTTTGGATCGACTGCCATCTTTATCAGGCCCTTTGTATCATTGACAGTGAGAGCCTTTGGCACATCCTTCATCAATAGAGTGCGGCATGAGCAATAACCGTATTTCTTCATCATCTGCTCTTCCGTTATTCCGACAGAGGCTACTTGAGGTGATGTAAAGATAGCCGATGGAACAGACAGCAAGTCGATCTTCTTGTGACTGCCCCTGAGAGCATTTTCAGCAGCAGTAGCGCCTGCCTTTGCCGCCAGCGTTTCAAGCATTGGTTCCCCAACAACGTCTCCTCCAGCCCATATGTGAGGTGCAGAGGTACGCATTTCAGAGTTAACAACTATGGCTCCGTCCTTTCTTAGTTTCACACCCGCATTCTCCAGATGTAAATCTGTAGTATTGGGCCTTCTGCCAGTTGCCATAAGTAATTGCTCTGTTTCAAAAACTTGTTCCTTTCCATTCACCGATGCTCTGACAAGCCTGTTCCCGTCCTTCTGCCAGACCTCCTGCACGTTCACACCATTGACAATTTCTATTCCTTCTTCAGCAAGATAGCGGTGTAGACCCTGCGAAACTTCTGGCTCGTGTTTGGGGATTATCCTTTCACTTCTTTGCAGCAGAGTAACCTTGGTACCAAATCGAGCATACATCTGGGCAAACTCTAGTCCGAGTGCCCTTCCTCCTACAACTATCACCGAAGACGGTTTTACTTTGGGAGAAAGTGCCTCGATATTCGTGAGGTAGCCGACGTTCTCTATCCCTCTGAAATTCGGGATAGAAGCTGAAGAGCCGGTGGCCACGATGAATTTCTTTCCAGAGAGAACCTTGCCATCCACCTTCACTTGGTTCTTCGAAACAAAAGCCGCGCTTCCTTCAATGAGCCTGACATGTTCCAGGGATTCCAGAACATCTCTGTACTTTTGTTTCCGAAGATTGCTAACAAGCTTATTTTTTTCCCGAATGGTCAATGAAAAGTCAAAATCGGCGTTGCAGGGCTTTACCGAATGATATAAAGGATTCCTTGAAGAATGGAGATATTCGCCTACTGCAAGAAGGTTCTTGCTCGGCACACAGCCTACATTAACACACGTGCCGCCCAGCGTGCCGCGCTCGATCATGGCCGTTCTGACGCCACGCGAATTGGCCTTTATTGCGGCACTGAACGCGGCGGCCCCTCCGCCTATGATTATCAGGTCGTAACTATCCTTCATGACATTCCCTTCTTATTTCAACACGATGATAAAAAATAGTTCGGTCTGAAAAGTCATCTCAATTATTCCGCCTTTTGCTTCTTGCGCGTCTGCCTGACTTGCTCCAGTATTTCGTCTACCTTCTTCTCAGACTCTTTTCCGTCCATTTTGTTTCCGCAACAACAATCACACATTGCATTATTACTATCAAATTTATAGTATTTAAGATATGCAGTTTATAGTGATATAGTAACTATGCTTGAACATAGTTTTCAGCGACTTTCTGATCATGCCTTTTCTTAAGTCTTAAAATAGCACAGCAAGGCTGATCCACGGCAGATTGCTGTTCCATTGACCTGTTTCTCTTCTGAACGGCGCGGAATAGCTTTATGTCGGCCAGGAGGCCGTCAGCCGCTCCTAAGGGAATTGTGACAAAAGAGACCCAAGGTATTCCTAGGTAGGCTCCTGCCATTGCCCCGGCGAACAGGCCTGCGCAGCAAAGCACGATCATTCTACGTTTGACCGATATTTAAGAAGGAGAGTTTCCGGCTCAATAGTCACTTTGACGAAAGTTAGGAGATGTCTTCCTTTTCTATCCTTTTACCCTTTGGTATCATGGTACATGAGCAATGGGCTATAACAGTTCCTTTCTTTGCCAGTGCCCACTGCAGTATGGGAATGATAGCTTGCCTGAGATCCTCGCCATCCTTTGTTAAAATATAATCAACTCTGGGCGGAATCTCGTTGAAGGCCTCCCGTTTTACAAGGTTGTGTTTGACCAGTTCCTTAAGTGTATCGGCGAGCATCTTTGGACTTATCCCGTGTATCTCCTTCATCAAATCATTGTACCTGATCCGCCTGTGATTGCCGATTTCATTTACAATCAGGAGAGCCCACTTTTTGCTGATTATGTCAATGATTCCTTCAAGAGGGCAGAGACATATCACGCCAGCATTATGTTTGGCCATAGTTACTATGTCACTATATACTTGATAGGCTAAATGCTATTCGTTATGAAGTATTATGAGAGGGTACAAAGGGCCCACTATCATAAATCCAGATTTTGCAGAATCTATCCGTAAAAATGCTGGCCGGCTGGCTTTATGGGCGTCATCACGCCGGTATGGAATCCCAGCACCATGCTGATGCCGGCAAAGGCCCGAAACAGGTCGGCAACACTTGAGAAGAGCCGGTCCTTTGTCAGGCCGTCATAAAATATCTGCTTTGTCGTGACCGTCATCTGCCGGAAATCGTACGTGCCGTTTGGTAAAAGCTCAAAACCGGCCAGGCCGCTGTTGCCTGCAAAGACGCTTATCAGGTCCGTGATGCATTTCTGCTTGCTGGCTTCGTCCAGGTGGTTAAAGTGCTCAGCCTGCGCGTCGGGGAGCGCGATGGCCATGGCAAGAAATATGCTGTCGGCCGTTTCTTTGCGCTGTACCAAATGTATGGAAAAACCGTTCATGTACAGATCCAGAAGCAGCCGCGTTCCCGGATCCGTCTTTTCTTTAAACCGAATATTCTCTTCTGCAAGCCAGGTGGTCACCTTCTCCCGTATCTCCTGGGTTCTGTCAACCATTGCTAGTATTACGGGGCTCGCTTTAATTTGATTATCTACTTTTCTGCAGACTTGCTTATGACGCTGGCGTATTCCTGCCGCTCCATTTCCACGTTTAGGATGTCAGTCTTGCTTACCAGCCCCACCAGCCGGCCATGGTCGTCGCAGACCATGATCTTGCCCAGGCGCTTGCCGGTCATCTTCATCAGCGCCGCATCGGCCTTTTCATCGGGCCCCATCACCACAAGATCGTCTTTTGGTATCAAGACTTGTTCTGCAGTTACGGATTGCCGCCTGCCTTCTGGAATTTCCAGAACTCGCTTCAGGGTCACGGCCCCCAGAAGCATGCCCTGCTCGTCAACCACCGGAAAGGTGCTCTTCATGTACTTGCCAAAAAACCCGTCCAGCAGGCCTGCTATCGTCATGTCGGGCCTGACTGCTATCACGTTGGTGTTCATGATGTCCCTGACGGCCGTCCTTGACAGGACCGACGACACCTGGATCTGCGCCAGGTAGGATTGCGCTCCGGTCATCAGAAACCAGCCTATCAGCAGTATCCAGATGCCGCCGATAAACGAGCCGGCAAGGATGGTTAGAAAGCCCACCGCCATAAAGACGTAGGATATGCCGATTCCCACCTTGGCGGCGATCCGGGTGGCCTCGTTGTAGTCCTTCTTTTTCCGCATGAGCGCGGCGCGAAGTACCCTGCCCCCGTCGGATGGGAAGGCAGGAATAAGGTTGAATGCTCCCAGGGCGGCGTTGGTCAGCGCGCCGTAAAACAGCACGCCTTCTAGGATTCCGGGAGCTGGCGTAACGTTTGAAACTATCCACCATGGGAGCGCAAGGGCCGCCGAGATGGCAAAACTTGTCAGCGGGCCGGCCAGGGCCATCTTGAGCTCCTTTCGGTAATCCTTCAGTTCTGAAGTAATGTCTGAAACGCCGCCAAAAAGGAACAGCACTATTTCTCTGACCTGCACGCCGTACCGTATTGCCAGCGCGCAGTGCGCCAGCTCGTGCACCAGCACGGAGATGAAGAGGATGACGGATCCTAGTATCCCCATTATCCAGTAATCGGTGTCTGCAAGGTTGGGAAAGTAGCTGGGCATAAAGCTCGTCGCAAGCATCCAGGATATCAGGAAAAACGCGATGATCAGGGTGAAGTGCAGGCGGATGGGTATTCCCTTGACTTTGCCTATCTGGACTGACATGCACTATATTCTAACAACTAACATAATAAGAAATTGGAATGCACGTGGCTGCTACTTTTTTAATCCGGTTAAAGCCGATCTCTTTTGGCGATGAGGAGTCTAGACGGAACTGACCAAAACATGATGTGTTTTTGCACTCTGAGCCACGACTTACATCATTGGTTCAAAAAGTGAAAGAGGAAGCAGATTTGCTACTCTGTTTTGCTTTTCAGGCCGAATTGCGATATGAGGTTGATAAAGCTCTTTTCTTGATCTTTGTTGATCGCCCCAAGCATTCCCGCGACAATTATGACTCCTGTGAACGACACTCTGGCAAGATTATTCCAGTTTTCCACGGCGGCTTTGGTATTTTCTTTATGGATCTCCAAAACCTGTTCTCTGAGCTGCAGATCCGTTCCGGACGGCAACAGAGTATAGATATCCCCGTCCAGTTGCATGGTCGTCCTGGCATAGTATGAGATGTTTTTGACTGTAACTTTTTTTAATTCTTCCATATCGGTTATTTGCCCCGGCGGCGGTGTGATGTCCTCTGCTACGGCAGTTATGACTTCGATGTTTGTAATGTCCTCAAACTGGGTTTGGAGGCTTTTTTTGATATCGTCAAACCATTGTTGCGGAGTCTTTTCGGACATTAGACTGTCGTATTGAATATTAGGTAATAAACATTTTGTCTACTATAGAAATCAGTGCAAAGAAAAGAATGTTTAAGCAAAGATCGATGCAAATATTATAACGTCTTATGTTATTTCTGGTTTTTCATGCTTGTTTGTACTCAAGCCTTAAATAATAAGAAACTGCCTCTTTCAGGCTATGGCGAACTCTGATGGCTCTTCTTTTTTTGGGAACGTTTGGAAAAGGATCACTGAAACTATGGAGAAGGAAGTTGAAGACCTGAGTTACATGGAGATAATAACCGGCGTGTCAGACAAGGTAGACGGACACATAGACGGCGAAGCGTGGGATATCCTCCAGGGTCTAAGGAGGGCAAAACTACCAGAGAACGCAGAAAAGGAAGGCATAACCCAAGAAGACATGTTAAAAATTCCAGACAACGTCATGATCCTTGCACGAACGCGCTTGGAACTGGATGGCGATATCTTGTTCCTTCTCCGCGGCGAGGACGGCAAGCCGCTGCCCATGAGCCAGGAGGCCATGGAAATGCACAAGATGAGCATCAAGACCTCGGTAGAGAACTGGCATTATTTCCTGGGATTCGTACTTGAACTGACGGCCATGGTGGGCGCAATTATGGGGAACAAAGAAGTCGACGTCGACGTAGTCAAGATGCTGACATCCAAACGGGATGGTAGCTAAAACGTTGCAAGGCATAGAGTTGTCCGGCAATGAAAGGGAGCTAAAGTTAGATCTTAGAAAGGGTTCGCTTGAAATGAAAGTAGTCATCTCGGCAAAGCAGAACAAGGGAAGGCAGGATTTTGTATCTGAAATCAATTTCTCCAGAAACGGAAAGGAGATCACGGACCTTCAGCAACTTGATGGCGACACGGAATTCAAAGGCCTGATGGAAGAGTATGCAAAGCAAGTCCGGTCATTTGATAAAAAAGGCTATGACCGCATGATACGGGAGTCGAAAGGAAAATTCAGCGAGCGTGTCCAGAACGTTATCCTGGTTACGGAAACTGCCTGGAAAGGGTTGACTGTGTTGACGGTTGACAGCAGCAAGAAGCCCATGGCAAGAACCACCATCGAGCCGGATGCCGACGTACTCACAGTCCTCAGGCCGGATCTCAGATCTCAGATGAAGGTGTTGCTGGATATTC
This sequence comes from Nitrososphaera sp., assembly GCA_037441265.1. GTDB lineage: Archaea > Thermoproteota > Nitrososphaeria > Nitrososphaerales > Nitrososphaeraceae > Nitrososphaera. The sequence goes on along the minus strand of JBBISN010000020.1, from coordinate 8,760 downwards.
AGGCCGCGAACGTTTCCCTGGTAAACAGGTTTTGCAAGTATCGCCTTTTTGGATTTGTCCGCACAATCAAAGATACCATTCGTCTGATCAGAGCGATAATGGTGCCAGCCGGGGCTGCGGCGACACTTGCAGATCTCTATTTTCTAACTTTTCCCCATCTTTCCAGCATGCAGACGTATCTTGCCCAGCTGGACCTCGCAAGGTTGTTGGCAGACCCAGTCGTGGTGCAGCAGTTTCTGTTGCCTGTCGGGATATACTTTTTCCGGAGATACTTTGGCAGATTTATCTTTTGGACATTCAGGCTTGGCCTTGGAAAAGAGTCAAGCTGATTGCCAGCGAACTGGATGCGCGTAGCATCGACTCGTCCGGGAGTTGCGGCTCACATGTTAGGGCCGCAGGATCAAACAACGTATTTAACATATGAGAGCAGGTTGATTTAGGCGGATCCTGCCTTCGATGAGTTTCTCTATTCAAGAGGACACTGTTCAATAAATGTCGGATTATGGATTAATGAGGCAAACGTCCATCAGACGATTCTTGACAGCAACTTGCAGAACAGGGTTACTTCTCGACTTTTAGCCGATGACAGTTAACATAAGATTTCGTGCTAGCCGATGATAACCTAAAAGAACCCTAAAGCGATTTACTTAATTACCTCATTGCTTACCGGATCACATCATGGCAGTAGATGAAATCATCGGGTTATTCAATGAAGCCCTGCAGGCTCCCCAGTCCAGACGGTCTGAGATCTGCGAAAAGATTGTCATGGTAGCCGACCAGTCAGCCGAGTTCAGGAACATGCTGAGCTACACGGACGTGGATCAGGCGCTATTGATAGCAAGCAAATATTTCAGGATAGATCCCAGTAACGCGGACACGCTGGCCGCATACGTGAGGGACTTTTTGGCTCCAAAGGAATACCATTTCTATTATCCCATAAACCAGACGGTCAGCTTCCCTGACAACTACAAGGTAGGCTTTGGCGTAGGGATGAGTTTTGGCAACCTGGCCAGAAACATCCAGAGGGGGTTTGAGATGACCTGGATAAACAACTTCCAGCTCTACAAAGGCATCTGGGGCGACGTGGAAAGGTACCTGGAAAGCAGAAAGCAGGCCATGTTCCTTGAAGTCATGACAAAGGCATCCGGCCAGTTTAAGGCTGCAAGGGAAGCAGAGGACAAAGTCGAGCAGTCATTGGACGTGCTGCGCATGACATACCAGGATGATTTTGTGGCCACCGAGTACTATATGGAGCTGGAAAGCAAGCCGCCGCAGACCATGCGCGGCCCGATACACGGCGAGTACGATATCCTGCCAGGTTCCAAGGCATACAACCCTGCCCATGATGAAAAGATCACCGCGTTAAACGAGATCCTGACGGCTGGCAGGGACAACGAGATCCTGGGCCGGCTGAGGACTGCCACCCGGCTGTTTGGTGCGGCCACGTCCTCAAAGACCCAGGAGGCAAGGTACATCCTTCTCTGCTCTGCCCTGGACGCCATGGTTCTTGACGACAAGCACGACCACCATAGCGAAAAGCTGGCAGAAAGAATAGCGTTCATCTCGTCAGAGCCAGAACAGCGCAGGGACGTATTCATGCAAGTCAGCGACGTCTACAGCCAGCTTCCAGGCATCATCCTTCCCGGCTCGCAAACCGAGTTTGCAGACAAGATGAAAAGCCTGCAGGAATTGGTTCTAAAGACTTTTTGGAGCATGGTCAAACTTGAGGGGAAGGGCTTCACAAGCCTTGCCAAGGGCGACGGGTCTGTAGTAGACATGGTCGAGCACATGAAGTTCAGCGGCACTGCCGAGATACCGCCATCCCGGCCGCGCAGCCCGATACGCTGAGACAAGTTGTTCTCCACGCGCCTGTCGTAGTTGATGCTCTGGCCAAGAAGGGGGTAATCTGTTGGTCCGGACCAGCAGTATTGCTGACCAGTACGTAAATTTCTCAGGAAGATTCTTTTATCCTCATGATTGGCAGATACCGAAATATTCATCCAGGTATTACAAACAACCATTCTGTCGATTGTTATGTTGCATTTCCTTCGATATCGGTGTCTGTAATGATCATGTAAACATGTTCGCGTTCGTGTTTTGCAATAATCCATCCATTCTGGCCAAAAGGCTTAGCAGCGGAATCAGCCGGATTATTGTCGGTTGGATCCCACCACTCGATGTTCAGATCATGCAAAGCCTTCCAAGCAGCTGGTAAGAGCCCACTGGTATTCCTGCCGCTAAAATAAGGGACCATTTTCATATTTCGTATCAAATCCGCAAAATCATCTTTAGATGCGCCAAACTTTATGTAAGCAACAAAGAAAAGCAACTCCGGGCTCGGACTGAATTTAAAATATTTCAAGTCAAATGCTTTCGGAGCCAGGGTTGCAAGAATCTCTTCAATTGATGGATTTTTGTTACTATCCATAAATTTAACGCCTCATACGATTCTAGCCTGCACCAACTATTATTGATTTATACGGAATTACGTAACCATAACCCACACGACTTTCTACCATGAAGCAGATTACCGGATTATGTGAATGTCCATATAATGACTGTCTATTGATAAAGATCCTCTGCTGACTACGCAACAGCTTCTGTTCTTCCCGCTTTTATGTCCGTAGCTGCACAGCGTGAGGGTTTCGGTACGGGAGTAGGACAATCTGATGCCCAAGTAGCGACAGTTGGTACCCTGGAGCATGTCGTATGTTGGGACTAGAACACAGACTGCATATTCCGTTCTATACACCCTAAAAGAAAAGCCTTGCAGAAAGGGCGATGGAATGTGTTAAGGATGTGACAGAGGGATTGCGATTTGTCGCACGTATACAACGGGATGGGGTTTGTATTCATGCACAATGCCAAGACGGCACATATCAAGTTCGGATTGTTAAAGCATGTGTTTTCGTCGACTTTTCATCTGGATATTACCAATCCTGTGATCAGGGGAAATGTTATTCTTCTTGCTCATTGGTACTAAATTGATTTAAGAGGAATACCCAGTGTCAGAAGAAAAAGAGTCCCCCATCTGGTTTTCACATATAGAAGACAGGTACATGACAGAGACCGTGGGTGAAAAGAAGATCTTTGTCTGGACTGGAAGGCCGCAGGTGTGGAACTGGAGCAACTGCAACGTGTCATGGGTCAGAAAAGACGAAGGCAGCGTCAAGGTGGTGATTCGCAGTAAAAAGTCTGTGCACAGCGAATACAGGAGAAAGGACGTAACCATCAGGTACATGCTGGGCTTTGACGTGGACTGGAAAAACATCAAAGCGCCGGAAGAAGAAGGGTGCCTAGAACCCCTGGACAACCTGGAACAGGAATACGGTCAGTACCGGCTGCGCTGGATTGTCAGGCTGGACGGCAGCCACAGCATCTGGCAGTGGAAGGAAGACGGGGACATCAGGGACAGCGAGGTCTGCAGGATCTACCACGAGATCATGGATTCAGCCGGCGATCCAGCAGATCTTTCTGGGAAGGATTTTTTCAACGTTGACGCAGACGACGACAACGAGACAGGCAGAAAAATAGTCCCGGTGGTTTACCAGCCTGCCATAGACTCGTGGGACAACTTTGTCAGGGAGGTTCACTGCCACGTATCTGAATACGACGAGCAGAACCGGCCCAAGACCATCCAGGTCACGATGCTGTTCAACAACGAGCAGCTGCGCCAGCACGCCCTGGCAAACAGGCTCTATGAATGGCTCAGGCTCCTGCTCTATGGCCGCCGCATCGACGTTGAAAGTTTCTTAATCTCTGCAAAAGATGGCGAGCCGGGGCTGTTAGATTTTCCGAAGATATACAGCGGCGACAACAACATCCAGAAGGATTCCATCCACATAGACAAGCGCGACGTCACCATCAAGTATTACTTTGGAAACGGCCGGCACCCCATCATATTTGTAAACACGTCAAACCATGCCATGGCAGAGCACGACACCAACCACCGGTTATGGAAGTGGGAGTACATCGCATGGCAGAAAGACGGCCCTGTAGACTTTGGAGAGAATTCAAGGGACCAGATAAACCGGCGCTTTAAGATGCACAAGCAATCAGACGCTTGACGTGCAGCTAATGCCTAATAGGCACTTTGTGCATATAATAGCAATGCTGGTAAAAGTAAACAGCATCCGGTAAGACAGGGCCAGTGTCACCAAACTTGACATCGACGACTTTGGCTCGGTGATCCCACTAAAGGAGATGGTGCTTTCAGTGCCTTCAGGCGATGACTCTGTTGGCCAGACTCTGAGGAATTCCCCGTATGCGGCAGTATTCACGGAAGGCGATAGCGAGGAGCAGGAAAGCGTCATAATCCTGGCCAGGGGCATCACCGCCGACGAGCTCAACGAAGAAAAAGAAAGGACCATCCGCAGGGTTCAGGAAATGAAAAGAAAGTAGCCGCAATTTTTGACTCAAACCAACCAGCGTATATAGTAGACCGTCGTATTATAGACGATGTCCAAGAACCACCTGCAGGCAAGGTCCCATGAACAATCTTACCTGCTTGTTGAGCTGGAATCGCTTGGCCTGAGCACCATCCGGGTAAACGAGTTCAACGACACTTCGGAACTCCAGAATTTGATCAGCGCCATCAAGGAGAATTTTCTAAAGGAATACCTTCATTCCCGGGAAGACAACAAGGCAGACGTGCAGGCAACATCCGTTTGACTCAAAGTATGAGAAAATCAGTTATTGTATGCTAATTTTTGAAAAATTAATGACGATTATCGTTCGTCTGTGCAAGGCTTCTGCATTTTTCAAGCTATCATTTAAATATTTTACATGCATTATACCATCATGGGACTTGGGTTCCTGGAACGTTTCAAAGCAAAGCCGGAAAAAAGGTATTCATGCGACATTTGTCAGGTGAACTTTGTAGACCTGCAGGAAAGAGACGAGCACATGAGGACCCTCCATTACGGAGAGGTCGAATAATCCAGCTCAAAAATTAATTAGCAACCGCTGACTATTTTTATTGCATGACCGAGCGAAAGAAAAAAACAGATTCTGACGGGAAGGGCGACTTTGAAAAGATTTCTTTAAAGACCAGGCAGGCGGCCGAGACGGTCAAGGACCTGATACATTCGGTACCCGGGGCAATTGAGGAAAGAATTGCACTTGACGATCACATCAGCAACATTTCGCGGGAAATGGAATACATGCTTGACCGGATAGACGACGTGGCAAAGGCCGAGCAGAAAAAGCTCCTACTGGCGTACAAGAAATTCCTTGAACAGAACCTTGACTCGGTCAACAAGAGGCTGGGGGAGCTTTAAGGCGACCATCTAGTTTTTAATGGCGAATTGAGAAATATACTCAATGGCTAGCAGTCTAAAGAGGCCGCATCACGGCAAAGACAAGGATCTGCCCAACGGGACGGAAGAAAAAACCGCCACAATCTTATCGTGCGTCATATGCGCCGCCACCTTCAGGCTGTCGGAACGCACCTTTGAGCAAAAGCTGGTTGACGACACGTCCATCTGCCCACCATGCTGGCACGAGATTATTGCTGAAGGCGATTAGAAAACAGGGGAAAGTCGCAACGTTTTCAGCGGCGATGTGGCTTTCTCGCCTAGTGTTCACGAGCAGTGAGGTCCTTCACTATCTTAGTTGGCCCGCATTGATGCGTCCATGACTTTGTGATCTGTTATTAGCAGGTCACTCTGCTTGATGGTGTGCATCAACGTCTTCCGACTCCTTGACAGACCAAGCCTTTACTTGATCTCCAACGCTGATCGGAAAATCACCACCTTTGCCGGGTTGCGATTTTTTCCCTGACATATTATCCACGTTCTAATATTTAACCAATTCGTAGCTGCAAAAAACGTCTGCACAAACTGACATTCAGCCGAATTTCGTTTAGCCGGGCACGGCTTTTGAAAACGACTGCTTAATTTATTGCTCATGCATATTATAGATTGATGCTTTTGTCCGATGAAGAGGTAGCAGTAAGGATCGGCCAGCTGGACAGCCAGTGGAGCCTCAAAGACGGCAGGATAGTCAAGACTTTTAACTTTTCCACATTCCGGCAGGCCATGGAATTCGTAAACGAGGTTGCAAAGATAGCAGAGCAGCGCGACCACCATCCCGTCATCACCATAATCTGGAGGACGGTCAAGGTATCCTCCATATCCTTTGACGTTCAGCGAATCACAGAGCGGGATTTCGCACTGGCAAACGAAATAGAATCGCTATGGCAAAAGATGCAGCACCCGGAGGGAGCATGACAGGTAAATGCCGACAGCATACGTCCTTATCAGCTGCGAGCTTGGGTGCGAGCATGCCGTCATCGATGAGCTTTGCACTGTATCCGGCGTCCAGGAGGCCAGCCAGATCTACGGCTCCACATTTGACATAATCATAAAGATCAAGGCCGACACCGAGGCTGGTTTGCGGGACATCATCAACCGGCGCGTGAGGAGAATTGAAAAGATCAAGGCCACCCAGACCATGATGGTGATGAAATGACTTGACCAGCCCGGAGGATCTGTCGCATCGTTGTAATGGGTTTCATGCTAGGGGCGTTGCCTAAGTTCTTGCAAGGAAATAGTTAAACCAGAAACTATCAGGTAACTTTGTTACCTATCAATAGTCAACAACGGTTAATATAATTTGCATCATCATTATACCTGTGATAAAGCCACAATTCACCAACAGAAGACTGGTGATAGCCGCTGCCATCGTCGCAGTTGGCGTGCTTTCGTTGGCCACGGTCGCATCAGTGGCAAGCGCGCAGGCTGACACGCAGAAGCAAAACGGAATGCCGCAGATCACCGGCTCGGTAAACGTAAGGGACCAGATGAAGAGCTTTATTAACGAAAATCTAAAAGTCTCCTTTACCGCGGCTGCTGACACTGCCCAGCAACAGGTAACCAACGGCAGGGTAGTAGGCGGACATCTTGGCGTGGTGCAAGGATACCTGGTGTACACGTTTTTTGTAGTTAACACAGACACCAACACGGGCAAGATGGTGATAATCGACGCCGGCAATGGAAGCGTGCTGTACACCTCGGACGAATTCCAGCCTGGAGAAGATGGTTTCATGCAGGGAAGCTTCATGCATGGATTCGGCAAGGGATTCGGACACTGGGGCGGCATGGGCCAATTCCACCACTGGCAAAATGGATGGTAGCTGAATCACCAGTATCCCCTACCTTCTCTTTTTTTGTATTTAGATGCTAGCCGTGATATTCCTGTCAACAGCCGCCTTGGACGCTGCGGTCCACATTTTTTGCAGCTCCAATAAATACTACTTTGCCCATTATAACATGGGTCGATCAAATATTGTCCAACGCCAAGACATTCTATGAGCTGAAAATAGCAGCCAAATGGTCAGACAGTGCGGAAGAAAAGAAGACGGCCATAAGAGAATTGTCATCCCGCGGCGAAGAAGCGATCCCCTCACTGGAGGAGATCCTGAGCGTGACTGCTTATGAGGACATCAAGGCAGCGTGCATCGAGGCCATAAAGGCCGCCAAAAACGGTGCTGCCGATACAGCGGATGTTAAAAAAAAGGAAAGTTCCAAAACAGCGGCAAAAGAAGAACCAAAAACTAGCTGACCTGTCCCCTTAATTTTTTGAGATTATCATGACAGGTTTTATCTGTATTACATTTTTAATCAATTAGAATCATCATTTTGCAAGTACACAGGTTCAATGTTAAATATTCAAATAACCAATACATATCGTGGAATCATTGCTCCTGCAGCTGTCGCTGGCAGAGATTATCGGCGTAGCGGTAGCCGTAATTGTGATTCTTGTAATAATCGCAACTTCGATCAGGATCATAAGGGAATACGAAAGAGCCGTTGTCTTTAGGCTCGGAAGGCTGGTCGGCGCAAGGGGTCCAGGCCTGATAATACTTGTTCCTTTCATAGACCGGGCGGTAAAGGTTGACCTGCGGGTTGTCACTCTTGATGTTCCCAAACAAAAGATAATCACCCTGGACAACGTTACCGTCGATGTTGATGCTGTAGTCTATCTGCGGGTAAACGATCCGAACAACGCTGTCGTCAAGGTGAACAACTACCTTGTCGCGTCAAGCCTGATGTCCCAGACCACGCTAAGGGACCTGATAGGGCAGACAAACTTTGACGACATACTCTCAAAAAGAGAGGAGATAAACAAAAGGATGCAGGTGATTCTGGACTCTGCCACCGACCCGTGGGGCGTGAAGGTAAGCTCCGTGGCGTTAAGGGACGTCTCGCTGCCTGAAAACATGCACAGGGCCATAGCCAAGCAGGCCGAGGCAGAAAGAGAAAAGAGGGGCAGGATAATAATAGCAGAAGGCGAGCTGACGGCCGCCGAGAAGATGGCGCAGGCGGCAGACTTTTACATCAAGAACATGGCCGCCATGCGGCTGCGGGAACTACAGACATGGACGGAAATTGCAAGGGAGAAGAACATGATCGTTGTAACCGGCGGGGACTCGACAGAACTTGGACCCTTGCTTGGGATCATCAAACAAAGAATGCCGACGGCTTCGCAATTCGACCATGACAAGATAAGGGAAATCGTTAGACAAGAGTTCCTGAACCTGGTTGAAAGCAAGAAGGGAGAAAAGAAAAAACAAGAAGAACCAAACCCGGGACGGGAAACGGAAGCGCAATGACGGAGGCTGATGATGACTAGATTATCCGGCCAATCCAAGTCCAGAAATGTTTTGCTTGCAGCCGCTGTCCTGATTCTTGCAGTAATACCCAGCGCCGTTTCCAGCCAGCAAGATAAGAAGGTGCTCTGGGTCGATGTAAACGATTT